>JBBKXT010000134.1:0-7468 GCA_037969625.1 Saprospiraceae bacterium
GCTACCCACTCATCATTGGAAAGATACCAATCAACTGTTTTGGCCAGGCCGGATTTAAAATCTGTGGCTGGTGACCATCCTAGTTCGTTGTTGATTTTGCTGAAGTCAATGGCATAGCGATGATCATGACCGGCGCGGTCTCTGACGAAGCGAATCAGCTCTTCTGAACTACCGAGCATACGTCCGGTTTTTTCGTCCATGACTTTGCACAGGGTGCGCACGAGATCAATATTTTTCAATTCTGTATCACCTCCAATGTTGTAGGTTTCTCCGATTTTTCCCTTGTGATAGATCAGATCAATAGCGGCTGCATGATCTTCTACATATAACCAATCTCTGATATTGGCACCTTCTCCATAGACCGGTAAGTCTTTTCCATTTCTGATATTGTTGATCATCAATGGGATGAGTTTTTCCGGAAACTGATTAGGTCCATAGTTGTTGCTGCAATTACTCATCACGATCGGCATGCCGTATGTTTCATGATACGCTCGCACTAAATGATCACTCGAAGCTTTCGAGGCAGAGTAAGGACTTCGCGGAGAGTACGGAGTTGTTTCAGTAAACAACCCTGTGTCTCCTAGTTCGCCATAAACTTCATCGGTGGACACATGATAAAATGTGCCATTCAAACCCGTCTCTTTACCATAACTTCGAAAAGCTTCCAGTAAGGATGTTGTGCCGAGCACATTCGTACGAACAAATGAAAGAGGATCTTCAATTGAACGATCTACATGTGATTCGGCAGCCAGGTGGATGATCCCATTTATTTTGTATTTGCGCAAAACCGTTCCAACCAATGGCATATCATTGATGTCTCCTTTTTCAAAAGCATAGTTGGGCTTGTCTTGAATATCCGTCAGGTTGTCCAGATTGCCGGCATAGGTCAGTAAATCAAAATTGACAATTTTATAATTCGGATAATTATTCACCAGTCGGCGAATTACATGCGAACCAATAAATCCGGCGCCTCCGGTAACAAGAATAGCGTGCGTTGATGACATGAAAACAATTTTATATAGGGTTAAAAATAAATGCAAAACCCATCATGCAAAAATCGAAAGCAGGCGTGCTGCTAATAAATTATTTAATAAAATGGTAGACCTTAAGTCTTTCCATGACACTGTTTGTATTTCTTTCCACTGCCGCAAGGACAAGGATCATTTCGACCCACTTTAGGTTGTTCTCGTTTGACAGTTTCAACAACATTTTCAGGTCTGCGTCCTGCACCAGCTGCGGCTGCAGCCGCCTTTCGGGCCAACTCATCCGTACGACTTGTGCTCGTTTTACTCAAGTCGGTTTTTTGTTCTCGCGCCTCTCTGACTTCATCATTGCCTTGCATCATCAGGGTGCCACGTGACAAGTAGGAGCACACATCACTATTGACTTTGTATACGAGGCCTTCAAAAAGTTCGTAAGCTTCCATTTTGTAAACGACGAGTGGGTCTTTTTGCTCAAAGGAAGCAGCTTGTGCTGACTCTTTCAATTCATCCATATTTCTAAGGTGCTCCTTCCAGTGATCATCGATCAGAAAAAGACTTACTGCTTTTTCAATATCGACCATTACTGATTTCCCTTGTGTGTCCAATGCTTTCTTCAAATCAGCAGAAACAGGAAGTGCGTTTTTTCTACCATCAGTAAATGGGATAGAGATACGCTTATAACGGTGCCCTTCATTTTCATGCACATTTTTGATGATCGGCATGAGGACATTTGTTATTTTATCTCGCTTTGATTTGTATTCTGCTTGCACCTGATCTTCGTAGGTGTCAATGATTTGATCTACAGAACCGCTTGCAAAAGTTTCTCTATCGACATTAGGAACAGATCCCATGATGCTCATACTTTCTTCCAGGAAGCCATCATAGTCATTGCTTTGTTTTGCATTTTCGACAATGCTCTCTGACATCGAATTAAACATCTGGTTGATGTCGAGCTGTAATCTCGCGCCTTCAAGCGCGTGTTTGCGTTTGGTATAAATCGCCTCACGCTGGATGTTCATAACATCATCGTATTCCAACAGTCGTTTACGGATTCCGAAGTTGTTTTCCTCAACTTTTTTCTGGGCTCGCTCAATAGATTTTGTGACCATAGAATGTTGGATCACTTCACCATCCTGATGACCCATTCTGTCCATCACTTTTGCAATTCGTTCTGAATGGAAAAGTCGCATCAGATTATCTTCAAGCGAAACATAAAACTGAGATGAACCGGGATCACCTTGACGACCTGCACGACCACGAAGCTGTCTGTCTACCCGCCTTGAATCATGTCTTTCAGTACCGATGATCGCCAGACCTCCGGCGTCCTTAACGCCTGTTCCAAGTTTGATGTCAGTACCACGACCCGCCATGTTGGTAGCAATCGTCACGTGACCGGCATAACCTGCTTCAGCCACTACTTCGGCTTCCCGTTGATGTTGCTTCGCATTCAATACATTATGTTCGATTCCTCTGAGTTTAAGCATTCGGCTTAATTTCTCCGAGATATCTACGGAAGTCGTACCCACCAGTACAGGTCTTCCTGCTTTGGTCAATTCGACAATATCTTCAATGACCTTGTTATATTTTTCTCGGGCGGTTTTAAAGATCATGTCTTCTTTGTCATCCCGCGTGATCGGTCGGTTGGTCGGGATCACGACGACATCCAGTTTGTATATTTCCCAGAGCTCGCTGGCTTCCGTTTCCGCTGTACCGGTCATACCTGCAAGTTTGTGGTACATCCGGAAAAAATTCTGCAAAGTAACGGTGGCGTAGGTCTGCGTAATCTCTCCGAGTTTTACATTTTCTTTTGCTTCTAGCGCCTGGTGTAGTCCATCAGAAAAACGACGACCTTCCATCAAACGACCGGTTTGCTCATCGACAATTTTTACCTGACCCTCGATGACGATATATTCTTCATCCCGCTCAAAAAGCGTGTAGGCTTTCAACAATTGATTGATCGCATGAAGGCGTCTTGACTTAATTGAAAAATCCTGTGCAAGGGTCTGACGCACCTCTGCCTGTGATTCGCCTGTTTCTTCCGCTTTGTCAGAAATGGCTTGCATTTCAGCCACGATGTCAGGCATTATAAAGAAATTAGCATCACTATTGTATTGGGACAAATACTCCGTACCTCTTTCCGTCAGCTCAACCTGCCTGTTTTTTTCATCAATCGTGAATAAAAGAGGCTCATCTGCTTTGTGCATATGCTTGGATTGCTCCTGCATATAGTGATTTTCGGTGCGCTGTAGGATGACCTTGACGCCTTCCTCAGAGAGGTACTTAATCAATGGTCTGTTTTTTGGCATCGCTCTGTGCGAACGCAAAAGAGCCAAACCTCCATCTCCTTCATCATTCCCGTCATTTCCATCCTGAATTAACTTTCGCGCTTCCGCAAGATAGGTGGTCGCCAATTTACGTTGTGCTTCGATCAGTTTGGTCACATAAGGTCGCAGTTCGATGTATTCCTGTTCCTCTGAACCCTCCGGCACCGGTCCGGAAATGATCAGTGGTGTTCTGGCATCATCAATCAATACCGAGTCAACCTCATCAATCATGCAATAATGGTATTTGCCCTGCACTTGTTCTTCGGGAGAGCGCACCATATTATCTCTCAGGTAGTCGAAACCAAACTCACTATTTGTACCATAGATGATATCGCTTTTATAAGCTCTTTTTCTTTCAGGCGAGTGTGGTGGATGTTTGTCAATGCAATCCACTTTGAGTAAAAGGAATTCGTGGATCGGGGCGGTCCATTCACTATCCCGTCGAGCCAGATAATCGTTGACGGTCACGATGTGTACGCCTAGTCCGGCCAGAGCATTCAGGTAGGAGGGCATCGTCGCAACGAGCGTTTTACCCTCTCCTGTGCTCATTTCGGCTATTTTTCCATCATGGAGCACCATTCCTCCAATGAGCTGAACATCATACGGAATCATATTCCATTTGATCTGTCCACCGGCGGCGGTCCATTCGTTTTTCCAGACAGCTTTCTCGCCATCAACCACGACATAAGATTTGGTAGCGGCTAGATCACGATCATGATCAGTGGCGGTGATGGTGATTGTTTCGTTTTCAAAGAAACGACGGCAGGTCTCTTTCACAACGGCAAAAGCTTCTGGCAAAATCTCTTTCAGAATGACTTCGAGTGATTTATCCCTTTCTTTGGTAGCTTCGTCAAGTTCTTTGTAGAGGGCTTCTTTGATAGAAAAGTCAGTGCCTTCCTCGGCTTCCAGACGCATTTCTTCTATTTCCTGGTCGAGGTCGGCCAGATGTGCGCTGATCCGATCTCTAAACTCCAGTGTTTTACCACGCAGCTCGTCGTTGGAGAGCGATTGGTAAGAGGCATAGAGTTCGTTGATTTCTTCAACGATAGGCGAGTACGTCTTTACGTCCCGGTCATATTTAGAACCAAATATCTTGGTGAACACTTTAAACATATCTTTATTTGTCTTTTAATCGTGTAAAGATATGATCAGATACCATACCACACTATCCAAATTGTGCCAAATTGTCATGTGTATTTGTATAATAATTCCGGCATGTAAGCAACCGGATGATATACAAACTGACCTTTCGCGCTATTATTTCCCTGTGGACTCCCTTTCTTCAGAAGGAATAGTCTATGTCTATAAGAACGTACAGGACTCCCTTGCAGAACCGGAGATTTGGCGTCATATCAGGAAAGGGCCCGGTCTGATTGAGAGCATTAACTATGGATATGGGGATGATATCGTTCAACGGCAGTTTGATCGGGTTGTTGACAATGGGGTGGTCACGGACTCCCTGATCCTCTATGCCGCGGACTCCTCAGGCCAAAGGGAGCAGATAAATGTCTATCTGCCATCGCCGCATCGCTTTCCTTTTGAACCAGGAGATTCGTCCAGTGTCTGGTTGACGAAAATGGAGTGGTGGCAGCCTGATGATTCGCTGCATATTGTATTGTCACGCAGAAGAAAGTTTGATGAATTTACCACCTGGAATAATGGTACACAAGCTATTCCTGCCGTTCGATTTACGTCAGAGGATACTTTTGAAACGGAGGCAGATGGTTGGACTTCTACCAGTTGGACCGGCGAGGAATTATATGCAAAAGACATTGGGCTTGTGTACTACAAGCGTGTCATTTCTGAAAACATGCTGATTGAATTCGAGTTGGATTATAGAAAATAAATATCATTCGAAAAATATTCGATGATAGTTTTTAAAAACTAAAACAGGAAAAAGGAAATGTTTAAGCTTTGATCAGCTGATCCCTTTAAACCAATCCTGAAACATCTCGCCAAGGACAGGGACTGGTTTTTGTTCGCCACTGAGTGCGCCCACCAAACTTAATATCCAGAGAATGATGCCGGCAAAGAAAGCAATTGCGCCGATGATTCCGATAGTATAGGACCCGACGATACTACCAGCCACCCATATGAGATATATTCCCAGTGTTTGGCGGAGATAGAAGGAAGTATTCTCTCCTTTATCTGATTGATTCATCACCAAGGCAATCACCCAGCCGATGGCTGTAATATGTGCTACAATTGATTTCGTTTTGTCATCCATAATCTCTGGTTTTAGTATTTAAGTTTCCTAAAAATAGTAAACCCCGGGGAATTATCTAAAAAATTCTACAAAATGCCTTACCAAGAGGCCTGAACGGACAAAACTGGGATCAAACCAAGCTGATTTTGTGGCACCACCTCCTCCAGATAGGGATCATAATAGTGATAAGCCACATTCGTCATACCAAATACATTTTGAATGTCCAGTGAATAGCGCCAGCGAACTTTTGATCGAGCGATGGTGCGCGTGATGCCGGCATCTATTCTGAAATAATTTGGAAGTTTTTGGTTGTAGATGACAGGGTAAGCATAGTATGGAGGATGATTATTCTCAGTTTTGAATGCTGGTTCCCAAAGTCCTCCGTTATAAAGTCCTCTGAGCGAAAAGTTCCAAAACTTGTTTTTCTCTCCGGCTTTTAGCACTTCTTTTGAAAGAGAAAAATGCGTCGTAAATTTTCCATTATAACGGCCTGGTTCAAGTTTGAAGTCTTCCAAGCCACGAATGCTTTTGTAAACACTTTGATTTACGTTTACCGTCCAACCATTTGAAGATGTATAATCCCATTGCCCCTCCACTCCAATATGCTGGGATGCACCATTTCGACCACTTCCTAAAATTCCGGCATATTGAGCATTAGGATAGTCAGCCATATACTCGTAATCATTTTGGCTACTTGGATTTGAAGTATAAGGATACGTGATTAAATTTTCCATGTGTTGGCTGTATATGTTTATGCCCACCTTATGTTTTTCCCGGGTATACTTCCATCCAATCTCAATAGCATCAGAAATCACGTGAACAAATCTTCCATATGATAGTCTTTCGTAGAAAGGTAAGTTTGGCGCATGACGCATGCCTGCAAACAATACGTTTGAATTTGAAAGATTCCAGTTTATTTGAAATCTATATCCAGGCACCCATTCATGCTGATCAGTATTATATTGCAACTCTCCCCCAAGTTCTAAATTCCATTTCGAGGATAATTTTACATCCGTATTTATATAAGGCCTTATGGAAGTATTTTCTGCCTTATCGCTGGTCTTTTTATCGGATGGATGGTAGTAACTATTGGTGTATCCAATCCCAATATTAGTTTGCACGGTTGAGGAATGTGTTAAAAAACCTTCTACAAAAATGGAGGTAATACCGGTGATATAGTTTCTTTCGAATAAAACGGGGATGCTATCAAACGGGCCATCCTTCAAATAGCTCACGTTGTTTTCAGAATAGGCCATGCCGCTTTTGAAAAATAGTTTTGGCCCAATCCTTAGATCATATGTTCCACCCACACCAAGAATATCATTCCCATAATCGATATCGAAAAAATCTTTGTATTCCTCTCGATCTTCTGCGGGTTCGGCATGTTCAAACACATTGGTGCTGCGTCCTGCCCAGGCAAACAACTTCAACTTATGTTTTTCACCTTCGTTTCTAAAGGAAATGACACCATCATAATAATTGATTTTCTCGCCACCAAAATCAGCGCCTAAACTGGTTAGCACACCTGTAAAACTGTAGCGCAAATTAAAGTCAAGCATGCTTTGTTTGCCAATGGCTGTACCGCCACCAAGTTCGAAGCCTAACAATCCGGCCTTAGCTCTCCATTCAGGTTTGGCCGTTTCATGTAGATGCATATCGATCGCGGCGCCGCTGTTTGTATTGACGGACATGGGATTGACGCCCATATAAATATCAGTAGTACCAAGGGTCTGTGCAGAAAACATATTAACACCTCCGCCGTATTGTGTGGGTAGATCGGAAAGTGTGCCGGCATTGCTGGTGTGGTTTGGGTTGACGATGGTGAGTCCTTCCAAAAACCAGCTATTAAAAAGGGGTGATTGTCCTCTGGCAGAAAGATGATTTGCCTGATCATTTAGCAGGACAATCCCCGGTTGACTAAGAGCAATTCTAACCGGGTCTTCAAAATTTCCCGC
>JBBKXT010000135.1:0-3978 GCA_037969625.1 Saprospiraceae bacterium
TATTTATCCAATAATCTAGCCCAATCCAATCGTGAAAAAATATCTAGTATCTAGTAATGGCACCAAATCCGTTGAAATCAGTCAATTCTCCTTTCGGCAAGAAAACCGTATCTCCTCCATAGTTCATATTCGATAGGATCATTTCATCAAAAATATCATCCACCACTTCCTTGCCACTTCGATCATTTTCTGAAACCAGTGTTATGGTATGACCATTCATAAGCCCGGGCTGAAATAATCCTTGTTCTATAAAAAGCGTTTGTACTCTACCTTCCAGGATGGCTCTCCAGATGTCGTTGACATCACTTAGAAACTTGCCACTACTAACTGCCTTCACTAATTCCTTCTTTCGGGTAATATGCTGTGCGCGTGTATAATCCTTTACAATCTCCCATGCATCAGACACGATGTGGTGTGCTTTCTCTTCTACTCGATTCTTATTTAAATACGTATCAAAAAAGCTTTCCTTTTGATCAACAATTTTCAGGTACTCGTGATAATTACCTTGCTCGGTGCAAATGAGGACGGGAAGTGGATGATCCCTTCTAATTGTATTAACCGCTTTATCAATCCCGTTGAAATATTCAGCGATTAGATTGTTCTTCCTATTTCCATTGGCAAGTTCAGCTCTAGTGACCGAGTCAAATTGGGTGTTCTCGATAGGAAATGGATCGCCTATTTCACTGACGACCTTATCATTAAAAGCCTCAATAAGTCTGGTCTTTTGTTGGCTCAAGACCAATATATAATAGCTTGATTCTGTATGCAATGCCCTGACCAAATCGCGCGTAGCAAATGTATGATCAAGGACTACACGGTTTTCCACCGAAATAGGCAGACGTGTATATTCCGCAATACTTTCGTTTACAAATAAAATTAAACTTTCCAGGTTGTGATGATGATCAATTTTGGTCTCCAATTCATGGAGACGTTGGACCAAATTGACAGCATCACGTTTGCTTTGCCCTGCAAATATTCGTTCTTCGGCTTCCTTTATCAGGTTTTTAAGTGTCAAGGAATCCTGTTTATTATCTGGTCTCGTTCTGTGCGTATTCAGAATAATGGTTAAGCAACTATCCGAGATTACTTCTTTAAGTTTTTTCAATATAACGTTCATATCGTTTTTATTTTAGCAATGAAGAATACCTATGAATAAAAATGGTCCACAACTAGAAAATCAAACCCTCTACTTAATGAAAATACCGTCTATACATTTTTGACGCTCACTATCAAGATGCGATTCATTCCTCCCGGCATTTGCCAGTCGAAACTATCCCCCTTTTTAAATCCCAGCAGAGCAATACTCATAGGGGCCATTACCGACAATTTACTTTCACTGAGAAGCGCCTGTGAGGGCAATACAATTTTAAAGCTAGAAACTCTCCCTGTTTTGATATTCTTAATTTCAACATGTGAATTAAGTCTGACAATTTCCTCCCCTAGAATATGATCCGCTATGACGATTGCTTTATCTAACTCCTTACTTAGGAGCATTGCTTCCAATCCATACGGAGAGATATCGGGATTATTAATTAACTGGCGTAGGATATTGTAATCCGTTAATGCGATGGTAGGTTTCATTTTTTAAATTTTAATTTCTGATTAATTGAGGCTCCCGCTGATTGGGAAGCTTTTTAAAATATAGATCTGCGAAGCTTTGATTCGTGTTTGAATCCGTACGTTTGAAAAAGATCGAGGGGGTCAATTCCGTTGAACTTTCCAAACCACATGCACCCACAAAATCCGCAAGCGCATTCAGGGTGTTTTTATGATAATTGGCGACTCGAACACTCTTTGTAGATGGATCAATTCCCTTGTAGAGCGATCTATCCTGGGTGGTAATACCAACAGGGCATTTACCACTATCACAGACCAAGGCTTGAATACAACCTAATGCGAACATCATACCTCTGGCACTATAGCAGGCATCGGCTCCAAGTGAAATTGCCCTGGCTAGATCAAATGCCGTTATGATTTTTCCGGCAGCAATAATTTTAACATGTTCTCGTATGCCCGATTCTTTCAAGGCCTTAGAAGCAAAAACCAATGCTTCTGTTAATGCCATACCCATGTAATCAATAAACTCCAATGGAGCTGCTCCTGTACCGCCTTCTGCCCCATCAATTACAATAAAATCAGGAATATGACCTGTGACAACAATGGCTTGGATGATGTCTTCAAACTCTTCTTTCCTACCAATACACAATTTAAATCCAACGGGCTTACCGCCGGACAAAGCACGGAGTTTTGCCAGAAATTGTACAAGTTCCAGGGCATTGGAAAAGGCACTATGAGAGGCAGGGGAATGTACGGTTTGAAAGGGTTTAATATTTCTAATCCTTGCGATCTCCGCTGTATTTTTCTCAGCCGGCAGCAGTCCACCATGCCCGGGCTTAGCCCCTTGTGAAAGTTTCAATTCGATCATTTTCACCTGAGGCAACGATGCTTTTTCCTTAAAAAGAGATTCTGAAAATGTACCATCATCATTTCGACACCCAAAATATCCGGTGCCTATCTGCCAGATGAGGTCACCACCCTCCAAATGAAAATCACTAATTCCACCTTCACCTGTATTGTGCGCAAAACCACCTAAAGCAGCCCCTTTGTTTAATGAAGAAATGGCTGTTTTACTCAATGCACCATAACTCATTGCACTTATATTAAAAATACTAGCCTCATATGGTTTGTGAGATTGATGATTACCGATCAACACGCGGAAGGAATTAGGGTCAGCTTTCTGCGGGTATATTGAATGCGCGGCCCATTCGTAACCAATACGATTCGGATCATCCTGCATCCCAAAAGAGATTGTTTGTTTGTCATTTTTTGCACGTTGATATACGATCGAACGTTGACGTCTGTTAAACGGTTTTCCATCCAATTCTCCTTCAAAAAAATACTGCCGGATTTCCGGCCGAACGGACTCCAATAAATAGCGCAGTCGGGCTATCAATGGATAGTTTCTTCTAAGAGTATGTTTCCGCTGAAACGTATCATATACGACCATGCCCAACACCAAAAGTGGCAGCAGAAGCCATCCAACAGTCCACAAGTGTGTCATCACCAATACGCTGATCAGAATCAGTATACTGATCGCCATCACCCAAATAACAATAAAGGGTTTTCGCAATATTTCCATTTTAAAATGAGCTATGACTATTCTTAATGATTAGGTTCCTTCAGACAGTAGTTTTACCACTATCTGGTTTATCGTTATGCCAGAACTTTAGAGATAACCTCCAATTGACCTTGCTAACACAAAGCAGATGGTTGTTCATCCGGATATTCAGCATGTTAGACCATTTTGAATGGCCTATTGTAGGGTAGTAGAAAATTTGGATTTTTACAAAAATCTATGTTTGGCATCCTCAATTGAGCATACAACAAACAAACTTTTGAAGGCGTATCCTCCGTTCAAAAAAGGAAACGGAGGATCTAAATGAGGTAAGCCTTGCTACCTGTTATATAGGTAGAGGAAAGTGCCAACGGACGAAAACCCATCAGTGTGTTGGACAAGAAGTGATCATATGTTGGTCGTAGGACCTTTTGTGTATTCATGACTCGATGGCAAAGATATAGTTATTATATATCAAACACGCTAATTTCGGCTTGATTCTCTATCCTTTCCAGCAGTTAAACAGATCGAATCTGCTTTTGGTTCACTGAAAGTAAATGTGCTAATTCCCTATATAAGAAGCGAAATTGCCCTAAGAAAGACCTAGCCATGTTTTAATACCTCAGGGCAGCAAGGACAACGAAATAATCAGGGATTGTAATTATTGTGGATACCTGCAAAAGAAGCTTATTGTGTGAGAAGTTCAAGTCCTTTTAAACTATACTTTAATTCCATGACCTACATGAACTTCTCAGATCAAAAGAAATATTTCTTATAACCGCAATTTCAGTTGGATATGGCAACAACAAAACCTGCATTACTCCACCCACCTTTTCAATACACAATACTCATTTTCTCCACGA
>JBBKXT010000136.1:0-29767 GCA_037969625.1 Saprospiraceae bacterium
GAATTTAAGTACATTGTGAAAGTTTTCGGATAGGAGGTCATAATTCAATTATTATAAGAATGAGCTATCCATCTTTGGAAATTCGTTCACTTAAAGCAAAAGTGGAGTATAAAAACTAAAGAAGAAAATATAAAAGGGAGTTTGACTCCGTGCAACAGTAAGAGAAATTAAGACAAGATTTCAAAAGATTTGCAGGGAATGAGTTTTGTAGAAATAGAGGAATACATAAAGAATCAAAGCACTAAACGACAACCTGCGTAAGTACTATCCACCACAACCGATTTTGACTTTAACAAAAGAACTATGCTCACCAGTATCAACCCCAAATTGCCCATGCGTGACAAAAAAGTTACGCGAGAGTTTTACATGAATATGTTGGGATTTCAAGAGTTTGGAAGTGAAGACTTTGAGGGTTATTTGATGCTGAAAAAAGACCAGATTCAAATCCACTTCTTTGAATTTAAAGCGCTTGATCCCAAAGAAAATTATGGACAGGTGTATATTCGAACTGACAACATTGACAGTTTTTATCGATCATTGGTAGATCGTAAAACGACTATTCATCCGAATGGTCCGTTGGAGATAAAGCCGTGGGGCCAAAAAGAATTTTCGATGCTCGATCCGGATAATAACCTATTGACCTTCGGACAAATTATTTAAGCCAGGCTATCTGCATTTATTTTATTTCTTTTTCTGATTTCACTGGCCATAGCCTTGGCGAAGGACAGGCACTCTGCAGGAAACGTTTTTCTCGCAAAGACGCAAAGGCGCTAAGGAAAGGACGCAAAGAATTATTTTTGTAATTCGTAATTCGTAATTAGTAATTTTGTCTGAAGTCTCAGGACTTGTTTTTCTCTTTTCACAAAAAAAAGGCGAACCCGTTCCCGCGTTCGCCTTTCAAAAATGAGATTCGTATTCTTTTATTTTTTTCTAAATTTTGAAATTCCTTTCTGAAGTGTTCCATCTTTTTTATGCTGGATCAGCATGTCCTGGATCTCACTTTTTGTGTAAGCATTACTAAGCTCTTTATTTTTTTGCGCGGGAGATTTGTGTACTGCAGACTGTCCGGAAGGAGCCGTAGCAGCCCCTCTGACGACTGAATCATCATTGACGATTTGAGCAACACCATTTTGAAAGTAGATCGGGTAGCCATAGTCATCCGTGATATAGTAGTAATTGTTGTTTTTGTCTTTGTCACCAAGTACATCATAGACATCTGCGATCATAACGAGGTAGTAGTAGCCGGTGATATTTGGTACTTCATAAGCCCAGTCAAAATTTTCCTGTGATCCGTTAACAGCTTGTGAGATGCTTGATCCACCCGGTACATCTACATGATTCCACCAGTTGCCACTGAGGCCGGGACCACTTTGCATTTCAGCATTTTGACCCGGACTACCAAAGTCATTTGAATAGTAATCAAACAACAGGAAGCCATAGTCGTTTGCATCAAAAGCATTGTAGAAAAGGTAAGTCACTGCCCAGTCGGATGAAGCTCTTGCTGCTTCTGTACCAATATTGTACACATTATAACTCAGTGATCTTTCTCTTGGTGAAGCACCCACCTGACTATCATACAAACCCCATGGCACCAAATCAATATTCCCGTTGGAAGTTGGATCAGTCGGATCATTAGGATCGATATCACCTTTTTTGTTTGTAGCAACATACGCCACATTTGCAAAGTCGTCAGAGACAAAGAAATTATAGTCTATCCAGATAAATCCCTGATCACCCCAGTTTGGACTCCAGGAATTAACCACTCGGAAAGCACCATTAGCTCCTTTGTTGTCATCATATCCAACGATCGTCATCGAATGCCCTGCATGTTGCCCTACACGATCAAAGGAGGTGTGACCATTTAATACCTGATCAGAATCCCAGGTCATAAAATTATCACCAAGACGCGCTCCAAAACCAACAGGTCTGTCATTAGCAATTTGTTCTTTGATCGCAGTCACACTGAGATCAACGGATCGGTAGTTTTCTATTTTAAAGTTGCCCGCTTCATTGTTCCATGAGTTCTGCGTGCCCTGCGCGCAATTTTGAACATCCGTGTAAGGCGCTGTATTCATTTTTGCAACACCTCTGTTTTGCATTACATCAAGTGCAGAGTATAGATACGTGCCACCACAATCAGGACCGCGCTGGTCAGAAGGTATCGAAAGGAATAGATCCTTTGGGCTAAATTGGTTGCTCGCTTGTGCTAGTTGAGAAGGTGTTAAATTGAGATCCTGCGCTTCAATCATTGATTTTAGATTATACCCTAGTGCCCAGGCTACACATGTGCCATACTGTCCTTGATCACCGATCGGAGGAAGGTATTGTGATATGTCGTATTGGTTTGGTACAGTACCGGTGCCGAAGTAAATTCCTTTAGGCACATTGTCGTCAGTTTCATTATCAAAGGCACCAAGACCGTATTCCAAATCTGTTGGATTATTGTCAGGGGTCACGGAGTCGTCTTTGTTGCAGGCAGACAGCAATGCTAAGATCAAAAGTGCTAGTAAGATGGTTGCGTTAGTTTTCATGATTGTTTGTTATAGGTTTTTAAAATTGATTACACTCCTTTATCGCAGAATAGATTAAAAGGTCATCATCTGGCAAAAAAAATGTCCGAAATAAATCCGGACATATTATTGATTTGGGGTTTTTGGCAGTATTTACTGGGCTTCTGTGAGTATGAAACTGCCTGCCATATTGGGTTTTATGGTGTCTTCTACACTTG
This sequence comes from Saprospiraceae bacterium, assembly GCA_037969625.1. Classification (GTDB taxonomy): domain Bacteria; phylum Bacteroidota; class Bacteroidia; order Chitinophagales; family Saprospiraceae; genus Opimibacter. Next base: position 2,729 of record JBBKXT010000136.1, read on the forward strand.
TATAGATCCGTTTCCCAAGGAAGTAGCTACCGGAAAAGTCCACCATGTCGAATCCGGCGATATTTCTGACAAAGCATCGGCTGTTAAATTTTGAATTACCACCCAGTACCTTTTTTCCGCCCTTAGCATAATCCATCATGAAGTCTTCATGAAAGTGGGCATTGGAGAGATCTACCGTCCCATGTATTTCGAGATTGCTGAGTTGGGATTTTCCATATACGGAGATGCCTTGTAACAATAGATGGTTGCCGATGCTATTGCCAAACAAGGAAAGCTCTTCATGGCATTTGCTGTACTGTACCAGAAGGTCCTGCCCGAAAGCGCTTTCATCAATGCGGCAGGTAAGTAAAAAAGAGTTGCGCTGGAGGTCTAGAGATTTTCTAAAAGTGCCTTTTCCAATTTGGAAGACACCTTTAAAGATGGCATCATTAAGTATTACCTCGTCATCAAACACACAGTCTTCAAAAATGAGCGCCTTTTGGAAGTAGAGTTTCCTGCTTTCCTGTTGCGCCCAGCTGATCTTTCCTTTAAAGGTGCAGTTCGTAAATCTTAGTTCGCTGTCTATATATAAGGATTGCGACGCTTCATCTTCAAATATTTGATTGAAATCTATCGCCCTATTGAAGGTTTGTCCTTCGGAAATATAGTTTTCTCCATTGCGTAAGGCAGCAATGAGTGCTTCTTCAGGGGAAGAGGGTTTTTTGATGACTGCACTGCAAGCAATCAGAACCACACAAAGAGTGGTCAGTGTGGAAAGAACAAAATGCCTCATTTTCATAGCGATTTTTCTCTTATATCGCAGAATTGGATAAAAGGTCATCATGAAGAAGGAATATTTTTAAGAAAAATTGACTTAGCCCTTTTTTCTAAAACTCCACCAGGCAAGAAACCCAAGTATGATCAAGCCGATCGACAGTAAAATTAGCTTTTGAGAGCCTTTTTTCTTAAAATAGACGTCTCCGTCATTGCCCATCAGCACCATGCCGGACCAATAGTATGGATGCATTTGTGACTGATCGGCTGTGGTGAGAAAGGTCAATTTTGCATTACGCAAAGCCTCACTTTTGATTTGACCATTGGCGAGGTTTTCGAAAAATAAATCTGTGATTTTTGTGTTCGTTTTTTCATCGACTTTCCAAAGCGACATGATGGTGCTCGGACAGCCGGCAAAGTTCAAGCTGTAGGCCAGTGAGATCATGCCTTCCCCTTCCTGTAGATTTCCAATGCCACTTTCACAAGCATTTAGTACGGCGAGATCAGCATTGAGTGAAAGCCCATAGAGTTCATACGCATGCAGGTACCCATCTTCATTTTGTTCGCCAATCTCTTTGGCGAGTACGAGTTTGGAACGCAATGGATCTTTCGCATTGGTGATGGCATGCGTGCCGAAATAAAGGACATTGCCTATATGTAAGTTGGATTTAATGTTTTTCTCATTGGCCTCTATGCCGGTAAAAGCATTGTTGCGAAATTCTTTTTTTAGTTTGTTAGCAAGTTTGACCGACCAGGGTTGACGTACGGTATGAAGGAAATCGCTATCAACAATTTCCATCGTATCCAGTGATGTAGTATAACTTCTCTTTATTTGATCTTCAAATCCGGGTGCGATGGCGATAGCAATACCCTTTTCTTTTTCATTGTGCTTGGTTTTCTCGCTGAAGAGCACGTTGAAGGAAAGCGCATAACTAATATTGTATTTGTAGATAAGGTAAGCATCAGGCTGACCGGTTGAGCTTAAAGTCTCAAAATTTAAATAGAAGAGTGGACCATTGGGCACGATCGTAATTCGGTCACCGGTGATTTGTTTTTCAAAAGGTTGAAATAAGTATTTATATAGTTCAGCACTTACCGTATTCATTTTTTGAACATCTTGCTCAGTGATTAATTTGCGCCAGGATACTACTTTGAGATCAATCATGGATCTGTTGCCAAGATAGAAGAGGTCTGTAGTTTTGCGATTGATTAGCAACGCATAGTAAGCTGTGTCATCTCTCATGTATTCAATGAGATTTTCTTCGCGGACTAGTTTTTCTTTTACGTTTGCCAGCGGCATCACCTTCGCATTAAATTTTACATTATAGTATTGCGGATTGGTTTTTAGTAGTTCTTCAATATGATCATTGAGTGCTTCTTTGGCATCAAATAAAGATTGTTTGATGGATGATGAATCGGGGTATTCAAAGTATTGTTGATTCAGGGTGGTAATCTCTTTTTGCAATCGGAGTTCTTTGGCCAACAAGCTATCCGAGACGCCGGCATAATGTTGAATTCTGCCATCCTGCATATCTCGAAGGAGCGCTGTTCTACCATTTTCGGAAAACAAATAAGCAGATTCAAGGTATTGGGCGTCTTTGGTTTGGGCGTAGAGCTGGTGATAGATACCAATGTTCTCGTTGTATATCCTGACATTATTTCGAATGAGTGCACTCTTAGTGTAAGGGTCGTTAAACTGCTTTCTAAATTTATTAGAATGATCCAAATAGATCGCTGCATATTCGTTATATATTTTCAGCGCTACCTGATCGCCTGTACGTTTGTATTTGTCATATTGATAGCGGGCATAAGTCCCCAGCGTCCAAAAAGCACTACTTGAATATTCGAAGGTCTCTCCTTTTCGAATGATGGAAAGTGAAGCTTGGAATAATTCTTCAGCACGATCGTAATTTTTTAGATATGCCTCAATTAGCCCTTTTAAAGCAAGGTTTTGAGCGAAATCGCTGGTGTTGGTTGCTCCAATGCGCGTGGATACATTAATGGATTCCTGAATGTAGCGTTTAGCACTTTCATAATCGGAAGTTATGTAATGCATGTTGGCCAAAGTGAAGTAATGAATTCCAAGCGCGTAGTCATCTTCCGGAAGTATTCTCAAAAGAATGTCGCTTGATTTTTTAATGTAGACGAGGGCTGAATCCGTGTTGCCTGAGTTTAGATAAGCCGTGGCCATATTCTCATGGAGGAATCCTTCTTCAAGACTTTTCGGTCCATAATTGGCGATGAGTATGTCCTTTGCTTTTTTGTTAAAATAGATAGTGTTTTCATCATCACCTGATTCTTGCAAGGTAATACCAAGGACTTGATAGGGCCATATAAGGTTTGAATGTAAGGGATGGAAAATACGTTCCCGAATTTCGATACAGGATTCCAGATAATCTTTGGCCCGTCCGTAGTCACCCAAATAGTAATAGTAGACGCCCAGCGAATAATAGTTGGAGGCAGAGCCTCCTTCATCCTTTAACGCTTTACTGATCCTAAGGGCTTGTTCGGCATACTTGATTGCTTCACGATAATTTTGTGCCTCACTTTCCAGCGAAGCAAGATTGCCTAAAACATAGGACAAGTCAGCAGATGTTGGACCAAGTTTAGTTTCTGCTATTTTCTTAGCCTGCAGATAAAGTTTTTTAGCTTTTTCAAATTGATTGGCTCGATAATAACAAACACCCAAACTATTAGCTACAGAGCTAAATCGTATGTCAGTAGTATCTGATATTTCAAAGAAAACATCATACGCCCGATCTGCATAAATCAGACAGGAATCATATTGCCCCATACGTTCATAGGTCAATGCCGTGTAGAGTAGAGCATCGGCGTGTAACTGACTTGCATTTTGAAGTTTTTCACTTTTCAAGACAGTTTTTTTGTGAAGGGCGAGTGCTTCCGGAAATCGAGAGGACTTACGAAAGTATTCACCTTTCATAATTTCGTATTTGCATACGGCACTGGTGTAGGGAATATTCGAAATCAATTGATCCCCAATGAGGAGAAGTGAGTCAGCCTCCTTAAACGAGTTTTTATAGATATTGATTTTGATTTTGCCTGCCAGCCCCTGGATTTTATTTTCCAAATTATTATCCTGATAGACTAGATTGTAATAGTATGCAGAGGAATCAAACTGATCCTGACTGTAGAAAGCCCCTGCTTTGTCCAGTAGACTATCCATGGTCACCAGCTCCTGTGCCGAAGTGTTGACGCAGATGGCTAAGCTAATCATCGCTGATAAAACGAGCGGGTATGTTTTGAGGCGGTTCAATTTGTGTTGGTTTCAGTAGGGGATGATGGGTTTATTTTTGATCAAGTGTTTTTTGCAGGTCCAGTGCTTTCCTGTTAAATAGGTGATTAGCATTATTCGCTATTTTATTTAGTTGGCTTTTGGCAAGTGCCGTATCGTTTTCTTTCAGGGCACACATCACGAGGAGCCATTCTGTTTTTTCGATAAATTTTGAATCCGGGTATTCCAGTACGCTATTTAATGTCGTTTGTGCTGAATGTGGATCCTGGTTGTAGAGTTGGCTGGCCCCCAAATAAAATAATATAGTATCTGAGCTTTCCCCTTCATCTTGAAGGATTAATAATTTCTCAATTGTTTTTTTATAATTTTCTTCGCTGTAGTAGGAGAGTGCATCATATAAAGCATAGTTGCTTGATTGACTCATGACCACGGGAAGTCCCGGATCTACATATTCGTAGGCGGCATATTGATTGGCCATCCCATCCTGCTGAAATAATGCCCAGTAACCGGTGACGAGAACGAGTGCGCTCGCAGCGATGCCGATCACCCAGCGGATGGGTTTCATTGAAAGGACACGTGCTTCTTTATTCGAACTTCCTTTGTCTTCTGTTTTGGCTATTAAATCTTTCAACTGATGGCGTACACCATCGGCTTCTATGGCGATTCCGGCGTTTCGAACCCATTCAATTTTTTCATCAACATTCGTCAGGCCTACGGATTCCGCATAGGCTATCAATTGTGGATAGGTTATTTCCCCTTGAATAAATTCATCAATCTTTTGTATCTCTTCAGCTTTCATCGTCCGCTTGGTTTTCATAGTATGATCTCAAACTTTGCATACACCGGTACTTATTGTTTTTAGCGGTTTTTTCGGTGATATTCATTTGCAGTGCAATTTCTTTGAGGGATGATTTTTCGTAATAAAATTGTTTTAATAAATTTCTACAACCTTCATTTAGTTTTGAGAGTTGTTTTTCCAAAGTGGCGATGAGGTTGTAATTTTCTTCTTGGTCATCCACATCTACATGGCTATGGTGTTCATCCTGTATTTCTATCGTGGTGCCTGGTTTTATTTTCCTCAATCGACTGATCCAAATATTGCGGCATAAGGAATATAGGTAGGTGGACAGTTTTGTATTTTCATTCAGTTGGTATTTGCCTTGGGCGATATTGGTCCACATAGCGACTAATCCTTCCTGAAAGATATCCAGCGCATCTTCTTCATTGCCGCTATTCTTTTGCACCATGGAAAGGATCATTCGCTTATACTCCTTGTACAAGTAGGCGAATGTCGCATTATCCTTTCGGATGATTCCAGCGTATATTTCTTGGTCCGTCAATTTCTGCCTATGATTTATAAAGAGAAAAGAGAAATCTGTCTAATATATAAATTATGCAGTGAATCAACCTGGATTTTTCCTGCTTTCAGGAATTGTATACAGTGGTATTCAAATAAAACTATGCCCTGACAGCAGTCAGAGCATAGTTTCAATGAGGTTTTTTAGTTTTCTTTTCGTTCGATTTCATTCCATGTACCGTTCAGATTAACATCCTGACCCGGCTGATAGAATTGGTCATTTGTTCCGAAGTATTCTCCCTGGCCATTCATAAAGTAGCGGTCATATCCGGCATCCACCTTGTAGGTAGAGTTGTCATTTGTATTGTAGACATTTTCCCATTCGTGGATCCCATTGACGGTCATGTCTTGCATTCTATCGCTTGAGGCATTGGTACTTTTCCATGTATTCATGCTCATGTCACTGATCTCATTGTTGGTTCTCCATCGTTCCATACTGGCATCGAGAGCGGCATTACTTGAAGTGGTGTAAGCGCGGTTTCTGGCATCGAAAGCGGCCTGATTATTTCTCATTTTGGTATTGTGTGCGGCCCAGCTTTGCTCGGATTTCATAGCTTCATTTCTGTTGTAATCGGCGATCTGATCGGGATTGTTTTGTGCATTAACGAGACCGTAGATATAGGCGTCACGTGCTGATTCGTATTCAGATGGCTGGCATTCCAACGTATGGGTCATGTATCCCCAGGTGCCACCGTATCCGTAGCTGTAGGCGATTTGTCGAATGATGATAAAATTTGGTTTGCCATTCTGATCAATTAGATCCACACCGATGACATCAAAGGATCGTTGTGTTTGGTTGGCACCATATAATTGGTTGCTATAATTTTCATCATATTTCATGATACCGGGTATCGGAAAGGTGTTTTGAATTTTTCCTCCGGCTTTTTGAATTGATGGAGCTAATTCCTGACGCAGGATTTGTTGAGCAGACATGGGTCTTCGTTGTGCGCTATCAAACACTTTCATTGCATATTCTTTTGCTACGATTCCGTTTGGGCCGGAGATTGCGCCATCAATTATATTCCATGTTGTGGGCAAAGGCATGTATCCGGCAACTTTCCCTGTTTGTGGGTTAACAATTTTTTTCATTTCTATTTTATCGCTGCCTTCGGCTGGTCTGCTTGTTTTCATCGTTTTCATAGGTTGTTGGTTTTCTGCCTGGGAGTTGAATGAATTTTCACCGTAATTGCTTTCTGGCGAATAATCCTCAGTAAAGGAAATGTCAGTGTATGATTCGTTTTTGGGTTGCGCCATGAGCAGGATGGCGATAAAGGCAACCAGAGCAGTCATGATTATTTTAGTATTTGGTTTCATTGTTTAAAGGTTTTAAAGTTTAAGATTTGGTTTTTTGGTGTTTGTGAGTATATCGCAGGAGGGTATAAAAGGTCATCATGAAACCGGAAATAAATTCTCAGAAATATTAGCTGAAGGGTGAAAACAGGGGGTGTTTTCAATATAAATGACAGATAAACAGGTGTTTAGGCTTTATTTGATGGGCAGGAAGGCAATCGCCTTCGCTAAGGCTTCGTCGAGCAAAAAATGGCGGAATCGCAGAAAGGTAAAATCGAGGTATAGTTAAAGATGAAAGCTAATATAACCCACAGCCAAGGTGGTTCAATTTTTACAAACTAGTTTCAAAGTTGTAGAAATCGCACACCCAGCAATTTTTCTAAAGTATTACGTTGCTCATCGGTAAGATAATAGTAACTCTTTTTAGATAAGGCTAAACTTGGAATAACATAAATTCGTTTTTCAGGATTGGGTTGGCTTCGAGCAAAATATTCAATAATACACTTCCTGACAGATGAATGATTTAGTGGGATTTCAATTGTAGCTCCAGATGAGTCAAGCCATGATAGTTTTGTACCGCCATTGTTTGCTTGTAAATTTTTACCGTATATATCTCCTTGGAAGAAACTATACAGAGCCGGAAACTGAGTTTGAAATGAGGAAGTATCAGATGCAAAATTGAGATCACTATTATCACTACTACCAAAACCCAAAAGGTCAACAGAGTAACTAAAGGAAAGTAGTTCTTCTATGCCAAATTTGTTCTTAGGGATTAGTTTGCGTAAAAACTGATTTTTGAGTTCCCTAATGTTTGTTTCAGAAAGGTTGAAAACCTCTTCATTTTTTGAAAGGAAACTTACGAACTCCTTCTTTGTCTTTGAAGTAAAATAATCTCCGGAATTCGCATTGCGGGTAAAGTCATTGATTTCGGTCTCCCAGAGTATCTCTTCAGCATAGGGTATAGTCCATATAATTGGGATAGAACCAAGGTTTGAAATAACAGGATTGTCTATTGGAATTGAAAAAGTGAAATGCGAACTTCCAAACATACTGATTTCAGGATATATCTCTTTAAGTTCAAAATAGGTTTCAATATCTATCTTTTCTATGATAGATGCAAAGTGATCAAAATTGATAATGTTTTTAATTCCGTTATCGCATTTAATCTGCTCCATGATTGACAAAAGCCTGTTAATAAAATTTTCATCAAACCTAAAATATTCCATTGGAATACCAGACAAACTGTTTTTTTCATTATTAGACCAGAAGTAACTATATGGATAAAAATACTCTATTGTATCACGTTTAGAAGTAACAATGATGTTCATTTGTGCATTGCTGGTGTCTAATTTAAGTTGTACTTGATCCGATAAAGACGGAAAGAATTTGTTTAATAGTTGATTTGCACTGACCTCAAGCTCTCTTAGGTCATTGGTTGGGTAAAACCTTGGCGCAGCTTCCAGATATTGGAGAGCCAGGAAAAGATCATCAATAAATCCTTCTCCTCGCAGGAAAGCCTCAATTACTTCAGACTTGTCTTTCTTGAATTGGTATCCCAGTGCTTTTAGGTTATGTACTATGTTCGATCGTACAATCGTATTATTGAAGTATTCTTTCATTTTAACGATGATCAGAATTTCTCTCATATCATGCCAGCTATAATTTGCACTTCGATCTTCAGTTATAGTTTTTAACAGGATAAAGCTTTCCGAACTGATTAGGTTTTGTTTGTGGAATGCTTCGAATAACGTTAAAGGTGGTTTCTTTCTGTTGTCCTCTTGCGTAAAGAGCATAAGGTTTAATTCATCTATAGGTCTGTTTGAACTTATCAGCTGTTTCATGTTAAATGGGGAAAGCAGCCCTTCTTTGTAGAGTGTATATCCTTTTTCCAGTCCATCACCTTTGGGCATGGTGTTTTTAAGCCAATTTTCAATTACTTTATCATCTTTATGGTTTCTGAATTCAATGATCGTAGGTAGACCGGATGTGTCTGTGGATAACCATTCTGTATGAATAATGGAGGGATAAACAGTATCGACTTCAATTATGATTGGTCCAGATTTGGAATCGATTATAGTTTTTAGAATAACTGTAGAATCAAGAATAGATTTAATCTCAGATGCATGGGGGTAAGTAAATTTTGGAAAGCGAATCGAGGAGGTAGAATAACATACTCGGGAGTCATACCCTCTTGAGAATGACTTTACTTTTGTGCAGGAGAACCCTGCGACCTCAATATTTGAGGAATCCACATCCTGTTCTTTGTGCCCCCACATTAAAAGATAATTTCCTTGCGTTTTAAAAAAGCTGGGGGAGTTTGAAAGTGGTTTTGTGAAATAGAAATTCTCATTTTCTCGGGATGTAAAAGAATATTCGAGCCCGGAATTGAAGTCGTACACAATGCGTCCCCGAAGCTGGCCATTTTTGTCAAGTGAAACAACCGCATATTTAGTAGGAGTAAAAATAAATCCCGTAATTATATGTGATGGTGAAGGGATGACTTGCGTATTATAATAGAACTCTCCCTCTGTAATAGGCTGTCCCGAAAGCGTAAGGGTCGAAAGGATAAGAAAAAGTGTAAGTAATCTATAGCTCAATTGATAAAAATAATAAGTTTTATATGAATTAGGTATGGATACCACAATTTTTTAAAAGTAGACTATTTTTCAGATATAGGATTCCACGTTTTCTGATCCATAGTCGTGGAGATGCAGGAGCAAACTCCATGCATCGGCTTGTTTGTTTTTTCCGTTAACCGAAAGAAATATTCGAACGGAGAGGCAATTAGGTTCACGCAAAGGCGCAAAGGGCGCAAAGAAATATTCGAACGGAGAGGCAATTAGGTTCACGCAAAGGCCGCAAAAAAATATTTACGCAGAGGCGCAGAGGCGCGGTTTTGTTTTTCTTTGCTCTTCTTTGTTTGCAGAAGCTCTTTTTAGAGCGAAGGCAAATGCTCTATGCCTTCTTCCTCTTCAGCACCTCCTGCGCCGCCTCAACAACATTATCCGGTCCCAGTCCATACTTCAACAGAAGCTCATCCGGCTTTCCACTTTCGCCAAAGCTATCATTGACGGCAACGTATTCCTGTGGCGTAGGATTCTTACGGGAGAGAAGTTGTGCGACACTGTCTCCGAGTCCACCATTGCGCTGATGTTCTTCAGCAGTGACAACACACTTTGTTTTAGCGATCGAATCAAGGATGATTTCTTCATCCAGTGGTTTGATGGTGTGGATATTAATCAGTTCGGCAGAGATGCCTTGTGCTTTTAGTTTTTCAACAGCTTCCATGGCATAGGCAACGAGGTGGCCGGTGGCAATGATTGTTACGTCCGTTCCTTCTTGCATCATGATCCCTTTGCCAATCACAAATGGCTGATTGTCCGGCATAAATATCGGCCATCCCGGACGTCCAAAGCGTAAATAAACCGGCCCTTCATGTTCGGCGATCGCGATGGTAGCTGCTTTCGTTTGATTGTAATCACATGGATTAATGACGGTCATGCCCGGAAGCATTTTCATCAATCCGATGTCTTCCAATATTTGGTGTGTAGCACCATCTTCGCCCAAGGTCAATCCTGCATGTGATGCACAGATTTTTACATTCTTTCCTGAGTAGGCGATGGACTGTCTGATTTGATCATAGACACGCCCGGTAGAGAAGTTGGCAAATGTTCCTGTGTAGGGAATCTTGCCTGCAGTTGCTAAACCGGCAGCCATGCCCATCATATTTGCTTCAGCAATACCGGTCTGAATAAATCGATCAGGAAAAGCATCCATAAAGGCATTCATTTTCAAAGATCCAATTAGATCTGCACAAAGTCCAACGACATTCGGATGTTGCTGACCTGCCGCAAGCAGTCCATCTCCAAAACCATCTCTTGTGGCTTTCTTTCCCGTGATCTGAAAATCTGTGAGCATAGCTTATGTTGTGATTAGGTGATGTAGTGAATCAAAAAAAAGGTGAATGGTATTATTATTATTATTTAATTGTCAATACTTAGTCTGATGTCTCGCGTCTGATGTAGAGATAATGTGATTCCCTTTCCGCTTCTTCCTTGCTCGCAGTAGCCTTGGCGTAGGCGAGTGCCTTTTCCGCCCCTAATAATCCCCCAACGTCTCTTCAAGCTGTCCTAGTGCATCTGCAAGTTGGGCATCATTAGGCGCTATCCCATGCCACTTATGACTTCCCATCATGAAGTCAACACCGGCACCCATTTCTGTTTTCATCAGGATGACAACAGGCTGACCTTTGTCGCAAAAGGCTTTGGCCTGAACGAGGGTGTCAATGACTTCTTGCATTTTATTGCCATTCATCTGTAGGACGATCCAGCCAAATGCTTTCCACTTGGCTTCTAGATCACCAAGTGACATCACATCTTTTGTGGCACCATCAATTTGCTGACCATTCCAGTCAACGGTGACAATTATATTATCTGTTTTGAGATGGGTTGCAGACATCATCGCTTCCCATACCTGGCCTTCTTGCAACTCCCCATCTCCGGTGAGTACATAGACCAGACTTTTATCGTTGTTCATTTTTTTTGCCAACGCAGCACCGATGGCAACAGAAAGCCCCTGTCCAAGAGAACCGGAAGCAACGCGCACACCAGGCAAACCTTCATGTGTTGTTGGATGACCTTGGAGCCTTGAGTTAAGCTTTCTGAAAGTAGTTAGTTCTTCTACCGGAAAGTAACCGGATCGCGCCAGCACACTATACCAAACAGGAGAGATATGTCCATTGGAAAGGAAAAACATATCCTCACCTTTTCCATCCATCGAAAATGGAAGATTATGGTGCATGGCTTCGAAGTATAACGCTACGAAAAAATCAGTGCAGCCTAGTGAACCACCCGGGTGGCCACTTTGACATTGATGAACCATTCGGACGATATCGCGCCTTACTTGGCTGGCGATTTTTTTGAGTTCCTGGAGATCAGGCATGGGTGGGAGGTTGGCTTGGTATAAAGTTAAAAAGAAGAAGGCAATCTAAAATAGAATGCCTTCTCCAGCTTTGATTAAGCTTTGGCTAAATCAAACATCAAAGTTTTAAACAGGATTACTTAACGGCTTCTACCAATTTAGTACCTGCTTTGAATTTTGGTGTCTTCTTCGCTTTGATCTTGATCGTCTCACCTGTCGCAGGGTTACGTCCCATACGGGCAGCACGCTTTGTTACAGAGAAAGTACCAAAACCAGGAAGAGTAACTTTGTCGCCTTTCTTAAGCGTCTTAGAAACTGCCTCAAGAGTAGCATCCAGAGCTCTACCAGCATCTGCTTTTGAAAGCTCAGCTTTCTTAGCAATCGCTTCAATTAAATCGCCTTTTTTCATTTTCAGCTTATTAATGTTAAATAAAATATGAATTCGAGGGTAAATGTATGTCGTGGATATATTAAAAACAAGTTTTATATAATAAAAAAGTCCTGAAATGCCCTATTTTATTGACTTTTAGTGTTTTTGATGCCCTAAATGCCCTATTTTTGACCCATGAAGAACATCCTAGGCCTCTTTTTTATAGCTTTTTTATTCCTTGCAGCCCCTGCCTGTAGTCGCAAATCCGGCTGTCCCGCAGACTCCGCACAGACCAAAACGGACAAGCAAGGGCAATATAAAGCCTCCAAAACCACCTCCGGCTTGCTGCCCACCAAGAAGAATTATAAGAAGAAAAAAGGTCCTTTTATCAAGAAGAAAAAAGTCAAACACAAGAATTAAGAGTTCCCCTATCCCTTTATTTTTAGCTGGATTTTTTGCCAGGCATTTCCTATCGTATATAAGGACAGGAGTGTGAAGAATATCGCACACCCAGGGAATACCACAAGCCACCAGGCATCAAAGTTATGCCTCGATTGCGCTAGAAGTCGGCCCCAATTAATTTCCTCCGTCGGCAAACCAATCCCCAAAAACGAAAGTGAAGACTCTGTTAGAATCGCAGACGATACACCAAATATAAATGAAACCATCACAGGTCGAAAAGCATAAGGAATGATATGTTTTCTCAATATCTGTATAGAAGGAATATTCGCTATTTGCACTGCTTTGATATAGTTTGTCTCACGCATTTTAAATACTTCCGCACGCATATACCTAGCCATCGATGGCCATCGCAATAACGCAATGGTCAACATCACAACAACCCACCCTTTCATTGGAATGATTGCCACCAAAATCAGAATGAGAAATATCCCCGGAAAACCATCAATAATACTGATCACCGAAAGTACGATTTGATCTAACGGGATAGATATGTTTACCCGACTGTCAGGCTGCGCTTTTCTGGCAATAAAATAGGTGCCCAGTAAAAAGGAAATGGTTAATAATATTTTAACAGGGAATGATAAGGGCGTAAACCAAAGTAGAAATATTAGAATAGAAATTAAGAGCGTATAGATTAATTGCATGGTCGTGATGCGCCAGTTTCGATCCCCCCAATAGGCAGCAGCGGATCCTATGGGGATGCCTATCAGCAAGGCAATCAACATAGAACCTAAACCAATCAGCAAACTGACCCTGCACCCACGTATCATTCCTGCCAATACATCCCTCCCCAAAACATCTGTACCCAACCAATGTTGAAATCTTTTTTCTCCTGATCGTCCATCCATTGGACTGAGATAAGCTTCCGCTTTCAAATCTATCGTCTGATGACTAAAAGGAATCGGTGCGCGCCACACAGATTCAAAGTTAGTATTGCGCCAACTCACAGGAGAATGATTCGGATGCGCTGCAGACAATCCGGATTCAGAAACTTTGGTAAACAAAGGGTAATAACTTTTTCCATCAAGCTTGCAGTAGTATGGCTTTTCATTTGAAATCAGTGGGCCGAATATAGCCAAGAAGGCAATGATGAAGAGAAATACCCACGCAAGACGAACGGCAAATAAGGAGGACCATCCGGAAAGTGAACGGAATATGGTTTTTATTCGCTTCATGACCCAAGTGTTTTTACCCTCGGATCTGCCCACTTATAGACAAGGTCAGTAAGGATGTATGCAACCACTGTGATCGTCGCCACCATCATAAGTATAGGAAATACCACCGGCCAATCACGCGCCAATAGACTACTGTATAACAGTCGCCCCATACCGGGAATGCTGAATATAACTTCAATAATTAATGAACCAGAAAGCAATGCAGGTAGTGAACCACCGATCAACGTAATCATGGGGAATAATGCGTTTTTCAAAACATGATTTCGCAGAATTGTTTTTTCGGATACGCCTTGTGTGCGAAGTGAAAACACATATGGCTGTATGAGTTGATGCATCACTGATTGCTTCATTTGTCTTGAGACATAAGCAATCGACCCAAGCGTGAGGCATAAAACAGGCAGGATGAGGTGGGTCATGATAATACCCCATCGTGTAAAAATATTTCCGGCAGAATGATAAGCACCAAGTCCCCCGGATGGAAAAATAGTAAGCCATTCACCCGATGAAAGAAAATAAATAAATAGGGTGGCCAGCCAAAAAGAAGGCAAGGCAAATAATGCAAATAAAAATATATTCACAAGATTTTCGATCCGACGACCATCTCGTGTTGCCGCCCACATACCAATACCCATGCCAAACACAATGGCCAGAACAAACGCCCATCCATTTAATAGCAAGGTCCATTTTAGTGCTTCGAATATTTTTGTCCAGGCATTTCGACCGTCGATAAGAGAGGTCAATGGTTGTAGTGATATCATACCGATGATCCATTGATGGTATTGATTGTTCGTCCCATGCCAATAGAAAGTAGGCAACCATGATCTTGCTGCCAGGCCTTGAGTCGGTTTGATGAGTGCCTCAATGTCATCCTTGTATAGAGAAATCAATTGCGCATACTCACTTGTGACAAGTGTGTCCGAGGAAACGTTGTTTTTAAGCCTGATAAAACTGTGATGTACAGAAAACAAATCCCTTTGATCCAACATATCACCAATGCCTTGACAAAATTGTTCAGCAAGTTGAGATGTCTTTTCCTGAGGGCATGCAAATGTCAAACCTTCCATGAAGTTGCGATACAATTTGAGGGAAAGATCTTTTTGTTTGCTTTGTTTAATCCAGCCGGTCACCGCTAAGCGATCACTCTCCGGAACGATTTGGAAAAGTGAGTCAGGATAATAACCGGGAGCAATAGAAAAATAAAAAAGCGGTTTATTTAATCCACGTTTCGTTGCGACTTTAGTATAAGCGATTCGCTGGTCGAGTGCGTTGGCGGATGAAGAATATCTTGGGTCATCAATACTTAAATAATCTAAAATTTCATCACCGGGGACTAACTTGCTTAATCCAAATCCAATGATAGATATAACTCCTAATAATAAGAAGGCATGAACAAAACGCTTAACCAGAGATTTGATCATGTGGTGGCATTGTTATTTGGCTGCTTGGATTAGATTTTCAAAGTATCCGGGTCGACGTACCGATGTAGGAAATTCAATGCGCTTGGATGAAATAATCCGTTCAAGGGGTGTGTATAAAAATATTCCTGCCTGTTCTTCGTAAATGATTTCCTGAAATTTCTTGAGTGCTTTATCTTGAACGGTAGGATCATCGGTACCACGAAGCACTTCAATTTCTCTGTCTAGTGCAGTAGATACGAATCCACTTCGATTACCTCCTCCTTGCTGATCATTGTCCGAATGCCAGATAGCATATGGGTCATCTACATGGGGGAAGGCACGTATACGTATAGGCATCAGATCAAAATTTCGTTGTCGGACATCCTGCTGAATCTGACTGGGATCCACGATGACTAATTCGATATCAAATCCGGCCTCTTCCGCATTTTCTTTGATGATATTAGCGATCGCCATGCCTTCTTCTTTGTTCGTGATTTTGATTTGAAGATGGAGCTCTTCTACCTTTCCATTGATGCGTTTATCAGGCGTTCCATTTTCATTTGTATCACTCCAGCCGGCTTCTTCCAGCAAGGCAAGCGCTTTTTTAATATCACGATTGACAGGTTTTAGGGTTTGATTATAATAACTTTTGTTCGGGTGAATTGGGTTGGTGGCACGAGAAGCCAGTCCTTCCATGACATTCTTCAACATCCCATCATAGTCGATACTATAGGCCAGTGCTTTTCGCACTCGGACATCTGCAAGAATAGGATTGCGATGATTTATTTCGATGTAATTGACTTGCATTAATGCAGGTGTATCAAAGTTGAGTTTCTCTTTCCACTCAGGATTGTTGCGCAAACGATTAAATGCTGAAGCGGAAATGCCGGCCATTAAATCAATTTCACCGTTTTTAATTGCCGCTTCTGCGGCTGCTTCATCAAGGATAATTCGATAAGTGATTGAATTTGGATAGGCTTGCAAGAGAAGCGACGGTTTAATAAGTTTATCCCCCCACCAGTTTTCTTTTCTTTTTAGATGAATGTATTCACCTGTCATCCATCCATCCAATATATAAGCGCCTGATCCGGAAACAGTTTCTCGAAGGTATTCCACTGATTCGTAGAGCGTCGCGAATCGGTTTAACAAACTGTCTTGCGCTGTGGTCCATGTTGAATTGGGATCTCTTAATTCCTCTAAAGTAAATGAGGACATCAAATGTTCAGGGTCATAGACGTGGGCAGGATAGAGATTGAAATTTGTAATGGCCAGAATATCCAGGCTATAAGCACTATCCAAATAAACAGATACATTTTTTGGATTGGCAGGATCAATGACTATTTCACTCACAAAGGACATAAAGTTTTTCCAAGCCTCTGCACTCACCTTGGGATTGAATACAGATTTAAAAGTGAATAGATAATCTTCACCTGTAACTGGCTTCCCATCTGCCCATTCTGCCTCCGGACGAAATTCAAGTTTAAAAACTTTTCCACCTGCATGCTTTCCATCCGTTAATTTCTGTCCTACAGGAATGGAGGTGATCAAAATAGGCGACAATAACATAGACACCGGATCATACTCTGCAATGGGGAGAAGAATCAGGCTTTCTATTTGGGTGGCATAAATGCTTTTAGAAAAAATAGGATGCAAACTTTCCGGTTCATTTGGCAATCGGATGGTGACATCATTACTTGATACATCAGTTCCATTTTGACAGGACACAAGGCCTAAGATTAATAAAAGGCACCATGCAAGGGAGTGGGTGGTTAGCTTCTTGTACATTTATCAAAGATAACCATGCATTCAGTATTATAAGAATACATAGCAAGATGATTCAAATGAATTATGTTTTTATGCCTTTTTATATTAACTAAGCAGCTTAAATGATGTTATACTAAGGATGAAAAAGCAACTTCTTATAGCAGGTGGATCAGGTTTGATAGGAAGTGCCATAGCGGCTTTCGCCAGAAATAGTAACTGGGAGGTTACTTTGTTGAGTCGATCAGGCGGGGTAGGTCGCATTCAATGGAACCCAACAAATCATGAAATTGCCCTTCCAGAGCCAATGGAATTTGATGCGATCATCAATCTGGCAGGTGCCTCCATCGCCGGCAATCGATGGACAAAAAAAAGAAAAAAGTTAATCCTGGATAGTCGCCTGCAGAGTTGTGCAACGCTTGAGAAATACTTGGAGAGTGGACTTTTAAAAACACAGACGTACATCGGTGCCTCGGCGGTGGGCATATATGGTCATCATACAACTGAGATTGTAGATGAGCATTCGGTGACGGATCATGATGATTGGTTGGCAATGATCGCCCAGGAATGGGAAAAAGCACACAACAAGATTGCAAGACTTGGTATTAGAACGATCATCGTTCGAATAGGATTGGTACTCAGTCGTGAAGGAGGAGCATTGAAAGAAATAATTCAAACCGCTCCATTTGGCTTTTTAGGTTGTTTTGGGAGTGGCAGCCAGTTTTGGTCATGGATCCACATAGATGATGTGGCGCAACTGATGCTGCATGTGTTGTCCAACAAAGAAACAGAAGGTGTTTATTTAGCGACGGCACCTTTTCCGGCAACAAATCAAAGGATTACCGAAGAGATCAGTAAGACCTATTCCCCCTCGCGATTTGTGATCCCTGTTCCTACGTTCGTACTCAGTTTGATGCTCGGTGAAATGCACACCATGCTGATGCAGAGTTGCAGATGTTATCCTGAAAGACTTATTGGGGCAGGATTTCAATTTAAGTATTTGAAAATAGAAAAGGCTTTGCAAGACTTAATGAGCAAAGAAAAATTGAATAGCAAGAGAACTTAGCGTTCGAATACTTCGATCTCCTTGTTTTGTTTGACGAAGTTGGTAAACTTCCCTTTAAATCTTGTGGCTTTGACAATATGATTGTCTATCCAGTGGTAATTTCCTCCTCTCGGTTTGCCAACTAAAAGGCCGTGATACTTAAAGCCGTTTTTGTCGAGCCATTTAGTTGTGATGGTAAAATGTTCATTTGTGCGTGAAGTGAAGAAGGTAATAATGTGTCCTTCCTCATACCATGCATTGATGATTTCCAAAGCATCGGGGTAGGCTTTAGCCGTGACCATCCGTTCCGGTTCTTCATTAGGAATGTCGTCACAGATGGTTCCATCTATGTCAATGAGATAATTTTTAATCTCTTTAGGAAGTAAAGGGCTGATAGCCGCTCCATTCTTATCAAAAAGAGGATTTAGTATTCCATTTTTCTTCATGGCAATTAAAAGTAAAGCAAACAATGCGCCAAAAAACGAGGTGAGCACCTTAATATAAGGGCTTAGCCTAACAAACGACCTTAAAATTAGGGGATTTAGCGTTTAAAAGCCTTAAAAATCTATGTATTGCGTCGGATCAACTGGTTTTCCGGACAGCCACAGCTCAAAATGCAGGTGAGGCCCTGAGGTCATTTTTCCAGTATTTCCGATAATCGCTACAGCCTCCCCGGCGCGAACAAAAGCACCACTGCGCTTGAGGAGCGATGCATTGTGCTTATAAAAGGAAACCATGTCGTTACTATGCTGAATACCAATGGTATAGCCTGTCTCTAGTGTCCAATCCGCAGTGATCACATGCCCATCCCAGATGGCTTTGACGGGTGTATCATGTGGTGCAAGGATATCCACCCCAAAATGGCCTGATTCACCATCAAATCCGCTACTGACGACCCCTGAAATAGGTGGCATGAGGTATCTGAAATCAGCTATTTTGAGCAGAGATGTTGATTTAGAGCTCACATTTAAGGCATTTGGGGATCGCTTTGGCTCTGTATTTTTGGCAGAAGGGAGTTGAATTTCAGGTTTTACGGCCTGTGTAGGCACTGTTTTTGATGTGTAGCTCACGTTGGGCACATCAATGCTGTCCGGAAGTCTTGTGAGTTGATTAAAGTGTTGATAATAAAGACGGTAGCTCTCCATTTCACTTTCAAGCGCGGCCATTTTTTTACTTAACTTTATGTAATCCGGGTGTTGAGAAGGTTCTGCATATCCCGGTACGAGTCGTTTCAATGGGGTAAAAAAGATAACCACGATCATGAGACCACTGAGTACAATCACAATAGATGACAGCAGGATATAAATGTTAAGTAATGTGAGCTTATAAGAGGCTACTTGCTCAAGCGTCTCATCTTTTCGGAGGACCAACCGATAGATCGTATCCCAGTTTCGTTTACGAATTTTTACCTGCTCAATCATGATGAGGGAATAGATACTGAATTTTTAAAATAAATTTGCACCAGAATCAGTTAAATATAGT
Organism: Saprospiraceae bacterium; assembly: GCA_037969625.1. Classification (GTDB taxonomy): domain Bacteria; phylum Bacteroidota; class Bacteroidia; order Chitinophagales; family Saprospiraceae; genus Opimibacter. The sequence continues at coordinate 21,994 of JBBKXT010000136.1, forward strand.
TGAACCTTTAAGGAAACTCCAATTCATATTGAAATCAAATAGTCTTTTATACCAATCAAACGTGAAAAACGTCTTTTTGATCATCTTGGCCCTGGGATTTCTGAGCGGTTGCGTAACGAAAAAAAGCCGAAATGACCAATCAAAGGTAGGCCAATACTACCAAAACCTTACCTCCAGATTTAATGGTTGGTTTAATGCCAATGAGTTGGTCGATCAGAGTATGGCCGCCCTCGAAGACCAATATCAGGACAACTATAATGAAATACTGCCAATCTATCCTTATGCCGCTGTGGAAAACGCAGATGCCGTAAAAGCTGATTTGGATGAAGCCATTAAGAAGGTCTCCGTAGTAGTCACCCTTCATGAGTATAGCGATTGGGTGGATGACTGTTACTTGTTGATCGGCAAGTCCATGTACCTGAAAAAGGATTATGAGTCAGCTGAGAATGCATTCGAATTCTACATGGATGAATTCCTTCCGACCGGAAAAAGAACCTCTACGAAATTCCAGCGCAAAAAGAAGAAATCCTCAAGCGGCAAAAGCTCCTCCCAAGCCAAAGAAGCCAATAAACGCAAAAAGGAACTTCAGAAAATTCGGAAAAAAGCCGAGAAAGAGCGTAAGAAGTACAATAAAGAGCTTCGCAAACGCAAGAAAAAAGGCAAGCCAACTGATGATCTTGTTCGCCCGGGAACTGCCAAAGCTGCAGATGGAACAACAACGATTAAGACCAAGGATATCAAGAAATATGAAGCTACCAGAGCAGAAATAAAAGCGAAGGAAAAGGAAGATGGCGAACAAGCTAATTTTTTCTTACGTGCCTCTGCCTATGATGAAGCTATCCTATGGTTAGCTAAAACTTATATTGAACGCGAGAACTGGACGTCTGCAGATTACCAATTCAGACGATTGGAAGAAGATGATATACTACCTCCACGCGTTTATGAAGGCTTGCCTGTAGCACGTGCCTACTATCATATGAAGCGAGGTAATTATGCTCAGGTGATTCCTTTTCTGGAACAGGCGATTGAAAGAGCCGGAGATCGAAAGCTTAAAGCCCGGTATAGTTATATCATCGCTCAATTGTATTTCAGAGAAGGCAATAGAGCCGATGCCAGAAAGTATTATGAATTGGCTCTTGGTTATAGTAATAACTATGAAATGATGATTAATACGGAGCTGTCGATCATCCGCTCGGCTGTGTTAAGTAATACAATGACTAGCGCCCAGGCAAATGCTGATCTGGAGAAAATGCTGAAGGATGATAAGAACACCGAATATTTGGCGCGTATTTATTTTCTCATGGCTGAATTAGCAATGGAGGCTGGCGATGTGCCTTTGGCCATCACACACCTGGAGGCAAGTGTTGAAAATGTTGGCGGGGATGACTATCAGGCCGTAGAGAGTCATTACATGTTGGCCAAACTATACATGGAACAATTTAAGTATGTGGAAGCAGAAGGGTCGTTTAAGGCTTGTGTAGCCGTTATGAAGGAAAAAGACCCCCGCTATAAAGAGGTAAAAAATCTATCTGAAAACTTAATTGAAATTGCTTTTAACCTCAATACAATCGATCTTCAGGATAGCTTGCTAAGGCTTTCTTACCTCAGCGATAAAGAACTTAAAATAGTGGCAGTGGGTATTAAATTGCAACGCCAGAGAGAGGCTGAGGAAGCAGCAGCACAATTGGCGGCTAAAACTTCCAGCACTAAGTTTTCACCGAGTGGTACTTCGGCGATGCCGGGACAAGCCACGCCATCCTCTCGCGGAACGAGTAGTACGCCGAAAAAGATCTTCTGGGCATTTGATCAGAAAAATATAAAGAAATTAAAAAGGGATTTTGATCGAAAATGGGGTGATATACCACTTTCAGATTACTGGCGTGTTAGTGCCAAAGCCGCCGAATATGCATCAACAGAAGAAATAGCTTTGACAACACCAGAAAACCAGGTTGGTGTTTATGGTAGCGAGATTGAAGACTTTTTCAAGGATGTTCCAAAGACTGACTCGGCGAGAGCCCTGTCGCATGATAAAATTCGAAAGTCCATGTTACTGCTTGGACAATTGTATCGCGACCGTATAGATGACTACGAAAGTTCCATCAAAATTTTAGAAGAATTGCTCACCAAATACCCGGGGGCACCGGAAGAGCTCGAAGCCTATTATCAATTGTATCTCTCTGCTTTATCTTCCGGAGATCATGTGCGCGTTGAAAAGTACAGGTTATTGATTATTTCTAAATATCCAAACTCAAGATTTGCCAAAGTACTTTCTGATCCAAATTTTGCGACTAAGCAATTGTCAGAATTGGACAAACTCAACCAATATTATGATGAAACTTTTGCTCTTTTTGAAAAGGAGAATTATGAGGAGGTGTTGACCCGCATTCGCTCGTTGGATGATAATTTTGGGGCCAACAATGTGCTGATGGCTAAATTTGATTTATTGAAAGCGATGAGCCTTGGCGCGCAAGTAGGCAAAGAAGCTTATGTGGATGGATTGAAGTATGTGATATCAAGATATCCGAATAGCGATGAGGAGAAGAAGGCAAAGGACATGCTTTTGCTTTTAGGTAATTCCGGAACAGGCAGAGTCTATGGCGAATCCGGCCTTGAATCAGCAACTTTTGTCATGGAAGATAATGCACTTCATTTTGCCTTGGTTTATGTTAGCAATCAGGAGGAAATTTCACTGGCTGAAACAAAAATAGCCCTGGCTGAATTTCATAAGAAGTATTTTCAGTTGGATAATCTGAAAATGGCAAGTCTTGTTTTTGATCCAAGTAAAAACCACTCGCTCGTCCTTGTACGATCATTCAATACAAAAGAAAAAGCCATGAATTATTATGAAACGGCTTTGAGGAATCCGAACGATTTCCTCCCGAAGAATGCGATTTATGAAGTCTATCCCATTACGCAGAAAAACTACAGAGAGGTCATCAAGTCTCGTTCACTCAGCAACTACAAAGAGTTTTTTGAAGCAAACTATTAAGTCTCTCCAAATATTAGGTTTATTGGATAAAGAGACTATCAATCCGCTTGATTAGACATCAGCAAATTCTATGAGCGGGGTTCCTTTTTCAATGGCCTGACCAACTTTCACTTTGATATCTTTTATTTTGGTGTGGTGTGGTGCGGCGATTACATTTTCCATTTTCATGGCTTCCAGGATGAGTAGGGGAGTGCCTTCTTCCACTTCCTGACCGATTTCTGTTTTAATGCTTGTCACCAATCCGGGCATAGGCGCGTTCAGGACACTTAGTTTTTTACTTCGTGTGGCATTTAATCCCATCCGCTCAATCAATATTTCAAGTTCGTTGAGTAATAGTACCGACTTGTTTTCTCCTTCCATGCGAAGCGTCATGTTTTTTGAAGCCTCATCGGTTTCTATGATTTGGATAGTGTAGGTTTTTCCATGATCAATGAGGTGGAAGGTATCTTGGCTCACTTGTATGCAGTCCAAATGCTCCCAGTCCGTCGTGAGGAGTTCAATACGCTGTCCATCAATAACGGCAGCAAGCGATGGATTTTTATTCATGAGGCAGGTGTTTGTTTTTCGCGACCTACTTTATCCAGAAAGATAACTTCATAGATAGTGGTGGTCACATAGATCATTAAGAATGGCCAAATAAAAGAATCATCGATCGGATCGTAGCCATTTTTATACCCGACAATTAGTGCCAGACAAAGGAACATTTTTAAAAACACAGCGATCATAATCAACTGTATAAAAAGTTTTGTCATTTTACTGTGAGCAATAATTCTGGCGCCAAGATACATCATGCAGCAGAAAACAACCATGGACACCATGGCGGTGATAATAAAACCAACATGGGATGTGATGGCCTCATTCATCCATATAAAAAGCCATGTACTTCCGGCTTGTACGAAACACATAATGCCCAATCCGATTAAAAACTTACCTGGTTTCATCGTCGCGTCCGAGGTCTTTTACAAGTTTATAGAAAAAGGCTCCACTAAAAAGGAGGATCATCAGGATCGTAAGATAAGGATCAGGGGTATTCAGTTTTTCGTCCAGATATTGCCCCAGCCAGGCACCGATGCCCAGCAGAACGAATAGCTGGATGACCATCCCACTGTATTTAAGGTATTGATTTGATTGGGTGGGTTTCGCCATTAAGACATGGCTGCTTTGGATTTTCCCAGTGTGCTAAGCTCTATTGGCTCTTCCTGGGGACCATTTCCTTTTTTAATTCCGGCTTGTGCACCCATTTTGCATTTCACATTAAAAATAGAACCTGGTTGGACGACAAGTTTCATAGTGGATACATCACCTTCTACTTTTGCAGTTTCCTTGACATGAAGGACATCTCCAACGATGAGGGTGCCTTGAAATTTACCTTCGATCACTGCATTTTCACAGGTGATTTCACCATGGATAGAGCCGGTTGGGCCAATGATGACCTTCCCTTTACAGTGGAGACTTCCGGTTAAAGTACCATCAATCCGAATATCCATATCGGCTTGGATGGAACCTTCCATATTCGTTCCGCGTACAAGGCTATTAGTTGTTGTGGAGGTGGCACCACTGATGCCGTTAGATTTATTCTTTTGGTTGTTATTTGAATTGCCAAACATCCCGTTATTAAATTAAGTCGTTAAAAAATGTAGTTATGTCATGGGAACGATAACTTGACTTGGGGGGAATGATATAAAGTTAATAAGAAAAGTTAAGATTGGAATGTAAAAAGAATAAAGTTTCAATTAAAATCAATCGATAAGCAAATGATAATTTTTTTCGCCTTATGGCTCAACTTATTCAATGAACGTATAACGTTTAGATCAAAGTAAAAGTGCAAGTATGCTGTGTTGACCACCTCATACTTGCACTTTATTTATGCTTTTTTTAATTTCCTAGAACTTAGGACAGTAGACGCCTCGTTGTTGAGGGCCGCAGACATTGTAGATCATGGAGAACTCGAAGCCACCATTTCCTTTGCTGGCTGAATTCAGGCTGGACGTGTTGATATCATAGCTAAATCCAATACCCCAATTTGCAAAATCAATTCTGGTCGAGAGGATAAGCGCATCCATCAGGATTGGTTTTTCAAAATGACGAGCTAAACGAACCCATGCACCCACTTGGAATGATTGTCCGTAACCATCCAGATTAAACCTGAAGCTGTTACCCATATTGATTTCCATGGATGGCCCTTGGTTAAAGAATACAATCCCTGGAACTAATGACATTTCCTTTCCGGTTTGAAACTCGCCACCTGCGTGGAGGACCGTCTTAGTGTAATAGGTCTCTACGGTCCCATCGATCTCCTGATAGAATGACAGGTTAGGTTGATTGAGGTGATTAATAGCACCCCCTATATAGAAGCTTGAATTTTTATCTAGTATGGAGAACCATAACAATCCTACGCCTATGTCTCCGAAGAGAAAGTTTTCCGGGAGATTGGGTTCATTTGTTGGAAATGTAGGGTTAAACTCTCCATTATCATTTTGACTGGGCCATTGGGCGTTTAGGTAATCTATGCTGCGCTGTGAGGCACCTGCTTCGACGCCTAATACCATATAATTTGACTTACGTCTGTCTCCACCGACTCGTCTGGCATAGGAACCGGAGAGTTTTAAAGACAATGTCTGGAAGGCTAGGTCACCTGCGACATCGCTCCATATATTTCCTCCAAAGCCGAAATAGTCATAACGGCCAACGGGTGTTTTTTGATCATAGGAAACGGCGTAGGTATTATAGGAGCTAGCGCCCAGAACAGAGGACCATTGGTTTCTGTAATTACCTACGATTCGGGTATTGCAATTCATCACCCCTGTCAGTGCCGGATTAAGGGTCAGTGGTGACATATAGAATTGCGAAAAGTGGATATCCTGTCCACGAACTGAGCTCACTGTTAAAATCAAAAACAATGAGAGATAAAGTGCCAGTCTTTTAATCATAATCACGAGATGGTAAAGATTCCTGAATAGCAGAAATTTAGTTAATTAAATATACGCATGTATAACTTGCTGAATTGCAGCCACAAGACCTCTAAAGGAAGGAATTGACCCATTTCACAGGCTGAAATATACAAATACACTTTTATATAACGATAGATTCTATTGTTTTTTAGAATCGAGACGACATATTATAGGGATAGATACATGATTATCAAAAAAGATGCCTGTCAGGCGGCAAATTAGGTTGTTTTATCAACTTAATCAAAGAAGTGGGGATCAGACAGAAATCATCTCCATGGGTTGGTGAGGAATTAGCTTTCAATTGTTTCTTATCCTACAGGAATTGAAAGATATATTTAAAGGCGTTTTTCAAGTTTTGGTGATATCATTCTGCGATGATGGGGTCAAACTAGGTTTAAATAATCAAATTGAGTTTTGTGGATGAGGCTTGTAAATAGGGCCTAATGGCTGATGGTAAATCTGAGAATATTTGATTTGAGCTAAAGAAAAAATGGCCATACCACGTTTCGTCGTATGGCCATAAAAACAAAAATCTTAATAGTTACTCCATTCCATGTTCATGATTGGTAAAAGCTTGAATACCGATACTCAATCCAAAAGCGGTAAAGTCGAAATTGTCACCATCGTTGTTTGCTGATCTAAAGAACAAAGCCGGTTCAATGGCCACTGAGTTATTCAGGAACCAGGAATATCCGACTGATATGCCATACGAGCTACCTGCGCCGTCATTTAACCCAAAATCAGCATCTACCTGAATGAAGATTGGATCTGTTACATAGTATCTTAAGCCAGGAGCTACACTAAAAAATGAATTTGAAGCACCATCATAACTAATACTTGTAAAATCTACCCCTAAAAGGAAAGCAAAATCATCAGCAAAAAAATAGCCAACACTTGGACTGATGGACAGGATGGAAGATGATTTGTCATCATTTTTGTACTTCTGGCTAGAAAAACCGGCAGATCCGCCGATCATCCAAGTGTCTTTGCCAACTGTTTGCGCAGAAGCCAACTGACCAAAAATCATCATGGCCACAAGTAGTAAAGAAATTTTTGTAAATTTTTTCATAATTAACGAGTTTAAAAGGTTTTTGAATAGGTAATATTAATAAGAAATTATTATATATATAGATTTTTTTACATAAAACTAATGTTTTGATGTCTTCCCCCATAGGTCGAAATTGGGATGATGTTGTCATAGAATCGACGGGATTTATAGGGTTAATAGCGAAATCGGATTGGCTTTACTGATCCGGAAGTAGGGATTCAAAATCCTCATAATCTCTTTGGGCTTATTTTTTTCCATGCCATACAAACAGGTTTGATGGTCTAGCCTCAAGGGTTCGGGAGTGCAATATGATGATCTTCCAGGAAGCGCTGAATGCCCCTTTTCTTGATTTTCATTTCCAGGCGAACAGCTTCAGGACGATCCAAACATTCGAAACTGTGAATCAATTTCCATGGAGTACCCGTTTTTGTAAAAGTAGATTTACCTAGATTATGTTCTTCGATACGGACATTTAGATGTTGGGTGGAACCGACATAGTATTTCCGTATAGAATGGCTGTAGAGAATATAGACGTGAAACAAAGTGAAGTGTTTTCAGCTGTCTAAAGTAGGGTGGTTGGGATAAAATAGCAAGTGGTTTCTGTAGTGGAGTTTAGTGGAGGATAACGGATTCGAACCGTTGACCCTGGCGCCAAAGGCGCCATGCACTAGCCTAGCTGAGCAATATTGTTATCATCCAGGAATCGTTGAATGCCCCTTTTCTTGATTTTCATTTCCAGGCGAACAGCTTCAGGACGATCCAAACATTCGAAACTGTGAATCAATT
>JBBKXT010000137.1:0-9091 GCA_037969625.1 Saprospiraceae bacterium
CTATTTCCGGTCCAAACATAATCTGTAGTGGCTCTAAAGTGCGTTTGAATTTTGAAAGCACAGGTACGCCTCCTTTTGCGATTGGGTTATTTAAAGACAATGAACTTTTTGCTGATGTATTAAGTGAGTCTACCCTCCTAACGATTGAAATAGATCCTATATTGAGTGGTACGTTCCGTATTGGGACCATCCACGATGCTAACTGCGATGGCTCTGGAACGGGCACTGTAAATGTGACGGTCAAGCCGGTAGCTAGCGCACTCATAGATACAATCATTTGTGAAGGAGAAACACTTATGATTGGTGATGAGATTTTTTCAACCCCTGGAACTTATACAATTGTTTTAGAAAATAGCGCAGAAAACAATTGTGATAGTATTGTCAATCTCACACTGGGCGTTGCCCCAATCATTACAACGACTGTTGATGAAGTCATCTGTAATGGTGATACGCTTTTTATACTAGGCGAACCTTATACAGAAACAATAGATACCATCATAGAATATCTCGGTGTTGGAAATTGTCCAAATTACATTGATCTTAACTTACTGGTGAAAGACACATTTTCAATGGACATAGCACAAACTATTTGCAATGGCGATACACTTGATTTTCATGGCACTCCTGTATATGAACCAGGCTCCTACTCCTATGCGGAAGAAATAAGACCGGGATGTTTTGAAGAAACTGTTTTAGAACTTAGTGTCCTACCCGCTATGATTGTCAACGATCTATCCATCATGGGGGATAATGGATCAGGGAATGGCGCCATCCTTGTTGAAATAGTAGGAGGCACACCCCCATTGACCTATAAATGGAACACTGGACAAACTTCTGAAAGTATTTTTAATATTGCTCATGGTGAATATCAACTGACTGTCACCGACAATTTAGGATGTGTTCAGGTATTTGAATTCGTCGTACCGATGATTTCAAGTTCTAGTGATATTCACACGTCGAATAGCAAGCTTAAAATATGGCCTACATTAGTTTCTTCAAATGATAAGTTGCAAATATTAAATGTAGGTACAGAGGCTCAAAATATAGTATCAATAAATTGGCTCTCCATTTCTGGCCAAATGATAAATTTATCGGTTGATCAAATTTTGGAACAAGGACAAACTTACGAAACGGTAGTGCCACAGGAATTTTCCGGAGGTGTTTACTTTGTAAAATTAACGCTTGCGGAAGGTGCCTCTATATGGACAAAAGTATTAGTGATTGATTAAGCGATGTCATTAGACAAGGGAAGGGATCCATTATATTATAGAATATATGGATCCCTTCATCTTTTGCGCCTTATCATCTCGTGTTGGTTGGTTTGTTTTCTACTGAAAACTTAACGGTTGATGCTAAAGCACTACATCGGCCTTATGTAACAGTATGTGTCTGCCGATGATGGGTTCATGACCACCAGGTCACCCCAATGACTGATTGGCGTTTTTACCTACAAGGCAATTGACCAGCCAGCCAATAATTTCCAAAAAATCATTTTTTAAAAATTCTCCCCTAAATATAACCTAAAGGAGTTAAAAAAGCAAACTTGCAGAATGCGATCTTCAGAATTTAACTGTTCCCAGCTTGTATAATCGCCAAAAATCCGTCCGGATCTAAAGCAGCTCCACCAACTAATCCGCCATCCACATCAGGTTGCGAAAAAAGTACGGCTGCATTATCCGCCTTAATGCTTCCCCCATATAGAATCCGAACCTCTGTGCTCACCTGATCTCCATAGTTGGCCTCTAATACAGAACGGATATAGGCATGCATTTCCTGTGCCTGATCAGGAGAAGCGGTCACACCAGTACCAATCGCCCAAATCGGTTCGTAAGCGATCACAACTTGTTGAATTACATCTGCTTTCAAATGAAACAAACTATCTTCTAACTGTTTCCTGACAAAATCATTCTGGCCATTTTTCTCTCGAATCTCCAATGGTTCTCCACAACAGAAAATAGGCACCATATGATTTTTCAAGATGACATCCACCTTCCCCCTGATAAAATCATTTGATTCTTGAAATAGTTGTCTTCGCTCAGAATGACCCACAAGGCAATAACGAACACCCAACTGGCTTAACATGTCAGCAGAAATCTCTCCTGTAAAAGCACCGGATGATTCAGTATGACAATGCTGCGCCCCCGATTGTATGGGGGACCCTTCCAGCAATGCAGTCAAGCTGGCAATGTAGACGAATGGAGGGGCTATAATAACCTCACAATTCAAGTTCTCCGGCAGCTTGCTCTTAATACGCTTTACCAAATCCTGGCCTTGGCCCGGAGACAGATTCATTTTCCAGTTAGCGGCAACTAATTTCTTCCTATGCATATCTAAGTTTATTATCTAATATCCTAAAAGTTACAAATCAAAGATAATCTACTAAACAAGCTTTCTCCTAAATTTGAGATCGAAATAGCATCAGGAGCAAAGTATTGGTGTAGTGTTTGCTATTAAATTTATTAAAACAGAACCGACGCTATGAAATTTTGTTATAGAGCCAGTTGGTATGCTATCAAACATGAGACCTTTAAGGATTACTGATTAAATATTATTTAGGACAATTCGGAATTACCTGATTCGTTAGACACAAATAATGGCAAAGGACACCTTTTATAAGGAAGGCAGATATATCCATCGGGACATCAGTTGGTTAAGTTTTAACTACAGAGTCCTTCAAGAGGCTATGGATCCCAATGTTCCGCTTATGGAACGAGTAAAATTCCTTGCTATCTATAGCAGTAACCTGGATGAATTTTTCAGAGTACGCGTGGCGAATCATCGGAATCTGCTTAAAGTGGGAAAAAAAACCATAAAGCAGCTGGATTATGACCCCAAAGAAATACTCCTACGCATCCAAAAGATAGTTAGTCAACATGCTATAGAATTTGAGGATATTTTCCAAAACCAAATTGTCCCTGACCTCAAAAAGCATGATATCCATTTAATTAGAAGAGAGGACTTGACACCGGATCAGGAAGAATTTGTCGAAACGTATAGCCAGGAATATCTTCTCCCATTTGTTCAGCCGGTACTCCTGATCAAAGACAAAGTGCGCCCTTTCCTCAACAACAGAGCACTCTATCTGGCGATTTTAATGAAGGATAAGGAAAATCCTACCGGCGAAGATCATTTTGCCATTATTAAAATTCCATCAGAAAATTTACCCCGTTTTATTGAACTACCCTCCATCGGAAATGGTCATGAAATTATTCTCCTGGATGACATTGTACGACTTAGTGTTCGATCACTTTTCCCAGGTTTCGATATATTAAACACCTATTCGATTAAGCTCACTAGAGATGCAGAGTTATATATTGATGATGAATATCAAGGAGACTTAATTAATAAAATAAAAAAGAGTCTGTTAAAGAGAGACGTCGGGCCTGCGTCAAGGCTTGTTTATGACAAAACAATCCCTATCCATTTCCTCGAATATCTAATGGAGGTCCTTGAAGTAGAAAAGTTGGACTTGATTCCGGAAGGTCGCTATCATAATAATTTTGATTTTTTCAAATTTCCTGATTTTGGTATCGATCAACTAAAGGATCTTCCATTGCCTCCACTGGACTACCCTCCACTGCATAACACAACTTCTATTTTTGAGCCTATCAAAAAACGGGATCATCTGATCTACCTTCCGTATCATAATTATGAGCCCGTCATTGAGTTTTTTGAACATGCTGCGAAAGACCCCACGGTGACGCACATCAAGATCATCCAATACCGTGTGGCACCCAATAGTCGCATCATGCAAGCGCTCATAAAAGCTGTGAAGTCAGGCAAACAGGTCTATGCGTTTATAGAAGTCAAAGCCAGGTTTGATGAAGAAGCCAATCTTCGATGGGGCGAACAACTAGAGCGAGCCGGTATCATCGTAAGATATAGCTTCCCTGGGCTTAAAGTCCATAGCAAACTGGCACTGGTCCGTCGAATAGAATCAAATGGTCCACAATTATATACCTATTTGAGCACCGGTAATTTCCACGAAGTAACTGCACGAACCTATAGTGACCATGGCTTGTTTACCGCTGATCAACGAATCACCTCAGAAGTCGCTAGGATTTTTTCTTTCCTGGAGACAGTCAAACTTCCCAATGAAGAATTCAAGCATTTATTAGTCGGCCAGTTTAATTTAAGAAAAAAATTAATTCAATTCATTGATTTTGAAATAGATCAGGCAAAAGCCGGACGACCGGCAAAGATTGTTTTAAAGGTCAATAGCCTTCAGGATGAAGACATGATTGAAAAATTATATGAAGCTAGCCAGGCCGGTGTAGAAATAGAATTAAACATCAGGGGTCTATGCTCATTAGTAGCCGGCAAAAAAGACTTAAGCGAAAATATCAGCGCTTTTAGTATCATCGATAGATTTTTGGAGCACAGCCGGATATTTATTTTTCATCACAAAGGCAAGGAAAAGGTTTTTCTTTCCTCTGCCGATTGGATGGAACGAAATTTATCTTTTCGAATTGAGACTGCATTTCCTATCTATGACAAAAATCTCATTGCCGAAATAAAGGAAGTCTTGTCTATTCAGCAAAGTGATAATGTAAAATCACGATCCCTGCTATATGACCAAATAAACACCTACACACAGAATAATTCTAACATTGCCATTCGATCGCAACATGAAATCTATTCTTTCTTCCATCGAAAGCAACAAGAGGAATTATCTCTAAAAGAAAGCGAGGAGGAGACTAAAAACTTATCATAGCACGTGCATTTTGAGGAAAAGCACTTGTTTTTTTAAAAAATGATTGATTTTTTCAGGGTTTACCATGTGGTTTTGTATACCATTTCTCCTGCATATTTATACTTAGAATTATAATCCATGATACAAACATCCGTTTCCGGGGATTCTACCCTGCGCATTAATACCTACTCTCGATCTCTTTGGGTCTCTTTCTCACGACCAATTCCATCAAGAGAGGTTGTTGTCATTCTGTATGAATATCGTTCGAAAAATACCAAATTCAATTTGCAGGTAATCACCTCAGATGCTCAAGGTGTGGAAGTGAAAATGCCGAATGTCCCTACAGGTATGTATTACTTACAAATAAAGGATGGCCGAAATTCTTTTTTACATCAAGTGGCTATCCAATAGGGGTAAACCCTGAATTAAAAATTGGGTGTTTATGCTCATGTTTGATATAAAATATTGCTGCACCTTTACATTGTAATTAAAAAGAACAACAATTACTTAAAACAAGAAATAAAAGCAGGAAAACCTAAATGTGATTACTGCACAAAGAGTATAAAGGGGTGAGACTTGCCGGGGTCGTCAAAGGGTGACACCGGCATTTTTTTTGCCCTAAACTCAAATTCCAGGGCAACTTAACCTTATATCTCAGTGAAATGGAAAGTTTCTAGTGATTTTATCCCCTAAAGCACTGACATCTTATCAGCCAAATCTTCCCATTCGACCATAAGCTTCTCTAATTCCCGCTTTTTCGCTTCATAGGCATCTACTTCTTTTTGAAAACCATCTGTTTGATAGAATTCGGGATCCGCGAGAAGAACCTCTTTCAGCTTTATAAAGGACTCACATAAACCGATCTCCTTTTCCACTAAATTAAATCGTCGTTCGAGCGTCTTTTTGTCCTTAGCAGAAATAATCTGTTCATCCGTCTTTATGTTTTTAGACCTATGTCCATCTTTCTTTCCGTTGTCAGGTTTTTCTTTCTGAAGTGCCGCCAGCGCTAAAGCATCGAGTGTTTCAATGCCTTTCTTACTCAACATCTCATCAATATCACCGATATAGTCCTTAATCTTTCCTTCTGCAAACTCAACCGTTCTTGATGTCAACCCAGTCAGAAAATCTCTATCGTGAGAAATGATGATCAACGCACCGGGATATTCCATCAACGAGTCCTTTAATCTTTGCTTCGCCTGGATGTCGAGGTGGTGCGTAGGCTCATCCATGATGAGCAGGTTTGTGTGCGACAAAATCATACAAGCCAATGCCAGTCGGGCTCTTTCCCCCCCGGACAATACAGAAACTTTCTTTCCTGAATCTTCTCCACTAAACATAAAAGCACCCAAAATCCCCCTGACTCGAGGCCTTACTTCCGGAGAAGCCAATTCTTCAATAGTTTGCAGAACTGTTTTATTTCGATCAAACAACTCAGTTTGATCCTGGGCATAATAACCGATCATGACTTTATCATTCACCTCCAGCAAACCTGAACTTGATTGCACTCGCCCACCGATCATTTTAGCGAGTGTTGATTTCCCTTGTCCATTTTGACCAACGAAAGCGATTTTCTCATTTCGTTCAATATCAAAGTCTACTTCTTTTAAGACTTGCTTTGGTCCGTAGGCTTTAGAAAGATTTTCTGTGTGTACCATCGTTCGTGGAGATCTGTCGAGCACAGGAAAACGAACTTTCATCACCGCATTATCATCATCATCCACTTCAATAATCTCTACTTTTTCCAATTGCTTCTCCAATGACTTGGCCATACTTGCCTTGGAAGCTTTTGCACGGAAACGATCGATGAGCTTTTCCGTGCGCTCGATATTCTTAGCCTGATTTAAGGCCGAAGCTTGTTGTATCTCTTTTAATTTCTGGCGCTCTTCCTTGAATTTAGAATACGGGAGCGGCATGTCATATAACTTACCCAGAGAAATTTCAATGGTTCGATTAGTTAACTCATCCAAAAAACGTTTGTCGTGTGATACCAAGAGAATTCCTGCCTCAGAAGCTTTCAGATATTTCTCCAACCATATGATCGAAGGCATGTCCAGGTGATTCGTGGGCTCATCAAGTAAGAGGTAATCTGGACGTCCCAATAACAGTTTAGCCAGTTCAACACGCATTTGCCATCCACCTGAAAGTTGTCCGACTGGTTTTTCAAAAGTTTCATCATCAAAACCAAGACCTTTTAGGACTTTTTGAATATCTCCTTCAATGGTCGCTGCTCCCAAATGATCCAATTCACTATATAACTCACTGAGGTGCTGACTTAAATCCATGATTCGACTCTCGTCAGTACTGTGTTCCAACTCTTTTGTGATTTGCTCAAGTTCTTCATTGATGACTCTGACTCGATCGAAAGCAGTATAAGCCGCTTCCATCACCGTGAGATCGGGATCAATACTGATCTCCTGTTTCAAGTAGGCCATACTTGGCGGACGGTCTACCACTCCGGCATCAGCTTCTGACATGCCGGCAATGATCTTCAGCAAGGTAGATTTTCCTGTTCCATTTCGACCAATCAAGCCAACTTTTTCGCCCATTCTAACGGCAAATGAAACTCGATCCAGGAGCGTTCGATCTCCATATTTTAAGGTAATATCCTTCACTAATAGCATAACGGGCGCAAATGTAGGGAATGAATTGATATATCCCCGACTTGGTTTAGATTATCGGGATAAAAGCAATCCATTTTCAGGGATCTCCCTGAAAACTGAGTTAATTAATTAAGATTTTGATGTTCAGGCAATTGGGAAAGTACGCTATAAATATTGCCCTTATGGTGCATCACTTGATTCCAGAGGTTTCCAGGCTTAGATTTAAAAATATAGTTCGGATGCATATGATACAATATCCAGGTACTGGCATTCAGCTCCTGATCAAGTTGACCGGCGGACCAACCAGCATAACCAATATAAAACCTGATATTCTCCGGCTGGATTAATTCCTGGCTGATCAGAAACTTTAATTTTTCAAAATCACCCCCCCAAAACACACCATCATTAATTTCTGTACTGCCTTCCAAAAGATTACCCACATTGTGAATATAATGTATGGTATTTGTAGATACTGGACCTCCATAATAAGCCACCGCTTTGAAGTCAGGAAAGTCTTCAACAAGTTCCGAGATATTTATCTTCAACGGTTTGTTGATGATAAATCCTACAGTACCGTCCTCCTTCGTGTGATCTGTAATTAATATAACAGACCTACGAAAGTTTGACTCTTCCATAAAAGGCTCTGCAACGAGCAAGCTACCTGTATCGACTTTATGTTTTATCATTTATTCAAATGAAGTAACGTTGGCTTCCCGATCAATTTTTCGTACAAAGCCACCTAAGACTTTACTGCCAAATTCCAAATACGTATTAATTCCATTCTCCTTCATTGTTTCTATCGTACTCGTCCACAATACAGAAGAAGTTAACTGATGTAACAGCTTGTGCTTTATTGTATCCGCAGTGGTCGTAGGCTGTGCATCGACATTTTGATACACCTCACAAATCGGTGTGCGGAATACTGTATTTTCAATTGCTTCTGCAAAGATATCTTTTGCCGGAGCCATCAAAGGCGAGTGAAAAGCACCTCCGACAGGAAGCATAATCGCTCGTTTGGCTCCTTCTTTTTTACAGGTTTCCATGGCCAGTTCGACCGCAACAATTTCACCGGAGATGACTACTTGTCCGGGACAATTATAATTGGCCGCTACAACGATTCCTGGCGTATGCTGACATACCTGATGCACCACTTTATCATCCAGTCCTAAAATAGCGGCCATCGTACTGGTCGTGAGCTCACAAGCAGCCTGCATCGCATTTGCCCTGGCGGAAACTAATTTCAACCCAGCTTCAAAATCAAGTGCTTTTGCTGCAACCAATGCGGTGAGTTCTCCAAGTGAGTGCCCTGCAACAGCATCGGGCAAACCTTCATTTTTTGATATGTACGTAGCATAACTATTTACAAAAACTGCAGGTTGCGTAATTTCTGTTCGTTTCAGATCCCTTTCCTCTCCATGGAACATCAGGTCCTTCAAACCAAAGCCTAAAATCTCATCGGCCTGATCAAAAAGGAATCGGATCTCAGGCGTGATTTCATATAAAGCTGCACCCATGCCACTAAGTTGGGAACCTTGCCCTGGGAATAAAAATGCTCTCTTGCTTTCCATTAACTAAGGTCTGATGATATTAATTGTAAAAATTCATTTCGTGTTTCCACTTGAGTAAATTGACCCGTAAACGCAGAGGTTGTTGTTTTTGAGTTCTGCTTTTGAACACCTCGCATCATCATACACATATGGGCTGCTTCAATGACGATGGCACAACCTAAAGGTTTAAGCGTTTCATCTATGCATTTAAGAATTTCATGCGTCAAACGCTCCTGCACTTGAAGCCTTCT
>JBBKXT010000138.1:0-34930 GCA_037969625.1 Saprospiraceae bacterium
CTTGGCATCAACCGTCATCTCCGTCATTTCTTCGAAAGACTTTACCGTCTTATTTGTGTTTGGATTGATTGTTTGTATGGACATATTGTAATCGCTTGAAAATTGTAATCAAATTCCGGGCACTACGCTGTCCGCATAGTCATACCCGAGGCCAAACTTCAACCTCATACTTCGAAATACTACATCAAAATTCTTTGTTGAAGGGCATTTATGCAATCTTATAAAGGTAGACTCCCAGGAATAAAGTGTGTTACACAACTATTAATATTAGTTACACAATTCACACATAAGAAAATATTGTTAAACATTAATAAAGTGGAGCGGTCTCTTCAAACGGCATTTGAGTTTTCACTTAAGTAGTTTTGGAACTGCCATTTCTAATATATCATTGCCCGGATAGATCATCCCGGGTTAGATAAAAACGCTGTCAAACAGGTTCTGCATAATTGTCCCGGCTCTGACAAATTACCTTGGGAAAGGCATAATTGATTATTTATAATTATAACCTGTTGTACTGATAGTATCATACAATTCCTTTCAAGACAAGGCTTTAAAGAATTCCCAATTTTGCAAAGCAGTTCAAATGGAATGATTTAACATTTTGAACAAGGCTCATTTTAACGATTCGCTAAATTTACTTAACGTTTTCTTACAAACTCTCCTCTTTCACTTTTCGTCTATATAGTAATCAAACAATTACTACGATGAAAAATCTAATTATTTCTGCACTAGCTATAGTACTCCTGGCATCATGTGCCTCAGCAGACAAAATGCTTGACCGGGGTGATTACGACGGGCTGATCGATCTGGCGGTACGCAAACTTGCCGGTAAAAAGAAAAAAGAAGCCTATGTAATTGCTCTTGAAGAAGGTCTGGAAAAAGTTACTCAACGGGATATGGCACAAATTGAAGCCCTGCGCCTGACCAATAGTGCTGAATCATGGGAAGATATCGTCTATATCGCAAGGAAAATTCAATCCCGACAAGCGAAGATTTCTCCTATGTTACCTTTGATCAGTGAAAATGGTTACAAAGCAAATTTTACTTTCGTTCGCACTGAACAAATTATTTCTGAAGCCAAAAC
The DNA here is from genome assembly GCA_037969625.1 of Saprospiraceae bacterium. Classification (GTDB taxonomy): domain Bacteria; phylum Bacteroidota; class Bacteroidia; order Chitinophagales; family Saprospiraceae; genus Opimibacter. The sequence goes on from JBBKXT010000138.1 coordinate 1,085, forward strand.
TACTGCGGTCAACCTGTATGAAAAGCGATTGGTCGATATGGTCAGTGACGCCCGAAAAGGCAGCAAGATTTCTGCCAGAAATGCTTTCAATCTCATCGATCACATAAGATCAATTAGTACTGAACATGCTTACCGTCAGGAGTTACGCGATGAAATGTGGAACCTTGGAATCAATAAAGTATATGTCCATGTTGAAAACAAAAGTAACATCTTCATGCCTGCCGGATTTGAGGAAGAATTACTTGCCATGGATTATGGCCGGATCGGTGGTAGTTGGGATCGATTTTATACTCATCTCAATGAAAACGAATCAGTGGACTACCACGTCATCCTGAGTATCCTTGATGTGCAAGTCGGCAGAGATCAATGGGCTGAAAATCAAATTCCTTTTGCCAGGGATATCGTTGATGGATGGGAATATGTCCTCGACAAAAATGGAAACGTGGCCAAGGACTCTTTAGGGAATGATATCACCAAAGACAGAGTGGTCCATGTCCATGCAACTGTAGTTGAAATGATACAAAGTAAAAATGCACTTGTTCGCACTAGAATCGAAGTGATCAAAGCGGATAATGGTGCCCGTACTTTCTCAAAGCAAATTGAAATAGAAGATTTCTTTTCTCATGCCGCAAGAAATATATTTGGAGATGATCGCGCTCTGGAAGAAGGTCAACGTCATCGCATTCTCCCGGTTAGTTTTCCTTCTGATACTGACTTGATATGGAATGCCTTTCAAGGGCTAAAGCAAAAACTACATAGTGAAATGCGGCGCGTGAATTATGCGATTTAAATATAATTAGTGCAATGATCGTAGGTTGAAATGGGATGTACCTGGAGAGGTGCATCCCATTTTTTTATTATACTTTCTCTATAAAACTAATTGCAAAAGTTAGCTCAATCCAATGGCCATCTCACGCGCTTTATTCTTTCTATATCAATTATGCTTACGTTATTTTAGAAACTATACTACCGGGACCTAAGCCCCTTACTCCCCATGATCAAACAAGCCACAATAGGCACCTGCAGGATCTTTTATGATGCAATAGCGCGCCTTGTCTCCCATCTTTCGAGGGCCATTGATGACCTCTCCCCCACCCGAAGTGACTGCTGCGATGCTCTCCTCCAGATTAGCTACATTGACGTACATGATCCAGGCAGGAGGCATCCCACTATTGGGTCCACGTGCGTGGCAAACACCGGTGCGAACCACATCATCTTCTGGCGACACCATGCAGTAGTCATTATAATCTCCCATGCTGATATCTGTTGTTTTCCAACCAATGACATTCTGATAAAATGACTTTAGACCATCTGCATCATCCACTGTTAAATCAACCCAAGTCACTGCACCTATTTTTTTTTCGGTTTCCATGGAATGTGGTTTATTCGGATTTAAAATTGGATTTCAAATTGTTTTTCTTCGCCATCCCGTAAGGCCACTAATTTGGTTTTATCGCCTTTATGCAGTTCCCCTAATACTTCCATATAAACATAAATGTCATTCACTTCTTTTCCATTAAAACGGATGATCACATCTCCTTTTTGCATGCCGGCTACAGCAGCTGGTTTGCCATCACGAACACCATCAATACGCATGCCTACACCATCATACAAATAGTCAGGGAGTACACCTAAGGTCACTTCCATACTCGGCGTCGTGGAAGGATCCGGATCTTTTGTTCGGCTAAACTCAAGTTTGCTATCACTATCCAACTCATCGATAATCTTCGAAACCATATCGGCTATCACTTCCATGCCCGGTGCATTAATCAATTCAACATCATCTGATGGTTTGTGATAATCTTCATGTGCTCCGGTAAAAAAATGAATCGCAGGAATATCCACCAGATAAAATGAAGTATAATCTGATGGACCAATGCCTGACTCCTCTGATGTAATCACAAAATCAAAAGTATTTGAACGCTCGATGACGTCCGGCCAAACCGGTGAAGTACCTGTTCCATTGATGGCAATTTTTTGATCGCGCAATCGACCCACCATATCAAAGTTGATCATCGCGGTTACTTTAGAAAGATCGAATGTTGGGTTCTTACAGAAATAATTCGATCCCCACAATCCATTTTCTTCCCCCGTAAAACCAATGAACAAATAGTTAAACTTCTTTTCATTCTGCAGACGCTGAGCCATTTCCAAAATCAACGCCACACCACTCGCATTATCATCCGCACCATTGTGAATCTCCGGATGTCCGGTATGGAGAGAACCAAATTCACCATATCCGAGGTGATCATAATGTGCTCCAAGCACGACGGTGTACTGTGCGCCATGATCCAAATAACCAATCACATTTCGACCGCTTTTGGCATTCTTTGTTCCATTATCTGCAAAATCAACACCATGTGGACTGGGCTTATCAACCGAGAAGGTTTGAAACCAGGTGTGCTCATTGCCCATTGGGGTCAATCCAAGCATTCTCATTCGTTTAGATATATAATTGCCTGCCTCCGTTTCGCCTCTGGTGCCAAAGGTGCGGCCTTCCAGTTTGTTTGAGGCCAAATAAGCAATATCGTCCATCATTTGATCTGCATCGCCCTCTGAGGCACTCCATTTAACAGATGAGCAGGATACAACCAGCGCTAGAACTGCAAAAAGTATAGATTTCTTAAAAATTGGGGCATTAGGTATTAATTCCATGTCTTACGTTATAAGGTTTCGGCCGTCATTGACCTATATTTGGGCTTCAAAAATACAACAGATGAATCATACTACTCTAATCACTTGCGTTTGTTTGCTCGGTTTATTGGCCTGCGGACAGAAAAAAACGGCTGAGACTACTGAAATCGAAGCATCAGAGGCCACATCTGATACATTGCGTTACGAACAGGAATCGCACCTGGCCAATCTCCAACAATTGACTTTCGGTGGTGATAATGCGGAAGCTTATTGGAGTACCGATGGTCAAAAACTTGTTTTTCAAGCAACGCGCAAAGAATGGGGAGCTGCCTGCGACCAGATTTATTACCTCGACACACGTGAGGCTGTTGATCCGGATAAGATTCCTCAACTCATTTCTACGGGTGATGGACGAACCACTTGTTCCTACTTTATGCCGGGTGATAGCACGATCATCTATGCTTCCACACATCTGGCAGATGTCGCATGCCCTGCACCACCGGAGCGTTCGGTGGATGGCAAATATGTGTGGCCGATTTATGAGAGTTTTGACATATTCGTTGCTGATCTCAATGGAAAAATTATTAAGCAACTGACCAACACACCTGGTTATGATGCGGAAGCAACTCTCTCTCCTAAAGGCGATAAAATTGTCTTCACCAGTACACGTTCCGGTGACCTCGAACTATACACGATGAATATTGATGGTTCGGATGTCAAACAAGTGACGGATGGTCTGGGCTATGATGGCGGGGCATTTTTCTCTCCTGATGGATCGAAGCTTGTTTTCAGAGCATCACGACCAACGACAAAAGAAGATGTTGATACTTATAAATCACTTTTGGCTCAAGGGCTTGTGCAGCCTACTGAAATGGAATTGTATGTCTGTAATGTGGATGGCTCTGAACTGACCAAGATCACTAATTTAGGTCAGGCAAATTGGGCCCCTTTCTTTCATCCTTCCGGAGAAAAAATAATCTTTTGTTCTAACCATACGGCTGAACGTGGATTTCCATTCAATCTGTACATGATCAATATTGATGGAAGTGGATTAAAGCAAATCACTTTTGATTCTGAATTTGATTCGTTTCCAATGTTCAGTCCGGATGGAAAAAAGATTGCATTTGCTTCTAACCGTAATAATGGAGACACGCGAAACACTAATCTATTCGTTGCGGATTGGGTTGATTAAATATTACTTAGCTATAGTTATGCCCTCACCTTCCTGGATAAAAAAACTACAAGATCGCTGGCAGCTCAAATCTGCCGGTCAGGTGGTCATCGTACTGATCGTATTTGCATGTACGGGATTTACGATTATGTTTATCAAACCTTGGATCACGACGATTCTATTCCAGGAAGGTCATCCGGTTTGGTTTTCGATTTTATACTGGGTGTTGATTCTTCCCGTGTATAATCTATTCTTACTTTTCTATGGATTTATTTTTGGGCAATTTAAATTCTTCTGGGCTTTTGAAAAGCGATTTTTCAATCGGATGATGTGGAGGAAAAGCTAGAATCTCCTTCGAGGGATGGTGCCCCTCGCTAAAAATGAATCGCCCATACTGGGTTTTCGATTTTCACTTTTCGTTCTTCACTTTTCTCTTGTTCGAGGGGTGATACCTCTCGCAATATTATGGGGCGCTCCGCCTGAGGCGGACTTGATTCTACCAAAGGTGGGGTGTGGGGTGGGTGCTGCTCTTTCGAGGGGTTAAAACCCCTCGTTACTATATGGGACGCCCATACTGGGCTTTTCTACCATTAATGCTTTGTACAGTTGCCGGTCTTCGCTCCGATTCTCTCTTAACCTGTGCCGAAGGGGGGATCCTAAAGTAAGCATGAGAGGTGTCTACCAATTTCACCACTTCGGCTGAAGCTTAAACATCGCTCCGCCTGAGACGGACTTGACTTTTCTCTTTTTCGAGGGGTGGTGCCCCTTTTGATATTATAGGACTCTCCGCCTGAGGCGGACTAGATTCTGCCAAAAGGTGGACTGAGGGGGGTGGGTGTTGCTCTTTCGAGGGGTTAAAACCCCTCGTTACTATATGGGACGCCCATACTGGGCTTTTCTACCATTAATGCTTTGTACAGATGCTGGTCTTCGCTCCGATGCTCTTCTCTTAACCTGTGCCGAAGGGGGGATCCTAAAGTAAGCATGAGAGGTGTCTCATGACTACTTTAGGACAAGCTTCCCGCTGAAAAAGCGGGACAGGCTTCTCGCCCTGTACAACCTCCTGCATCGGTGTACAGGGTAAATCCACGTAATTAATATGAAAGTGCCGAAGGGGGGACTTGAACCCCCACGTCCTTACGAACACACGCCTCTGAAACGTGCGTGTCTACCAATTTCACCACTTCGGCTGAAGCTTAAATATAAAGAGAGGACCCTGTGTCCTCCCTTTCATATGTACCAGAGGCGGGAATCGAACCCGCACATCCTTGCGAATACAGGATTTTGAATCCAGCGCGTCTACCAGTTCCGCCACTCTGGCAATAAATATTCAATACCTCACTACTGAGGGACTGCAAAACTAAGATTTTTTATAATTCAACAAAGCGTTTATAATATCCTTGTTGTAACAAGGCATTAAAGCCCCAGCAACCGCATCACATCAAATCCATTGGCGAGGATCATTAATCCCAATACCAACGCCAACCCGATATAGGTCGTCACCGTCATAAACTTATCACTCGGTGTTTTGCCTGTGATCATTTCAAAAAGTAGAATCACCACATGTCCACCATCGAGCAATGGAATTGGCAATAGATTCATAATTGCCAGGATAAACGAGAGAATCGCCGTGATACGCCAGAAGTTTTCCCAATCCCATGTAGTTGGAAATAGATTAGCAATACTTATAAATCCTCCAAGACTATCTTTTGCTTTAACCTTTCCATTAAACAACTGAGCCATGCCTTTAAACCAATCACTTATAAACTCTGTACCCATCTGGATACCACCGGGAATAGCTTGCGCCAGTGAATAATCTTCTCGACCTACCCAACCAAACTCAATAGCCCCTTTGAGCTGAACGCCAATTTTTCCATTATCACTAACCTCTACTAATGCCTCTGCAGCCTGTCCATCTCTGGTATATCCAAGTCGAACATTCTCCCCTTTAAATTTATCAAAATAACCCATCACCTCGTGCTGAAATACAGCCGGCAGATTATTGACAGAAATTACCTTGTCACCTTCTTTTAGCCCCGCTTTTTCTGCATGACTGCCACCACTTACTTTACCAACTTCAAAAGGAATCCTCGGCGCAATGACACTATAATTTTTATAATCATTGGAGGATAGTATTTGAACAAATTCAGGTTTTACCTCCAACGTCATCATCTCGTTTTCTCGAGTAACAACTATTTCTGTTGCATTATTCAGCACAACTTCACGTCGCAGGATACCGGGAGAAAACTCCTTTACCGCAGCACCTCCTAATGAAATCAGCTTATCGCCATCCTTCAAACCTAGTTCCGTTCCCAAAGAATCTACAAAGATCCCATGTGCCAACTTGTCATTTTCCAAATAAACCTTCCCATACCCCCATAACATCATGGAGAAAATGAAAAATCCAAGAATAAAATTGACTGTCACACCTCCCAGCATAATAATAAGACGCTGCCAGGCTGGTTTTGACCTAAACTCCCAAGGCTGTGGCTCCTGCTTCATTTGCTCGGTATCGAGGCTTTCATCCACCATACCTGCGATTTTTACATAACCTCCAAGGGGCAGCCAACCAATACCATATTCGGTTCCTCCAATCTTCTTCTTGAAGAGAGAAAACTTAATATCAAAGAAGAGATAAAACTTCTCTACTCTAGTTTTGAACCATTTAGCAGGCAGAAAGTGCCCCATTTCGTGCAAAACGATTAAAATTGAAAGACTCAGAATAAACTGAGCTGCTATTGTTAAATAACCCATTCGGTAATATTATTTTTTAAAATCTGGCTTCAGATGTAGTTCAAAACGATAGTTTTGGGCTTTATGTTCCGAAACCGAACGGCGAAATTAGACATTTATGAGCGTTAATTCCTTCCCATGGTATTATACACCTGATCTCAAGGGTGTTAATGAATTGATATCGCTGGAGGGCGATGAGTGGCACCATTGCCGCAATGTCCTGCGCATGAGCCCCGGAGAATCCATCATCGTCTTTGATGGTAAGGGCATGTGTTTTGAGGGCATTATTAAGGAAGAAGCCCGAAGTGAGGGCAAAATCGAGTTGATGAAAGACCTCACAGACGTATTTCACTTTCCTCGCCAACAGCATATCTCCATTGCTTTTGCGCCGACCAAAAACATTGACAGAACTGAATTTGCCGTGGAAAAGATGGTGGAACTGGGTGTAGATGACATATACTTCCTCGATTGCGAAAATTCAGAAAGATCCCGTATTCGGATGGATCGGATGCAAAAAATTGTCATTGGTGCCGCCAAACAATCCAGAAAAGTCATTATTCCTCGTCTGCATGATCTTATTTCTCCTGCCATCCTGGTGACGAAGTTTCATACGGAACAACCAGATACACAGATTTTTTGTTGTCATTTGGATCCAGCTTCTAAACCATTGGTTGATAATTATTCACCAACAAAAAACGTTTTAATGGTGATTGGTCCGGAAGGTGGATTTTCTGATGACGAAACAACACAACTCAACTTACGTGGTGCACAATTGGTGACGCTGAGTCCCTACAGATTGCGCGTGGAGACAGCGGCAATCACTGCTTGTGCCGCCATACATTTACTAAACGATAGTCTTAAAAAATGATCTTACATTCTTTACTTTCCATATTATTATTCCTTGCCACTCCACCCGTTGATCAGGAACCTGCACTTCGTCTGGCCCTCCTCAAATACAATGGGGGTGGTGACTGGTATGCCAATCCGACCGCATTGGGCAATCTGGCTAGCTTTTGCAATACAAGTATTGGAACAGACTTGAGCACGGACTATGCTACGGTTGAAGTTGGCAGTGCTGATCTATACAACTATCCATGGATCCATATGACTGGTCATGGCAACATCGTATTCTCTGCTGCTGAGGCAGAAAACTTACGGAACTATTTGATCGGCGGTGGCTTTTTGCACATCGATGATAACTATGGAATGGATCCTTATGTACGCGTGGCTTTAAAGCAAGTTTTCCCGGAACTCAGTTTGACAGAACTTCCATTCGAACATGAAATTTATCATCAGAAATTTAAATTCAATCAGGGCTTACCCAAGGTGCATGAACATGAAGGCAAGGCACCACAGGGATTTGGCTTATTGTGGGAAGGACGCGTCGTTGTCTTCTATACTTTTGAATGTGATCTTGGTGATGGATGGGAAGATCCTGCGGTGCATAAAGATCCGCCGGAGGTTCGACAAAAGGCGTTGGAAATGGGGGCGAATATTGTTTCGTATGCGTTTAAGAATTAGACCTGAGACTTACAGTGAAGGCGCAGTCCTTCATCTGAGACCTGGGACCAACAGTGAAGGCGCAGTCCTTCATCTGTAGACCTGAGACCTTAGACGCTTGTGTTAGCGTAAACTCCATCTCGACACTAATCGAGAGACATGCCCCATTCATAACCATCAAAAAACTAAACCTGAATGGCGCAGCAACATTCAACTCAACACGCTAAACCAAAGAGACCGACAGATATCTTGACTCAACTCATGCTCCATCTGAAATTCAAAAAACTAAACCTGAATGGCGCAGCAACATTCAACTCAACACGCTAAACCAAAGAACCCGATAGGTTTCTTGACTCAACACATATTCCAATAGAAAAATCCTAAAAAACCGATGCCTTAAAATGATTACTCCGCCCGAAATCTACGCGCATCGGTAGAAACAATATACTTCTTGATATTGAGCCAAAAAGCAATCACAAGATAGATCACCAATGGCGAACCGAACGTAATAAACGAAGCATAGATAAAGTACAACCTGATTTTCGCCGGATTGATTCTCATCCAATCCCCAAGTTGCTGGCAGACACCAAAGGCAGATTTTTCAAGCATGTGCCGATTGGAATCGAAAAGATCTTCTATGTGGGTGAGCGATTTCATGATTCTTGTTGAAGGTTTAAGGTTTAACCGGTTACCTGTTTAGTGTTTATAAAGCTAAGGGTTTGCTAAAATAACGATAATCCTGAACATCTTATTGAAACTATTCTTTACTTTCTTTAGCTCGAAAACAATGAACGCGAAGCCGATGTTGAAATTCCTTCGCTACTTTTGAGATATGGAAAGGAATAAGGAGTTCTCCGTGGAGGCAAATATTGTTGATGTCATATCCGGAACGATTGGATTTGGGGTGGTGACTATCAAAGACGGTTTCGTTGAAAAGGTTACAATCTATGGACCTGAAAAAACGGGTACTCCCTTTCTGATGCCCGGATTTATAGACGCCCATATTCATATCGAGAGCTCGATGCTGACACCTCCGGCCTTTGCAAAAATAGCCGTTCGTCATGGCGCAGTAGCCACCGTCTCCGATCCACACGAAATAGCCAATGTCTGCGGAATAGAAGGCGTCCGATACATGGTCAACCTTGGGAGAAAATCCGGTTTTAAGTTTTTCTTCGGCGCACCGTCCTGTGTTCCCGCCACAAGTTTTGAAACTGCCGGAGCAACATTAACAGTCGAGGATATCACGCAGTTGTTTGAAGAAAAAAGCACCTGCTATCTTTCAGAGATGATGAATTATCCTGCGGTGTTGGCCAGAGACCCTTTAGTCATGGATAAGATGGCAGCTGCTCAAAAATATGGTCTTCCAGTGGATGGTCATGCCCCCGGCTTGCGAGGAGAAGATACAAAAGCCTATGCCGCTGCCGGTATCACCACAGACCATGAATGCACCACACTCGCCGAGGCTACGGACAAAATAAATGCTGATATGCATATCATCATCCGCGAAGGAAGTGCAGCAAAAAATTATAACGCATTACATGCCTTGATCGGGACAAATCCGGATCGAGTTATGTTTTGCTCTGATGACAAACATCCCGATGATCTACTTCGAGGACACATCAACCAATTAGTTACACGATCTCTCTCTCATGGTTATCCACTCATGGATATTTTGCGCATTGCGTGTTTGCATCCTATAGTACATTATAAGTTGGACTGTGGATTATTACAAGAAGGTGATCCAGCGGATATGATCATGGTGAAAGATTTGGAATCTTTTAAAGTCTTATCCACTTGGATCGATGGTACACATGTATACGATGGCGGCAAAGTTGACTTACCTGAAGTGGCTATTCCAATCATCAATTCGTTTTCCATTGAAGCTATTCATCCTGATGATGTAAAACTTGAACTAAAAGAAGGAGATACAAAAATCATAAAAGCTATCGATGGTGAAATAGTCACCGGATCTTTTTCCGCATCACTGAAGGAGGGTAATTTTGAAAGCGATATCGAAAATGATATTTTAAAAATCGCAGTTGTCAATAGATATTCAAAAGCACCACCTGCCATTGCATTGATTAATGGATTTGGAATGAAACACGGAGCGATCGCATCGAGCGTGGCCCATGACTCACATAATATTGTTGCGGTGGGCACCAATGATCCTGATCTGGCAACTTGCATTAATCTGGTCATCGCGCATAAAGGAGGCGTGGCGACCACCAGGGGAGACGAAAGCCAAATTCTACCTTTACCTATTGGCGGACTGATGAGTCCTGATGATGGCGAAACCGTCGGTTATGCCTATGAAAAAGTAGATCAGTTTGTCAAACAGCAACTTGAATCAACACTCTCCGCACCATTTATGACGCTTTCTTTTATGGCATTGCTTGTCATTCCCACGTTAAAACTAAGCGACAAAGGGCTGTTTGACGGAGATTCCTTCAGCTTTGCGAAACTTCAAGACCATGGTTGAAGAATTGACAATTTCATAGAAGAAAGTTCAGCACGGAAGGCTATGTAACAAAATGAACCTATCTTTCCAAAAATGGTTAATACCTTTGATCCTATATAAATCTAACAATCCAAGACCATGGCTGACGAAAAAAATCCAACCAATCAATTGAATATCGAACTTCCTGAAGAAATTGCTGAAGGCATTTATGCAAATCTGGCGATCATCTCACATTCCCATACCGAATTTGTCGTAGACTTCATTCGCATGATGCCTAATGTACCTAAAGCAAAAGTTAAATCAAGAGTTATCCTAACCCCACATCACGCCAAGCGTCTGATGAAAGCACTGGCCGATAATATCAAAAAATTTGAAGGGCAGTTTGGAAAAATAGATGAGTCAGACCAAAATGTTTCTTTTCCTCCAATGAGTTTTAATACACCGAAGGCGCAGGCGTAGGGAGGAGTGTTCCGCTGCGGCGGAAGGTGAGAGTAACGAGAAGTGGGTAGTGTAAAATATAAAATGCGACGCTACGTGTGATCATCCCGATGTGTCAGGAAGCGGAAAGCAAGTAAAGTATTCTCTGCATATTTCTGTAGGAGACATACTATTCATGGAGTGGTGAGTGGTGGGTAGCGAGGTACATTAAACATTAACCGTTAACTTTATACAAAACAAACTGCCCCCAACAACAATGGGGATAGCAACTCTGCGTGCCCATCAAATACAGTGAGGATTGAGTATAAAGACCTATCGGGGCGCATCTTGTAGCGTTGGGATTCAACACGACCCTAATGGAGAAGTGCCTTTTCTTCTTCTTTCCCATTTTTCACGATTCTCCTTTCACTTTTCATTTCCATGCAGCGAAATTCCATGTAAAACGTATCTAATACGTATGATTAGGATCATTTAAGCAGATATTCTCTACTTATCTATATCTTAGTCCCAAGTACTTACACCCAAACACTCACTTGCTTTAGATTATGCTGAATTGGACGGCATCAGGCTTTCTTTTGTTGCTCTTATGGCTTTTGCCACCAGAATCAACACATCCAACTCCGGCTGATGATCACCAGGTGCTTTCCAGCTTGACCTGCGATTTGATCGTTGATGCCGGACCGGATACTAATGTTTGTGCTCCGGGTGGTTTGGTTCAATTAATGGGCTCCATCACGGGCACAGCCATTTTCTATGAATGGACGCCACCCGATGGCTTAAGCAATCCTTTCATACTCAATCCGGTTGCTGATGTCAGCGGGCCGATCACCTATACCCTGACAGCATTTGGCGTAGATCCTGACAATCCAAACCTGATCACAAATGGAGATTTCTCTCTTGGTAATGTTGGTTTTTCAACGGATTACAACTATGTCATTGATATTCCGGGACTACAGAATGAAATGGTGCCTGAAGCAACCTACGCGATTATTCCTAACCCAAATTTAGTCCATACAGGATTTGCCGCATGTCCTGATCACACCGGAGGTGGTGATATGATGGTGGTCAATGGCGCAGCCTCTCATCAAAACGTTTGGTGTCAGACAATCAATGTAAATCCAAATGCCTTTTATAATGTCGCCGCCTGGGTGGCTTCTGTAAATTCTGCCTCACCTGCTGAATTGCAATTTTCCATTAATGGCACACCCATCGGACAGATTGTATATGCCCCTTCCACTCCATGCGAGTGGACCCCATTTAATGCCACTTGGGATTCAGGAAATAATACGATGGCAGAAATATGCATACTCAATTTAAATACCGCCCTTGGTGGCAATGACTTTGCCATCGATGACATATCGATGGTGGCACTTTGTGCTGTTGAAGATGAAGTAGAAATCACCATTTATAATGAAGTAGCACCTGAACCAATCATTGACGGTCCTGCATTTTTATGCGAAGGAGAAATCGGCACCTACACAGCTACTTTCCCGCCTGATCCACCTATCTATTCTTATCAATGGACGATTCCATCAGGTGCATCGGTCATCAGCGGTCAGGGAACGCCTGTAATAACAATCCAATGGGAAGATGTTCAGGTCGGTGAGTTATGTCTGGAAATCGAAACCAGATGTGATATGAATGAAGCCTGTTTTGAAGTAACCGTTGGTACGTTTCCCTTATTTCCACTTATCTCTGGGCCTACTTCACTTTGCCCAGGCGAGATAGCTGTCTTTTATACGGCAGAATATGATCCGGATGACACCTACCACTGGACTATACCTCCTAACCTAACGATCATCAGTGGGCAAGGAACAAATGAAATAGAAGTCGAATGGACTGCACCCGGAGAAGTTGAAGTCTGCGTCGAAGTAACAAATGTTTGTGGGACATCAGACAACTGCTCGATCCTTTCCCTTTGGCCTGAATACCTGACACTTTTTGACACAACACTTTGCGAAGGCAGCGCGATTGATATCAATGGCACGATCTATGGCAATGGATTATATTCCGGCACAGAAATATTTACTTCAATAGCAGGTTGTGATAGCATCGTTGAAATTGACATCACTGAAGCACCCACTTTAGAACTTATGATCACCAGCAATCTTTGCCCCGGTGATTCCATCTTTCTTGAAGGAGAATATCAAACACAAGAAGGAATCTACACCGATACGTTTTCGACGATTATCGGTTGCGATAGCATCGTCATCACCAATCTCGTGATCACTGCATTTGATACGACATGGATTAATTCTTTTAGTTGCCTACCCAGTGACACGGGTGTAACTATTATTACTTATACACAGGGGTTTTGCGATAGCACGGTAGTCACCACAGTTATGCTATCACCAACAGACACTACTGATCTTTTACTGTATTCTTGCTTCTCCGCTGATACCGGTTCAATCTCGTTGTTGCTGATGAATCAATTTGGTTGTGATAGCCTTGTTCGTACGATGACCTTGTTGTTGCCAACGGATTCTGTACACTTCTTCGATACCACATGCGACCCTGCGCAGGTAGGTGAGACTACACAAATCTTTACAAACACAAGTGGATGCGACAGTGTCGTGATCACTACCGTTGCATTCGTTCTATCCGATACTACGATTATTAACCAACACACTTGTACATATGCTGACACAGGTACGGTGTCTACGCTTTTAATCAATAGTATGGGATGTGATAGCCTTATTATTTTAAATACGATTTACGGCGGATCCGATACAACATTCTTAAATGCAACATCCTGTAATCCTATTGATTCCGGATATACGTATTTGACTTTGGTTAATCAATTTGCTTGTGATAGTGTCATCTCATTGTACACGACCTTATTGGCATCTGACTCAACATTTCTTCTGGCCACCAGCTGCTTTCCGCAAGATACCGGCATCGTCGTAGAAGTTTTAACGAACTCGGATGGTTGTGATAGCACCGTTATAACAACCACAACACTAAACCCAATTGATGAATGCACTATTGAAGCATTCATCGTCGTCCAGCAACCGCTTTGCTTTGGTGATATGGGTTATATAAATATTACTACAACGATAGGATTAGCGCCTTATACGATTAGCTGGAAACATGAAGACATGATCCTGAATGGATCACTCACCATCAATTCAACGCCGGGATCATCAGTGGTGGAACAAACACAACCAGGCACCTATTATTTTGAAATAAGTTCTGCTAATGGATTAACGCAATTTGATACTGTAAGCATCACTTCAATTCCCCCATTGGTTGTCAGTATAACTGTTCCTGTGGATGGTAATGGTTTTGGGGTGGCTTGCTTTGGGGATTCGACCGGCATGGCTATTTCTACGTTTGAAGAGATCGGTACCCCACCCTACAACTATCTATGGTCTGAACAATCTACTTCTCCGCAGTTGGATATGCTTGGTGCTGGTGTATATGCTTTAACTGTCACTGATGATCATGGATGCACAACTTCTGCAGAAGTAATTATTATCGAACCCGCACAGATGTCGTTCGTGCTTGACACAACAAACATCACCTGTTTTGGATTTCAAAATGGAAGTGCAACGATGGCCAACATCGGTGGTGGTGTATCGCCATGGCTGACCTCTCTCAATGGAAATACTTTTTCCGGAGCGCTTACTTATTCATCGCTTGGTGCGGGCAATCATCATCTGTCGGTCATGGATCAAAATGGATGTATTCTCGAAGAAAACTTTTTGATTGAAGAGCCCGAGGCATGGTCAATCAATTTAGGGATGGATACATCAGTTGTCTTTGGAAATTCAATTGATCTTGAAATAAATATTATTGGTACTCCTACAGGCATGGTTCAAGCATCCTGGTCGGATGGGCAATGCAGTAATTGTTTGTCGCGAAATGTTTCACCGGGTAGCACCACTACATATGGTGTCACGGCGACGGATCAAAATGGATGTACTGATGTAGATATGATCACTATAAAAATTGTGATTGATCGCAATCTGTATATCCCCAATGTCTTCTCTCCAAATGGTGATCAGATAAATGATTTATTTACCCTTCACGCGGGAGCCGGTCTGGAGGAAATTGAAACGATGTCGATATTTGATCGATGGGGAAATTTAGTTTTCCAAACCGCACACTTTCATCCTGAGGATATATCCAAGGCATGGGATGGTACGATGCGTGGTGAGGCGCTCAATCCAGGGGTTTATATTTACACACTAACCGCCGTGTATAAAGATGGGAAAAAGGAGATGAAAAATGGTGATGTTACACTCCTTCGATAGCCATAGATTCCATCCATTTTTATTCCTAAAGGAAATAAATCTACATGACAAAAATAAAAATTGCCAGAAAAATTAAGACGCTGGACACAAACCCTATCATTAATATGAGATAGGCATACACCAGGAGATTAAACTTTCGTTTTAAGATCAATCCCTGATTATAGATGTCGATGGTCAGGTGATCGTAAAGGTCATCTCCGGAATCAAGAAGGTCGCGCATTTTTATTATAAATTCTCCTTGCGAATAAGATGACATGGCGCCGAAGAAAAGCAGACTAGTTTTATTCCCTGTTATCGCCGGCTTTCGATTTTTGATCAACTTGGGGCGGGCGGCTTGGATGGCAAAAACGAGTGCTACTAAGGAGGAGATAATAATGATCAGAATGGGCACTATAAACAGCATTCCAAAGTCGCTGATCGCACCAGAAACAGTACCGTAACTAATGACTGCCACGATCGCGGAAATCACCATCGTACTCACAGAGATGATCATATTCGCCTTATAATCGGCGATCTGTACTAGTTTGCTTTGGTGATTGTGTGAAACACGAAACAATGTCTCTCGCCCACGATCTGCCTTTTTCGTTTTTTTAACCTTTTCTTCCATCGTTTTTCTCTTAAGAGAATAAATCCTGTTGTGATGATCTGAATGGAACACCCAGATGTTCAAATGCTTTTGGCGTAGCCTCTCTTCCTCTTGGCGTCCGTTGAATAAATCCCTGCATGACCAAAAAAGGTTCGTAAACTTCTTCTATCGTTCCGGGATCTTCGCCTACAGCAGTTGCTATGGTCGACACCCCTACCGGTCCGCCGCCAAATTTATGAATAATGGTAGACAGAATGCGATTATCCATTTCATCCAATCCAAATTGATCTACCCGCAGTGCATTCAGTCCGTGAATGGCAATTTCTTCATCGATGGTACCGGTACCTTTTATCTGTGCAAAATCCCGGACACGCCGCAATAAGGCATTTGCAATTCGCGGTGTACCTCTTGATCGCAAGGCAATCGCATGGCGGCCTTTGTCTGTAATTGGGACCTCCAAAATGGATGCGGACCTGGAAATAATTTTCTCAAGTACCTCCACCGTGTAATAATCAAGATGAAAATTAATTCCAAATCGTGCGCGCATCGGCGCAGAAATCAATCCAAGTCTGGTCGTGGCACCCACTAATGTAAAGGGCTGCAAACTGATCTGAACAGATCGAGCAGAAGGACCGCTATCAATCATAATATCAATCCTATAATCTTCCATTGCGGAGTACAAATATTCTTCGACGACTGTATTAAGTCTATGGATTTCATCGATAAACAGGACATCGCCTTCTTCAAGATTTGTCAACAAACCTGCCAGATCACCGGGTTTTTCAATGACCGGACCTGAAGTCATGCGCAGATTGGCCCCCAATTCCGAAGAAATAATGTGCGAAAGGGTCGTTTTGCCCAATCCGGGAGGTCCATGCAATAAAACATGATCCAAGGCTTCTTCGCGTTGTTTGGCTGCTTCGATAAATACATAGAGGTTCTCAACGATATCTTCCTGACCGGAAAATTCGGTTAAACCCTTGGGTCGCAAGGCTTTTTCGACTTGTTTTTCTTGTGGTGTCAGATGGTCATCTGCGCCTTCAATTATAGGATTTCGCATCAACTGTAAAAGTATTGAAAAAATAGGCACCCGACGCTTCCATTAGAATTTCTAATTTTGCGCTTCATTCAAATGAAACAAACTGCAATGAACGGATCAAAAATAACAATGTCAAATGGTGGTATTCAGGTACCCGTTGACCCAATCATCCCTTTTATAGAAGGCGATGGCATAGGCGCTGACATATGGGCAGCTTCAGTACGTGTATTTGACGCAGCTGTACAAAAAGCCTATGGTGGAGCTAAAAAAATTCACTGGAAAGAGGTCCTCGCCGGTGAAAAAGCCTTTAAAAACACTGGAGATTGGCTTCCACAGGAAACACTTGATACTATTTCCAGCCACCTGGTGGCGATCAAAGGACCGCTCACAACGCCTGTTGGCGGAGGTATTCGGTCTTTAAATGTCGCTTTAAGGCAAAAATTGGATCTATATGCTTGCGTTCGCCCTGTCAGATGGTTCAATGGCGTCCCTTCACCGGTAAAAGATCCGGGAAAGGTCAACATGACCATTTTCAGAGAAAATACGGAAGATATCTATGCCGGTATCGAGTATTTGGCCGGAAGCCCTGAAAACGAGCGCGTTAAGCGATTTCTTATCGAAGAAATGGGTGTGAAAAATATCCGTTTCCCTGATACTTCCTCACTGGGTATCAAGCCGGTATCCTTAGAAGGGACAGAACGACTTGTCCGAGCAGCCATAGAATACGCTCTAAAGAAGGAACAAAGAAGCGTTACCATTGTCCACAAGGGCAATATCATGAAATTTACAGAAGGTAAGTTTAAGGAATGGGGCTATGCACTCGCCGAAAGAGAATACGCAAATCAAGTCTTTACCTGGGCTCAGTATGACCGAATTGTTGCGGCAGATGGGCAGGAAGCTGCCGATGCCGCTCAAAAAGAGGCCATTGATGGTGGCGCTCTGCTGATCAAAGATGTGATCGCAGATGCTTTTTTACAGCAAATATTACTTCGTCCGGCAGAATATGATGTCATCGCTACCCTGAATCTAAACGGAGATTATATCTCTGATGCACTCGCAGCGATGGTTGGCGGAATCGGTATCGCCCCGGGAGCCAACATCAATTATGTCAATGGTTCTGCCATTTTTGAAGCGACACACGGTACTGCGCCTAAATATGCAGGCTTGGACAAGGTAAATCCTAGCTCTGTCATCCTCTCAGGCTGTATGATGTTTGATTACCTGGGTTGGAGCGAAGTCGGCGACCTGATCGAAAGCAGTTTGGAGAAAGCTATTGCTAACAAGCGAGTGACCTATGATTTCCATCGTTTGATGGAGGGTGCGACACTCTTAAAGTGTTCAGCGTTTGGCGATGAGATCATCTCCAACATGTAGACCTTACTATAAGGCTATCAAGCATTTATGACTGATAGCTTGAATCTATTATCCTTCGGGGCTTCTTGGAAACGAGAGCCCCGTTTTTTAATTCAGGTGGGTTGTTTAGTTTGTTTTGGCCTCCCAAATGATCGAATGTGACAAATAAATGAAATCCGTATCTTTCGCCGTCTATGGAGTCCAACCCAACCATCCCCCTCTCCCAAATAGCAGGCCACACCCTGAATGATTTGCGTCATTATCTTGAGGTGATTGACCCGGTTTTGTATCAGGCTCCGCTTGAATTGCTTTCCGGCTCAACGATTGGCCAGCATACAAGACATATCATTGAGTTCTACAATTGTCTTTTGGAGCAAAACGCGCTTGCAGAAACTCCGGTTATAAACTATGCCAAGCGTGTGCGAGATATCCGAATCGAAACGGCACCTGATTATGCACTTTCCTGTGTCAATCAAATCAACCAAAAAATTCAAGAAGTTGATTTACGAAAAAATTGTTTCCTCAATTGTGAAGAACACGGTCAAAAATCACTTCAGGTTTCATCAACCATTGAAAGAGAACTGATCTATAATATAGAGCACACGGTACACCACCTCGCTATTGTAAAAATCGCTTTGAAAGCGACCGCACCTTCCATTGATCTACCTGAACATTTTGGTGTTGCGCCTTCGACAATACACCATCGCCAGGAATCATGTGCACAGTAACTTTTATCTCCCGCAATCAACAGACATTTATTACCTCCAATCGTGATGAAAGTCCAGGGCGTCGAGCGATCGGACTAACCTCTTCAGATAAGAACGAGCATAATAAAATATATTTCCCGCTGGACGAAACCTCCGGAGGAAGTTGGATCGCATTGAATGATGCAGGAAGAGCTGTATGCTTATTGAATGGTGCTTACGAATCTTTTATTCCCAAACCACCCTACCGCCTCAGTCGTGGTCAAATCGTTTTGGCTGCGGCAGAAGCCGTGAAGGCCAATATGTTTGTCACGGATGTCAATTTAGAAAATGTAGCACCCTTCACTTTACTCATTTATGAAAATGATCAGCTTGAAGAACTCGTATGGGATGGCGAACAAAAGTTTATTCAATCATTACCTGTTGATGAACCTTATATCTGGTCCAGTGCAACATTATATCCGGCAGATGTGAGAGCATGGCGCAAATCACTATTTGAACAATGGCTGAGCGAGACAAAAGTTATTGATCGGGAATCTGTTGTGGCTTTTCATCAAATGGCGAATGGTGATTCGAACAATGACTTTGTCATGAATCGAGATGAAATCGTCAAAACACTTTCTGTGACGAGTATTCTATTACAAAGGGAATCCGGTTCCATCGTTCATCTCGAATTAGAAAAGGATAGCAGAGAAGAAATATTGATTGCGTATGACCGGTGAACAGTCTTTATACACACAAGTGCCGGCACATATCTCACCTGTCAAACTGTGGTGGAGACGATTCTTTATTCGATTGGGTTCATGGGAATACTGGCCACTTGTTTTATTTAATATCCCTACTCTATTTATCTGGTTGTGGAATGCAAGTAAAGCGCGTGATTTGTTTTTTGTGACACTAGCCAATCCCGGTATTTCCACAGGAGGCTTCTTTGGATCAAAAAAATCTTCGATTATTTCTACCCTTCCGGATAAGATTAAACCAAAGAGTGTGCTTATTCCGGGTGGCCTATCCAGTGAAGCGATTTCGAAGCAATTATCCGAATTCGGCATTTCTTTTCCTGTCATTGCCAAACCTGAAATCGGTGAGCGTGGATGGTTAATCGCCAAAATATATTCGCTGGAAGAATTGATAAACTATTTATCAGCACATCCCATTGATTTTATCATACAGGATTATGTGGATCTGCCATTGGAACTTGGTGTGTTTGTGTACATGATGCCGGACACGGGTGAGGCCACGGTAAGTTCGATTTGTGAAAAGCATTTCCTTCAAGTTAAAGGGGATGGACAGTCCACACTTGGCCGGCTGATTTTGGAACAGGACAGGGCGGTTTTGCAATATGAAAAATTAAAAAAACAATTTGGCGACCGATGGAATGATATATTAGCGAATGAGGAGATATTGATGTTGGAACCAATAGGCAATCACTGTCGAGGGACGATGTTTCTCAATCGAAATGATCAAATTGATGATTCCATCAAACGACAGATAGTCGGCTTTTTAAAAACAATGCCTGAGGTCTATTACGGTCGTTTTGACCTCCGGACCAGCTCTTGGGAGTCTTTGAGAGCGGGCGAAAACATTAAAATATTGGAATTTAACGGTAGTAATAGTGATGTGTCACACATATTCCAACCGGGCTATTCTTTGCTAGCGGCATATAAGGATATTGCCTTCCATTGGGGTGTGATGAGAAGAATTGCGGTAAAAAACAGGTACGCAGGTTTTAAATCTGTCGGCTTTAAAGAGATAAAATCAGCATTAATTACATACTTTCGGTACAAAAGAACTAACTAACAACCTTTGGGATTTCTGATACACTTCGCCTGGGGCTGGATTTGCAGCTTTTTAGGAATGCTTCCTTTCGGAACTGTCAATGTCGCCATTGCCGAAACCGCGATCCAAAAAGGGGTGAAAATTGCTCTTTTTACAGCTATCGGGGCCTCTGTTGTTGTATTCTTTCATTCTTATCTGGCGCTTAGTTTTTACAATATACTCGCCAATAATCCTGCACTTGAGCGCTCGATCATCATCTGGTGCATTCCGATATTTTTCATTATAGGCTTATATTATATCTTTAAAAAGAACAATAAAAAGCCTAAACCCAGAAAAAAAGGAGAAACCGTCATTGGGGTGGCGAAAGGCTTTATGCTTGGATCGCTTAATCTTATTCCGATCCCCTATTACGTTTTCATCGGTGGGTATCTGCACAATGAAGGCTTGATTAAGCTCGCCCCTGAATTTATCGCTGCTTTCAGTAGTGGTGTGATCTTCGGCTCTTTTGCCGTGTTTGCTCTATATGCCAAACTGGGTCAATACATACGTAACAAAAGCGAAAGGCTTAGTGATTCTGCTAGCAAAATTGTCGGTTTGATCTTTATCGCCATAGCAATCAGTCAGGCATTTAGGTATTATTGGTAGATTTTTACCCAGAAACATTTTAGCACCGTCTTTTCATTCTTATTAATTTTATTATACTCATTGGCTTGTTTCGTTTCAATTTCCTGAATTTCCAAATCTAACTTATTAATTCATGCTTACGTGAACCATTATTTAGTTGTAACTGTTTGAGTATAAAGATCATATACATGAAGCTGCTAAAAGATGATGACAATTCCTCAAGGGGAAAAATCCATTTCGTATTTTGTGGCACTTTTAGATCCATAGCCTAGTCATTTAAGAATATATGAGAACATTAAAATTTAGTACCAGCGACATCAATCAGATACAGTTTGGCGCTGCTGTACGCAAGAACGTCAATGATTATTTCAAGGAAAAAGGCATCTCCACCAAAGGCAATTATAAGATGGTTTTGCAGACCCTCGTGATGTTGTCCCTCTATCTGGTTCCGTTTATTCTGTTTCTGACCGTATCCCTGAATATTTGGGTGGCGATTGGACTGACCATCATCATGGGATTAGGGACTGCAGGGATTGGGATGAGTGTGATGCATGATGCGGTACATGGATCTTATTCGAAAAAGGAATGGATCAATAAAATGGTTGGAGGTTCCATGTATCTCGTAGGCTCCAATGTCTTCAATTGGAAAGTACAACACAACATATTGCACCATACCAATACCAATATTGATGGTTTTGATCATGACATTGATTCCAAAGGACCCATTCGATTATCGCAGGCCTCACCTCACAAAAAAATACACCAATATCAACACTTCCATGCCTTCTTTTTTTATGGGTTGATGACTATATCAAAGCAGATTCAGGATTTCACACAATTGGCACAATACAATAGAGCAGGGATTACACGTCAGCTTAAAAAGAGCCCCACACGGGAATATTTAAAGATGGTCATGTTTAAGGCCCTATATCTGATCACATTTATCGGTTTGCCCATCATGCTGACGGATTACACCTGGTGGCAGGTGATCATTGGATTCATGATTATGCATTGGACCGCAGGATTTGTCTTGAGTGTTATATTCCAACTTGCTCATGTCGTAGAAGGTGCTGATCAACCTATGCCAAATGAAGACGGTGTTGTTGATAGTGATTGGGCAGCACATGAGCTGGCCACCACGTCAAATTTTGGCCCTAAAAACTGGCTTTTAACTTGGTATGTGGGTGGTTTAAATTTTCAAATCGAACATCATTTGTTTCCCAATATTTGTCATGTCCATTATCAAAAGATTGCACCGATCGTAGAACGTACAGCCAAAGAATACGGGCTGCACTATAATCTCAAACCAAGGTTTCGCGATGCATTTGCCTCTCACTTCCGGATGTTGAAACAATTAGGACAACCTGTCAATACGGAGATAGCGTAAGCATCCACAGATATATACTATAAAAGAGGCTGGACATGCTAAATATCCAGCCTCTTTTTTTTTGTATTTTAGTGCCAAAGGGCGAACGGGTGATTAGCTACAGCACTTGAATGAACGCACGGTCTACAGCTGTTGGACATTAATTTGCTTCTCTTCATTTCATTTTAAAATTCAATCCATTGAATATAGCACCATATACCCTCAAAATAGAAATCATGGCGTCCATCGATGACGTTTGGAAAGCAGTGACAGATAAGGATCACATGAAAAAATGGTATTTCGATTTGAAGGAGTTCGTCCCTGAAGTGGGATTCAAATTTCAGTTTGTCGGTGGACCGGAAAATGGCACGCAATACGTACATTTATGCGAAATCACTACTGTCATTCCAGGACAGAAAATTAGTTACGCCTGGCGTTATGAAGGCTATCAAGGCCACTCAGTGGTCACCTTTGAACTGGAGGCACATGATCATCGTACGAAGGTTAAACTGACCCATGAAGGGCTGGATTCATTTTCGTCTGATATTGCTGATTTTGCAAGAAAGAATTTTGAAGCAGGCTGGAATCATTTGATTGGAACGAGCTTAAAAAACTATTTGGAAAAATAGTTCTACAACAAATCTGTATTTTGGATCATGAAGGATTAACCTTAAAATAGCCGGGTGAAAAAATCAAGTCCACCACTTCTAATACTTTTCAGTTTTATACTGTTGCATTATTTCGTGCTCTGCGGATGCAAAAATGAGATAAAGGAGGACCAATCGATCCCTTTACCTCTCCGTGATACGGTGGCTTTCAACATCACACCCTCTACTTTTAATATACCGGTCACCTACTCCATCTCTGCACTGGAAACTTATCTCAATGAAAAGATTAAAGGTGATTTTTTGGAAACCATTATTCATCCGGAGGACAGAAAAAACTTAGTCATCTATCTTAAGCTAACGAAGACTGGTGATATCAAACTCAGCAGTAATCGAAAAGTTATGACTTGCTTTGTTCCTGTCAAAGCTGTAGCAACTGTAGAAAATTCTAATTTGAATATCCTTACGAAGGGGTTAAAGCCCGTGGAAACAGAGCTCACTATCGAACTCGAAACACCTGCCTCTTTAGATACGAATTGGAACCTGGTGACAAAGTTTAAATTAGTTAAAATTAATTGGACGAAATCCCCTAAACTAAAAGTATTGGGTATCAATTTTGACTTGCAAAACTCAATTGACAAGTTTCTAGCAGAGGATAAAGAAATGCTCACAGCGCTCCTTGATGAAGAAATAAATAGAGGTGTCAGCCTTGCAAAACCAATTGGCGATGTTTGGTACGATCTGCAATCTCCAATCCTCGTTTCGAAGGAGGAGCCATATGTCTATCTCAAATTTATCTGTGAAGGTATTGCCGGAAAATTTATCCTGGGAGATACCTCTATTACCTGCATAACATCTATCAAGGCTTTGGTTGGTTTAATTACGGATACAACGGGTGGAGCTGCTGTGCGTAAAAAGCTCCCCGCATTCATGAACAACTATATTGGAGATAGTTTGTCAGTTATTCACATGCACCTTATTGCCGGCTTTAATGAAATGAATAAGGAGCTAAGCACACATTTGGTCGGCAACACCTTTACAGCCGGTGGTATGTCACTCACGATCAAGGGCATCAGCGTATATGGTTCTGAATTAGGCATGATCATCAGACTCAAAGCCACGGGTGCCGTCAATGGTGAAATGATAGCCACCGCTACTCCTTATTTCGATTCCACTAAACAACATTTAGGTTTTAAAGAATTTGATTTTAAAGTGGTTTCAAACAATGCGCTGCTGAACATAGCGGATGTCCTTTTACACAATATGATAAGAGATTCCATTCAAGCTGGCTTAGGGCTTGAATTAAACACTGTACTCAGTGATATTCCTGGCATCATACACAAGGCTCTTTCGAAAGGAAAAGTTGGTCAAACAATTGACATCCATGTGAGTGACATGAAAATATCGACTTGTCGTCTTGTCCTGGATGCTGAGCACATTCATTTAAATATTCACACTTACTTCTTTGCGGGTATTACTTTAAAACATATTAATCCGGGGTCACCGCTTCGTATTCGACCCAAAAACAAATCAGCAGATCAAACTAGAAGAAAATAGAAGGGGTATTATCTCTACCTAACAGCACAAACAACCCACTAAATATCAACGTCTTAGGAATCTAAATTTCATAGACTAGGGCACGTCTCTTGCCTTTGAAATAAAGGTTTGATCTACTAAAAAACATTACATTTATGGCTTCTAACTATAAAATATGAAAAACAGCCTGTTACTATTCTTTTTCGTTTTTCTCTTGTGTGGAACGGCTTCCGGTCAATGGAGTATTGGTGCTCGATTTGGCGGTGCTTCCGGT
Organism: Saprospiraceae bacterium; assembly: GCA_037969625.1. Taxonomy (GTDB): domain Bacteria; phylum Bacteroidota; class Bacteroidia; order Chitinophagales; family Saprospiraceae; genus Opimibacter. The sequence continues at coordinate 26,141 of JBBKXT010000138.1, forward strand.
GTAAGTTTAAAAAACTATTCACAGCACGGCGGAATGAATTTTGAAATCATTGCGGCTCAAAATTTTGATGAAGAAACGGATGGCTTATCGCTCACTATTCTTGGTGAAAAATTTGGCGCCTTGTCAAACAATGGAAAGCTTGGTGCTTTTTTAGGCATCGGTGAGACCATGGTTTTTAGTGATGAGTTTTACCTCGGTATTAGTGGAGCGATTGGCTTCGATTGGCGAATTGGTCGTATCGGATTACAATTAGATTGGCTTCCTACCTGGATATTTGTGAACAAAAGCCATTTTAGTCCGGTCAATGCTGCTTTTACTGCCCGATGGATGTTTGGCGGCCGAATTAATCCAAGAGAATAACTTGAATTAATCTAATGATCATTTATACCGAATTTTTAAAAAAATAATTTATGAAATTACCATTTTGGGTTGCCTTTGTCCTTATCCTTTTTACTTCTTCTGCGTCTGCTCAGATATTCCAATTCAACCCGTACATGGGATACCAATTGCCTATGCCCATTAATACGTACAATGGTAAATTCAATACCGATGGAGGCACCAATTACGGCATGAATATCGCTTGGGGAAATGGTCTTGCCGGTGGTGGATTCTCACAGAACGTATTTTTTGAGCTTCAATATAATTATCACAAAACAGGCATGAAATACAACTTCTATGGTGGCAATATTGAAGACCTTGGCAATCTCACAATGCATAATATATTAGCCGGTGGACTAAAAGGAATCGGTAATGAAAAATTTGAAACTTATGGCGGATTATTTTTCGGCGTTACCATTTTTGATCCGGCAGATCCTGAGGCATTTGGGTACACACGATTTACGATGTCAGCGAGTGCAGGAATAAAATATTATGCCACACCGAAATTTGGTGTTCGGCTTAATACCCAGCTCTATATGCCCTTTTGGGGAAGTAGTTATGCTTTTGGCTGGGGAGCGGGAGGTTATGGCAGTGTGTCAACGGTAGTAAGCCCATATATGAATTTTGATGTCGGTGTATTTATACATATCGACAATAGTTATTAAAATCTAAAAACAAAACCCCTTACTTTTATTAAAAATACAAATTCAATCCAATGAGAAAATTACTTTTTAGTTTAGCTGTTATGACAGCATTTATGTTTACTTCATGTGCTCCCACGATGAAAATCACGGGCAACTGGATGAATCAGGACGTTATGGGAAAAGGGAAATTCCATAAGGTTTTTATTTATGGTATTTTCCCTAACGAAGGTACCAGGCAATCTATGGAGGATGCCCTCGCGAAAGCAGCGGCCACCGAAGGTATCGAGGTTGTCAAAAGCTATCAGGCTTTTGGTCCAAATTTCCCTAAGCAGAGCACAACCGATGAGGATATTATGGCAAAGATCAGAGAGTCCGGATGTGATGCTGTATTTACTACTTCACTGGTGGATGTAAAGTCAGAGACCCGCTATGTACCTGGTACTACGATGTATGCGCCCTATCCTTCCTATGGATATTACGGTAGCTTTGGAGGTTACTACAGTCAAAGTGCCTATATCTACGAGCCGGGATATTACACTGAAGACAATATCTACTTCCTAGAAAGCAATCTGTATGATGCTGAGAATGGAGAAATCGTTTGGTCCGTTCAATCAGAAGTCTATAATCCTGCAAATGCCGATAATGCAGCAAGGCAATACGCGGCACTTCTTTTTGACAAATTAAAGAGAGAAGGGATGGCGCATCATTCGAAATAGATTTTTTCTATAACCTGTCTTCTTTCAGATAATAGATAACTTGAAAAGCACTGAGTCATTATATCGCTCAGTGCTTTTTTCTTTTAAGCTTTCAATTTATAGCTTAAATAATCTGTAATAGCTATAAATGATGATCTTTATACCATACAAACCAAAACCATTTTAGGCTTGATTGCATAAAGACAAATGAATCGACTCTATCATATCCTAAGCCTACTGCTTTTAGTCCTATTGGCCAATGTCAATACCCAGGCTCAGAATATCTCAGTGGATCAAGCGAATAGCCAAAAAGATTTAGTGGACATCATTCACTCCCTATTTAACATTCAAGGTGATTCCACAATACCCGAAAGCAAAGCAAGTATTTCATTTTTACCGGTGATTGGGTATAATCCTAGTTTTGGCGGCATTATTGGTTTTAATTCTATTATGGGTAAGCAATTTGGCGACCCTTTGAACACGGATTATTCCGTATTCAATTTGATGTTTACTGCTTCGAGTTCAGGGGTCACGACCCTGCAATCCAGGCATAATATTTTCCGTCCGGAAAACAAATGGAATTTTCAGGGCAATTGGCAATTTTCTTTTTATGGACTGGTAGATCATGGGCTTGGCACCGGGAATACAACCTTTTGTTTTATGCCAAATGACGGAGATGGAATTCCTGCCCATGTGAATGATAGCATCTTTCCTATTCGTTATCATTATCTGCGGCTCTCTGAAAAAGCTTATCATGAGATCAATTCAGGCATTTATGTGGGTGCGGGAGTCAATTTTAATCTCTACAATAAAATCGATGATATCTATCTTAGTGATTCGATGAGCACTCCCCATAATAGGTACAGCAAAGAACACAATTTCAATTCAAAAAAATATTCCGTCAATGGATTACAGCTTGCCTTTCAATACAATACGCGTGATCAGCCGATTCGACCCTATAACGGCATGTATTTTGATTTGAATTTTGAATATAATCCGAAGTGGCTAGGAAGTTCAGAAACCTCTACAACCCTAGGTTATGACTTGAGAAAGTACTTTTCATTAAGCAAAAGAAACCCAACACATGTTTTAGCCTTTTGGCACTGGGCTAATTATCAGATCACAGGAGAACGTCCCTATTTAAATCTGCCTTATACCGGTTCTGATACTTACAACAGAAGTGGAAGAGGTTACACCATTGGATATTTCAGGGGACCTTCCTATGCTTATTTTGAAAGTGAATATAGGTATCCCATTTTGCATAACGGCCTGGTGAGCGGAGTCCTTTTTATCAACGTCCAATCAGCAGGCAATGATATAGACTCAAAGGTATTTCATGCTTGGAATATCGGCGGTGGAGCTGGATTGCGCATACTTTTCACTAAACGAAGTCGATCTGCTCTTTGTATCGATTTCTCACAAGGCAATTGTGGCTCCAGCGGTGTTTTCTTCGGATTAAATGAAGTGTTCTAAGGTGCAGAAACAGGTTTAGAATACTCGATGAGTTGAACTAACTCCTGAATGATTTCCTTCTTTTTTGTCCAAGGAATAAAATGATTTTCCCCTTCAAATATTCTGAAAAAGGTTGTATCCGTATTTATTAATTGCTCCTTGGCATAGGCCATGTTTTCAAAAGCAACAAGAACATCTTCATTGCCATGAATCACAGCGACAGGCATGTTTAATTGATCCCAATCATCCTCCAGCATCACCAGACTGTGACGCAGCGGCATCTGCTCTTCATTGCTCACCCGGAGAGAGATCGGCAGCAATTCACGGAACAAAGGGATATCAATCCACTTACGCCATGATTCCGATGACGGTTCCTCATCCGGACTGATGGATGCTGCCATCAGTGCCAGTCCTTTTACCTTTTTTGGATGACGAATGGCTGCTTGCAAGACTACTGCACCTCCATAACTATGTCCTGCCAGCCAATAACCGGCATATCCCAAATGTTGCATCAAATCATAAAGGATATCACCTTGACGCGATAAAAATGGTTCTGACACACCAAATCCTGAGTTGCCATATCCCGGTCTGTCATACGTGACCAGATCAACATGCTTCAGCAAGGAGGTATCCACCATAAACTCTAAAAAAGCATCAATGGAACCAGGTGATCCATGGACCAGCATTAAAGCATTTTGTTTTGGTTCCCCTAAACTAGTCCTCAAATAAACAATGTCTCGACCATATAAAGTAAAAGTATCGATCAACATATCTACCTTATGCGACATGAGGTAAGACTTTATTTCACGGTCTGTCTTTCTCATTTTAAACAAGCCCGCATAGCGTAAAGTAGCGAGAGTCGCGATGGGAAGTAGTATCGCCAATAAAGCAATTCTGACGGCCCACCGACGTAGTTTATCCTTTCTACGCAAACGCATGGGCAGGAAGGGCTGTGAGGTACACCGATTGCTTTTGATCAATCCATTCTTTTGCTCTTTCACAAGCGTCTTCACCGTATAGAGGTGGACCAAAAGCGATTGTGCCATGAATTGTTTTCATTCGGCTCAACCTAGTGAAATGAGGGATAAACATGTCTTCGCCAATGAAGGCCACGGAAGGATCTTCATAATAAACCGCAATCGGCTGGACAGGCACTCCAGCATCTTTTGCAGCTTCAAATGTTCTGGGTCGAAAAGGCAATGTGAGTGGTCCTGCAGAAGTAGTCCCTTCAGGAAAAACAAGAATAGATTCCTTCTCAAAAAGAGCCTTTCGCACAGCACTGGCCGCATTTGATCTACTGGTCTTTACATCCCGATGGACGAATATAGTACCTGTGATACTTGCACTGTAACCAACCATTGGCCAGTTTGATATTTCAGCCTTCGCAACGATTTTAGCATCTGTTTGCATCAAAATACAGATTGGATCTATGTAGCTTATATGATTGGCCACGTACAGGCAGGGTCCCCGGAATGGCTCGCCTTCCAATTTTATCCGGAGCCCAAGCCGCTTGGGAACGCTGTTTAACCAGTTTCTCCGAAATTTAAGTCCTGCCGTTTCTTTTGGCTTGCCCCAGAGTATTGCCCAAAAAAATCCAACAAGCCCAATGGTTGTCGAAAAAGCAAAATCCAGGAAGCGCCTGACTGATCGAATTCTCCCTTGCATGCCGCAAAGTAAACGGTTGTTTCGTGAAACAAAAAATGCACGACCACTATGATTTTAACTTTAAAATACATCAGATGCTTCCCTCTCCAAAAGCTAAGGTTCGACACAAGTCCATAAATACCCTTAGAAATGATCAAAATAACCTCAGGGAAAACACGGAGTGGCCTCCTAATCCCCTTGCTTACGCCCTCCCTGAAAACCATGATTTTTAATGTTTATCTGACTGATTACCTGATACTTATCTGCTTTAAAATAAAAGCGTATACATAGAAAACAATAACTCCCGTTTATTTGTAAAGCGAATACAAACACACTATGAGACACCAATTTTTAGATGTGTATTCATTCATTAAAACCAAAATAATAGATGCAGTAGGACCTTTACTTAATCATTAAATCATTTCACTAAAACCATTACAATTATGTCCGATTTGCAAAATTCATCCAACCAAGCCACAGAACAGCGCTGGAAGATAGCTACAGCAATCCTTAGCCTATTATTTATCATAGCGCTTATCATAGGCACTACTTTTTACTCAAAATACAAAGCCACTGAAACGAAAGCAGTCACTTTGGGCGAGCAACTTGACAGTACTCGAACAGGGCTAGAAGTTGAACTGGCATCCCTCAATGACTCCTACAAGTATCAGATTGATGTCAATGACACGCTGTCGAGTGATCTTCAGGCAAAAATACTTGAAGTAGAAGATCTACAAGTACGCATCGCTAAAGCAAGAAAAGCCCTTAATAAAAGTGAGAATAACAATGCTGAAATCAAAGGCCGTTTGGCGCAGATGGAGGAATTGAAAGTATCACTTGAAGCAGATATTCTTGGCCTCAAAGCTGAAAACCAATCACTGGCCGTCAGTAATCAAGAACTTAATACAGAGCTTGTCTCTACAAAAGATGTCGTCAATACTTTGAATGCTAAAGTCATGAGCCTGACGTCCGCCAATGGAAAGCTAATCGGGAGACTATCAACCATTGCTCCGGCTGGATTCAGAGCAGACAATTTTACCGTGACCTCTGCCAACAAGCGAGATAAGATCACAACCAATGGTAAAAAAATTGATGAGATCACCGTCACTTTTGATCTTAACAATATCCCTGCTGAATTCCAAGGACAACGCGACCTGTATCTGGTGCTGTCACAATTCAATGGTAATCCAGTTGAATCCGTGCCGGGCCAAGAAGTAAGTCTGAAGTTTGGCAACGAACCTATTAAACTTCATGCAGCAGATATTGAAAAAACGAAATTAAGAGAACGTCAAAACATCTCCATGTCGTTTGAGCCATCAGACAATCTCGAACCGGGTACTTACAACGTCATGGTTTATGCCGACAGTGGCTACTTGGGAAGCACAGGATTCCTTGTGAGCAAATAATAAAATGTGGGAGATTCCTTATCGAACAAACCTTATCAAGAAGCCGGTCCTCCCAACCGGCTTCTTTTTTTTTACCGCAGGGAATGAAAGGAATCAGAAAACTCGGAAGTGCCTAAACGGAAAGTAAAAATCGATCGATAAATTCACGCACGCATCCTTCACCACCCTTTCGTTGCAACACAACATCCACTACTTTGATCAGCGAAAAATGAGCGTCATGCGGACAGGCTGAAAAACCTGCTTTTTCAAGAAGTTCAATATCATTTACATCATCACCAATATAGGCTACCTGTTCGAAGGTGATATTCAATTCCTCCAACCATCGGTTCATCACTTCGAGCTTTGATTCTTTGCCGGAATATAAAAGGTTTATTCCAAGCATGCGGGCGCGCTCTTCCAAAATTTTGATGGATCGACTATGGCTCAACAATGCCGTTGGTACTCCTTTCTCCTTCAGCAAAGTAATCCCCATCCCATCGCGTACATTAAACTTTTTAGATTGAACGCCATTCGCATCGATGTAGATACCTCCATCGGTCAGCGTGCCATCGACATCCAGCACCAATAATTTAATGCGGGATCCTTTTTCTTTTGAAAGATTATCACTCATGATTGCAGCGCATTGCGAACCTTAACAACTTTAGTAAGGATTCCTTCGAGAAGATTAAGTTGAAGCATAGTAGAGGCATCACTCATTGCATTGGCAGGGTCCGGATGCGCTTCTATAAACAGTCCATCTGCTCCTGTTGCCGCAGCTACCAAAGCAATGGTTTCTATAAATTCAGGATTGCCACCACTGACCCCTGTCATTTGATTTGGGACTTGCGTCGAATGCGTACAATCCATGACAACCGGTACACCATGTTTTTTCAAACGAGGAATCACTGTTGCATCCACAATTAAATCTTCGTATCCGAAAGAAAATCCGCGCTCACACACCCAGACATTTTTATTTCCGGTGGACAGCACTTTTTCAATTGGATACTTCATAGCTTCCGGGCTGACGAATTGTCCCTTTTTGATATTCACAACTTTTCCTGACTCTCCAGCTGCCAGAAGTAATGCAGTCTGTCGACATAAAAATGCAGGAATCTGTAGCACATCAACATACTGCGCTGCCAACTCGACATCATGACTTTCGTGGATATCGGTCAGGGTGCGCACACCAAATTCCTCGCCTATTCCTTTGATGATTTGAAGGGCCTCTTCATCGCCTATGCCGGTAAAGCTATCGACGCGTGTTCGATTTGCTTTTCGATAACTGGCTTTGAAAATATATTCAATCCCCAGCGCATCACAAATGGGCTTGATGGTCTTGGCGATGGTGTATGGAGTCGATTCATTTTCTACGATGCATGGACCCGAAATGAGAAATAATTTATTCATCTGATTTACTCTTTTGGCCAAGATATCCACTGTGGTGTCTCATGGCATATGCCGGTTTTGTAAAACCAATTTTCTTCATTAAAGCTACGACAACAATATCTCCAAGAACAGTCATCACGGTGGTGCTGGTGGTTGGTGTTAGTCCGAGTGGACAAACTTCCTTCGGATAGCCTGTACTCAAACAAACATCCACCAGGGTGCCGAGTTCGTGTTCGGGATGACCTGTCAGTCCTATTGATTTTATATCAGGATAAAGGCGTCTTGCCAATGGCAGTAATTCAACTATTTCTTTTGTTTTCCCTGAATTGGAGATCAAAAAGAGAATATCATTTGGTTGGATCACGCCCAGGTCGCCGTGTTGGGCTTCTGTTGGGTGCAGGAATATAGCAGGTGTTCCTGTAGAACTGAGCGTTGTCGCGATATTATGGCCGATCTGACCTGCTTTGCCTAGTCCGGAAACGACCACCTTCCCGCCTTTTTCGTGCACCTCACTGAATATCAAGTCAATAGCATTACCAATACGCGCATCCACCGGAATATTTCTGATTCCTTCGATTTCACGAGCGATGATGTCCTTTATATCCTCTATCTGTTGATCCATAGGATTGCAAAAATAGGTTTTCCCATTGGCATAAACATGGATTTAGCAGGCAAAGGTCATCTCAGGTCATCTGATGAATTAAAATTGCTTTTCTTACTTTGGACATAATTTTTCCGGTAAAAATCTGAAATGGGTTATGATAAATCATTCAAGACGAAAATTTATAGCGAAAACTTCACTGGCGGCTGCAGGGATTGGGCTTTCAAACAATCTGTTGGCCAGACCGAATCCAAAGCTTAAAGATGTCAACGGCAAACTAAAAATCGGAATCATCGGCAGTGGATTCAGAGGGCAGTCACACATAGATTTAATTTTGCGCAGGACAGATTGCGAAGTCACTTGCATCGCCGAACCGGATCAAGTGATGTTGGCATCCACGAAAAAGATGTTTTATGAACACAAAAAAAAGTGGCCTAAAATTTATGATGATGGACCGCATGATTATGTCCGATTATTGGACAAGGAAAAAATTGATGCGGTCATCATCTCCACGCCTTGGAAATGGCATACCCAAATGGCGGTAGCTGCTATGAAAGCGGGTGTCTATACCGGTGTAGAAGTCAGTGGTGCTATTTCTTTGGATG
>JBBKXT010000139.1:0-18130 GCA_037969625.1 Saprospiraceae bacterium
AAAAGCTGCTCCTAAGAAGGCTGCTAAAAAAGCAACCAAGAAAAAGGCTGCTAAAAAAGCTGCTAAAAAGGCAACTAGAAAAGCTGCTCCTAAGAAAGCTGCTAAAAAAGCTGCTAAAAAGGCAACTAAGAAGAAAGCAACTAAAAAAGCTGCTCCTAAGAAGGCTGCCAAAAAAGCAACTAAGAAAGCTGCTCCTAAGAAAGCTGCCAAGAAAGCTACTAAAAGAAAAGCGTCCAGGAAGAAAGCAGCCCCAGCGGCAGCAGCTCCTGAGGCAATTGCTACTTCTTAGCTTTTAAATACAGATAGCCAATAAGCTTCTGTATCAGCCAATGCTACTTTTAACGAAGCAAGCAAAATCTACAATTGCCGTTACACGGCATCGGGAACACGGAAAACATTCCGCCCGAACGTATTCAAGAGAAGAATTAAGAGCGTTGATTACCCGTCAGCGCTCTTTTTTTTTGCCTATACCAGAAGTTGTTTGGCAGCCAGATAAGCAGACACTTCATCAGGCTTTTGAGTACCCAACAATATACGCCCACCATCCTTCTTCAATAATTGGATTCCATAATTTCCCCGCACATTAAATGCCCATCCATTGCTACCATACCTGAGCCCCCATCCACCGTATTCTTTCACAGGAGAATATTTACGAACATGAATCTGATCAATTTCATCCCAGGTTACAGTACGCACCCGCCAGTGAAACAATTTCATCTTGTAATGAACTCCTTCGGCATCCATCCAGGTGCTTAACTTCAAACTTCCGAGCATCGCCATGCTCAGCACCATCGCTACCAAGACAATCACCATCGTCCACCAGGCTTGACCAGTTAGCACCAAAGGCACCATCACAACCAACAGCTGAATACCCATAATCGCCCATAACCATATCTGATCAAAGTGCTGTTCTTCAGCAAAATCAGGAATCGTCTCATTGGGAAGCGCTACCCGATCCGAATCATCCGGACTAAAATTTGAATCAGCGTATTTGAATTGGTCTCTTTCAGAAGAGTGTCTTGGGTCGATTGCCATCAGCTATGTATTGTTTTTTATTTACTTTGGATAAGCTAAAGTACAAATTGATGCCCGGAGATATATTACAAATTGAAAAGCATTTTCATCGACTGGAATTAAAAAAGAGCAAATTGATGACATCTCTTTCTTCCTTGTCAACAGAGATATACTTCAAACAACCGACCCCAAAGCGTTGGTCCATCGCTCAAGTAGCCAATCACCTTTATAGGTCTGAAAAGCTATCACTGGCCTACCTTACAAAAAAGATGTCCAATCCGGATTCAATACCCAAGTTTCATTTCAAATCCTGGGGTACTCTTGTTGCATTAAAAGTCTCGTTGTATAGCCCTTTTAAGTTCAAAGCGCCATCGGCCATTAACATGTGGAAAGATCAACCCATACACAACCCCCATGTCCTGCATGAAAAATGGGATGCTTCTCGCGTGGCTCTAATTCATTTTATTAGACAATATCAACCTGATTTCGGCTCCCACTTAATCTATAAGCACCCAGTGGCAGGCAGAATGACCATGTACCAAACGTTGATATTTCTAAATGATCACATGAACCGGCACCTGAAACAGATGGATCAAATAAAAAAATTAATATGATTGACTTGAAAACAGGCCCTAGTCTGTCTGACTAAGAATAAGATCAGCAATCTTTTGGGCCAGTTGATTCATAGAGGCATTTCCCATATTCACCAAAGTCACCACGACCAGATTGTGGTCAGGAAAAATTAACAACATACTTGTGCCTCCTATTGAACCTCCTGAGTGCCCTATCCATTTTCTTCCTTGCTCATCCATGCCTGTTCTGAACCCAATTCCATAATTAGTTAGCTCTCCGGAATCAGTGGATTGACTCATTGTGAAAACTTCCAGTGAATGGCGGTTGAGATAGCCTGGCTGAACCAGCGCATAACCAAATTTAGCCATGTCTTCTGCACTACACAAGAAACCTCCACCTGCCCACTTATTACTTACATCGACATCAGGAGCCATGAGATGTATGTTATTTTCAAAAGTATAAAACGAGACACGACTGAAATGGGTTGAATCTATATGATCTGCCTTCAGATCACTGAGCTGTAATGGCTTCGAAACTTCTTCTTTGATGATTTCTAAAAACGAATCGCCTGTTCCACTTTCCATTACCGCACTAAGCAAAGTCCATCCATACGTCGAATAATTATATGCTGTGCCTGGAACACAAAGTAGTGTATCGTCGATGAAAACATCCAATGGCCCAAATACATCATCATAATGTTCATTGCTCATAAACTCTAGTCCATTATAATGCCGAATACCTCCCAAATGACCTCCCAGTAATCGAAGCGTCAGAGCAGACTTGTCTGCTGGAATCTTCGGATAGTATTTACTAATCGATGTATCAACAGCGAGCTCTTTGTCCTCACAAAGCCTGGCAAGTGCAGCAGCTGTGACCGTTTTTGAAATACTCCCTACCCTAAATAAATGCTCTCCTGGATTAATTGGTTCTTTTGAAAGGATATCAGCATACCCATAACTCTTTGTCCAAATTTGTTGATGCTTTCCAACAATAGCAATGACCAAACCAGGAAGGTGGCCTACCTCTGACTGCTCTATACATAGTACATCTATCTGCTCTTCCAGTGATGGAGATAAATTCCATTCTTTAAAATGATTGGGGGAAGCGCATGAAGTAAAAACAAGGAGGATGAGGCTGCAACAAACCGGACAGAGGCTATTTCTTAACAATAAATCTAATTTCATGTGACAGGGTTTCTGATTGCAGAGATAAGAATATTATAGGTGTATACTCCACTTTACAACCAACTTCTACACATTTTTATGGACATTAGAGTTTCAATTCATCTTCAATCCTATCCTCTTAAATTATGGAACTGAGCGTTCGTATTAAATTATCCCTGATGATGTTCCTTGAATTCTTTGTGTGGGGAGCTTGGTTTGTCACGATGGGAACCTATCTGGGTACGATTCTTTCTTCTAATGGAGAAGAGATTTCAGCTGCTTATTTCACACAATCGCTCGGTGCGATCATTGCCCCATTTATTATAGGATTAATTGCGGACCGATATTTTGCAGCGCAACGTATTTTAGGATTTCTCCATCTTTCCGGTGCGGTGATCATGTATTTCACTGCTCAATCAGACAGCTTTTCAGGTTTCTTTCCCCTAATTCTTGGGTATATGATTTTGTATATGCCAACTATTGCTCTGGTCAATTCCATTTCTTTTCGGCAGATGAAAGATCCTTCTGCTGAATTTGGTCAAATTAGACTGTTTGGTACGATTGGATGGATTGTAGCAGGACTTCTCATCGGTTATGTCTTTATGTGGGAATCAAAAGGATTGCTCCAGAATACTTTTTATATGGCTTCAGCTGCTTCAGCCTTTCTTGGTGTTTTTAGTTTTCTTTTACCAAACACACCCCCAATACTTAAATCCGACAGCAAACCATCCATCAGTGAAATTCTGGGCCTGGATGCATTGATGCTTTTAAAAGATAAAAACTTTTTAGCCTTTTTTATATCCTCTATTCTCATCTGTATTCCACTTGCTTTCTATTATCAGAACGCCAATATGTTTCTGAACAACATCGGGATGGAAAATGCGGCTGGCCATATGACTTTTGGACAAGTTTCGGAAGTATTCTTTATGTTGCTTCTGCCTTTATTTCTAAAGCGTTTTGGTGTAAAAACTACTTTAATCATTGGCATGGTTGCCTGGGCATTGCGGTACTTCCTATTTGCCTATGGAGATTCAGGAGAAGGAATATGGATGCTATTTAGCGGCATCCTCTTGCATGGTATTTGTTATGATTTCTTTTTTGTCTCAGGACAAATCTATACAGATTATAAGGCTGGTGAAAAATTTAAAAGTGCTGCACAAGGACTTATTACACTCGCTACTTATGGTGTAGGTATGTTTATTGGATTTTGGCTTGCGGGCAAGATATTCGATCACTACACAAACCATTCCGGCATGCATGAGTGGCAAATGATCTGGATGATCCCTGCCGGAATTGCGGTCATCGTCACGGTCCTTTTTGCCGTTGTTTTTAAAAATGAAAAAATAAAGTCTTAGTCATTGCCAGACTAATTAAAACAAACTCATGAGAAATATTGCGATGCTGGGCGCTGGATTTATCGGTAGGTTTTATGCCGACTCTATCCTCAGTCAAAGAAGTAGAGACAAGATTGTCTTAGTTCAATCCCGACGGGAAGAGCAGTGTATTTCGTTTGCTGATAAATACAAAGTGCCTCATTGGACATTGGATATTGACAAAGCGATCAGTCACCCCGATGTTGACACAGTAATCGTTGCGCTTCCTAATCACCTTCATGTAGAGGCTATTCTGGCATGTGTAAAATACAAAAAGGCAGTCTTGTGCACCAAACCACTCGGGCGTAATGCTCAAGAAGCATTGAGGATTTTACACGCAGTGGAAGCCGCCGGAATATTTAATGGATACCTCGAAGATCTTGTCTATACCCCAAAGTTTTTAAAGTCAAAAGAAGCCATTGACTCAGGCGCCTTGGGAAAAATTCTTTGGGCTAAATCTCGTGAAGCTCATCCCGGACCTCATAGTGATTGGTTTTGGAATAAAGAATTGGCTGGTGGCGGAGCCATTATTGATTTGGCATGTCATTGTATTGAAGTCTCCAGATCGTTTATCGGCAAGGATATCAAGCCGATCGAAATCATGTGTTGGGCAGATACACAAGTTAAACCCATTGAAGCGGAAGATCATGCAATCGGCCTGGTCAAATATGAGAATGGTGCTATTGGACAGTTTGAAGTGAGCTGGGCTTTCAGAGGTGGATTGGATCTTAGAGACGAGGTAATGGGAAGCGAGGGAACGATTTGGAGTAATGGATTTATGCGTACCGGACTGGAAATATTTACGAGTGGTCAAGGCACAGGATATTCGGCGGAAAAAGCCGAGTCTGATAAGGGATGGATTTACCCGATTGGAGATGAACTAAATGACTTAGGCTACAACCATATGTTTGCAGATATGTTTAATGCGCTAGACGATGACACAACGCCCAAAGAAACATTTTATGATGGGTATATCATCAATGCGATCATGGATGCGGCATATGTTTCAGCCAAAAGCAAAAAATGGGAACCGATCGAATTGGCCGTTTGGAGAGGACAGGAAGGTATTACAAAACAGGAAGTAATGGTTTCCTATGACGACAAACATTGGTTGGTCAAAGAGGAAATAACACATTACGGAGTCAAAAAGATAATCCTTAAAGAAAAATCTACTGGTCGTATTTTTGAGCGAGCGATGGAGTGAAAATAAAAGTCGGCTCAGTACATTGAAAAAATAAAAAAAGATGCAAGATTCATTTATAATAGATGGTGTTCGAACAGCCATTGGATCCTTCAGAGGCTCACTGTCAGAGGTGCGGACGGATGATTTGGCTGCTCATGTGATAAAAGCTTTAATGGAAAAGCACAAGGATTTGGATCCGGCATTGATCAATGAAGTTATCATGGGTTGTGCCAATCAGGCAGGAGAAGATAATCGAAACATTGCTCGAATGGCATTACTCCTAGCAGGACTTCCATGGTCTGTACCCGGAGAAACCGTCAATCGACTTTGTGCTTCAGGCATGTCAGCGGCCATCCATGCACACCGGGCGATCCAGGCAGGCGATGGTGATTTATTTATTGCCGGAGGTGTTGAAAATATGACACGAGGTCCGTGGGTAATTTCCAAATCAAACCAACCTTTTGGAAGCGATGCTGAAATGTTCGACTCTTCCTTTGGATGGAGATTTATTAATCCACGCATGAAGGAACTTTATGGTACGCATGCCATGGGTGAAACGGCAGAAAATCTTGTGGCCAAATATAATTTATCAAGAGACGATCAGGATCAATTTGCGCTTCGTTCACAACAGAAAGCTGCCGCTGCCGCTGATATTTTAGCTCAAGACATTGTCCCTGTTTCCATTCCACGACGCAAACAAGATCCGTTGATCTTCAAGACAGATGAATTTATCAAAGGAACATCGACTATCGAAGGTCTTTCTAAACTGAGAGCGGCTTTTAAAAAAGATGGAAGTGTCACAGCAGGTAATAGTAGTGGATTAAATGATGGTGCTGCCGCTATGCTGATTGCTTCAGATTTTGGGGTGCGCAACCATAAATTAAAACCAATTGCACGAATTGTGTCATCAGCGGTGGTGGGTGTCGAGCCATCCATCATGGGCATCGGCCCGGTAGGTGCTTCAAAAAGTGCCTTAAAAAAAGCAGGCTTAAAACTCGATGATATCGGAGTGATTGAAATCAATGAAGCATTCGCTGCACAAGTGTTGGCCTGTACAAAAGAGTTAGGCCTGGATGCCAATGACGAAAGAATCAATGCTTGTGGTGGAGCTATCGCTATAGGACATCCGCTGGGAATGAGCGGCACCAGAATTACATTAAGCGCTGCACGTTCTTTGCATCGCGAAAACAAACGTTATGCTTTAGCGACAATGTGTGTTGGTGTAGGACAGGGATATGCTGTTGTTTTGGAAAAAGTATAATGGATGTAGCTCTCGTTATTTTACCAGTGTAACATCACCACTCCTGAGCTCGGTCGTACCATCTGTATATTCTAGCTCAACCACCCAGACAAAAACACCCGGCATCAGTGGTTTCCCCTTTTCTGTGCCGTCCCAGCTATGTTCTTGAATGTTTGGTAGAAAATCAAATGTCTCAAACACTAACCCACCCCAACGATCAAAAATTCTTAGAAAGGAAATATTGCTAAGGGCATCCTCCGAACTGGAAATAAAAAACAGATCATTGAGCCCATCATTATTTGGACTAAAAACATTTGGGATGAAAACATCCTTTCTGATTTCCACTACATGACAAGAATCATCGAGTGAAAGTTCTGTGGTCAAATGCACCAAACTATCACAACCATACTCATTTATATATACCAGTGAAACAGTTCCGGTATCGATAGGTAAACAGGAGTAATCAATTATTTGTGTCGTATCAGAAGGAAGTAAGGTAATGGTTTCGATCACCAGACTATCACACCCCATACTATTTACAAAGGTTTGCGAAAATATTCCGGCAAGATCAGGATCGCATGTTAGGTCAGCAAGTAACGTAGTATCAGGAGGGAAATATTCCACAGTCTCAATCACGACACTATCACAGCCCGATAAATTTAGAAACGCCTGTATAAACATACCGGCTAACATTTCATCACACGTTTTGCCTGACAGCAGGGTTGTATCCGGTGGAGAATATTCGATCGTCTCAATAACAACACTATCACATCCACTCTGACTCATGAAAATAGTTGTAAAAACACCTTCTTCCATCTGATCACAAGTCATCGATTGCAATAAGGTTGTATCTGACAAGACATAAGTGATCGTCGTAATCGTGGTACTGTCGCATCCATTTTGATCACTAAACGTCATGACAAAAACACCCGTCAAAGAAGTATCACAAGACTTGCCACTAAGCAAGAAGGTATCCAATGGCATGACCGTCAAAGCGGTTTCAAGAATACTGTCGCATCCTGTGATCGCTACTAACGAATCATAATATATACCCGCATCAAATTGATAGGTGCCTGCCAAAAAAATACTATCCCCAAAGCAAATGGCGATATCATCTTGGGTCAGATAAGGATCATTTACTTGAACAATAATACTTGTATCCGGAAAACCAATACAATATGGAAATGCAATATCTTCTACTTCCACCAAAGTTAAAGTTGACAGCAATGCAGGACTTATATCTAAGGCGTATCCTGACATAATACTATCCAGTGAGAAAAAATCAGTTCCATCGGTGTAGATCACATTATAGGTGCCACTTCCACCTGAGAGTATAAAACTAAGCGGTATGCTATCTCCACTACACAGCTGCATGGGTGCTGAAATGTATCCATCCGGTGGTGCTGCCCACATCACTGGTGTGCCAAAAGACACAGATAGGCATGGGTCGTTGAGATCCACACCAGATCCAACCATCGCATTGCCGGCTACCGATGATACAAAGTATGTTGTGCCGGTGAGTAGTGGCGAGGTGAAAACAAAAAAGTTTGTATCGCTGGTGAAAATTATATTATCCGGAAAACCGAGATGTAAAACATACACAATTGAATCATCCAGATCCAGCACTACACCGGTGGGAGGCAACACAAAAATTGTATCCCCTTCGCAAGCAGAAATTAAACTGAGATCCATCATTCCTGCATTTGTTTCGCAATTGCATGTGAAGTCTCCGGCAATTGTATCGGGTGCACAATTGTTGCTATCACTAATAATGAAGAAGTAAGTTTCTCCTGATAAGATCGGCTCACTTACAAATAGATTTGGTGAACCCGGGATAACTGTTGCGACTACTGAACCGGTGACGATATAGCTAAGTGAATCACCTCCGGATATACTAAGTGTCACCGTATACGAAGTGCCCAATGAGTCACATACTTCTACAGCATTTATTATTTGTGGTGCATCGAATATTTCAATATAGGTATAGCAGGAGGTAAGATTACCATCACATAAGTTGTCGGTGTATATGGCCATGTGCAGCCCCGGAGATAATGTGGATGGATCTACCAATCCGGTCGGATCAGCCGCACCACTCCAAACACCACCGTTTGGCGTAGCAGTTAAAGTCACGGGAGCATCATCAAAGCACAAACTTGTCATATCAGGACATTCTACTACATCGGAATACAATACCTCAATATATAATTCAGCATAAAAACAGCCGTCGGAATTATCAATTTGATAATTGACCAAATGCAATCCAGGCGTAAAATAATTTGGAAGAATAATACCATTTGGATTTGCTTCACCACCCCACGTTCCTCCGGGTGGCTCTGCCGTTAAAAAAATAGTATCCGACCCACAGAACGGACCGAAGGAAGTGATCTCTGCATCCATGCCTGCCGACACCTCAATAATTATTTCAGCAGAGTTTGTGCAACCGTTGCCATCATTGGCAGTATAAGTAATCAAATGCGGACCATCGCCGGCTTGCCCCGGATCAAAAATTCCACCAATCGAAATCTCGCCCGTCCAAATTCCTCCCGGCGGACTTCCAGTCATTTGAAAGGAGCCACTGGTCTCGCATAGAACTCCGGGCGGATCGATCAGTACTTCCGGGATAGGATATACTTCTATAACCACTTGTTCAGTATTCGAACAACCATTGCTATTGGACACTGTATAGGTTACAATATGTATGCCTTCACCTACATAATCCGGATCAAAAATCCCATCAAACGTAATATCACCAGACCATTCACCTCCCGGCGGACTTGCTGTTAATTGAAACGGTGGTAAATTCAAACAAACAGGATCCGGGATGGGGTCAACTTCTATCGTCGGTCCTTCGTCGATGATCACCAACGTGGTTGTTTCCGCCGTACAACCATTGATATCAGTCACTGTTACAGAATACACTCCTCCCATACCAAGCGTTACATTGTCAATCTCAGGATTTTGGCTATTCGAACTGTAGGATAATGGTCCACTCCATTGATAGGAGACACCATCACCAGACATAAGGGTGAGTGTTTCATCAAGACAAACCGGACCATCATTCGTAGCAAAAACATCAGGTGGTGGGTTCACATTGACTATCACTGTGTCATAGTCAACAAATCCGCACGCAAACTCAATGATCGTTGTATAAGTGGTAGTGATGATTGGTGAAGCTACAGGATTGCTTATGCTATAAGATGACAATGTCGGATCAGGCGCCCAATCCCATGCGATTCCATTTGGATCTGCCTGAAGCTCTACATTTTCGCCTTCGCAAATCGTTTCATCCGGCATGAGTTCTAATTCAGGCGGTCCAAAACATACGGTGTGTAAGTTGGAAAGAGATCCTGTTCCCGAAGAAAATCCATAATACACATTGGCATTTCCGCCAAAAATATTGGCTACGATATTCCCGGTATAGGATATCACATGATCATCGAGAACGGAAGTAAGCGTCATCGTAATTGGATCCCAGGAAATAGTAAAGCAATGGTCCATGCAATCCTCAATATTGGAGATATTAATAGGTGCCACCAGCCCTGAAGGTAAAGTGTGATTTACTGATCCCATGGACACAATGGCCATATGGTCACTGGCCGGATCACCAAAATTACCATTCTGATAATCATCATACTCAACCGCAATAGAAGGCGTAATACCATCATAACCCAAACTACCACCTCCCAAACCGACTTGATTATTTGTCGTAGCAAGGATGAACACTATCCCATCCGCTCCACTGCCATCTTTACACCCAAAAAAGAATGTGGCTGTTTCCGTAAAAGGTTGGCTTAGGTCAATGGTGTTTTGTGAAAATATAGTACCGGCCTGGCCAGGATTGTCAGGAGTCAATTGGTAACATTCGCCACCGAGGAATGATGCACTACCATTTGTGACAAAAGCCTGACCAGCTACTTTGGTAGCCATGGCGCATACCAAAATAAAAAACAGCCAGTATGAACGGAGTGTGAAATTCACTTTTGTATTGGATTAAAATAAAATAAACCAATACGGATAAATGTAATATTAGATTGATGGTGCATGTATATTTCTCATTAGGTCAAAAAGGTAGACCCCTAAAAGGAAAGAATGAAACTTAAATTTTAGGGTGTTTGCAAAATGAAATTAAGAAATCATTTCGGTAACGAACCAGTAAGTTACTTGATCCCTTTAAAAACTTCAATTGACGTTGACCAAAATCTTTGTCATACGGCACATAGCATGCTTGAGCTGATAGGAAAACTCAGCTTTTTGCTTTAATAAAACCCTATTCTGAAAATAATCTTTAGACGTCTACCTTGGCATACTTCGCATTCGCCTCGATAAAGGCTCGTCGAGGTGGCACTTCATCACCCATCAACATGCTGAAATAGCGATCGGCTTCTAGCCCATCATCAATATGCACCTGACGGAAAACGCGGAAGTCAGGATCCATGGTTGTTTCCCAAAGTTGCTCAGCATTCATCTCCCCAAGACCTTTGTATCGCTGCACCTTCACATTGCCGGGTTTATCACCAACGGTGTAACTCTCCACGGCTCTTTGTCTTTCCTCTTCATTCCAGCAATATTGGAATTGCGTTCCTTTCGAAATTCTGTACAAAGGCGGAGCTGCAATATATAGGTGTCCGTTTTCAATTAATGGCTTCATATATCTGAAAAAGAAAGTCAGGATAAGGGTGACAATATGACTACCATCGATATCAGCATCACACATGATGACTATCTTATGATAGCGTAGTTTTTCTATGTTCAATATACGCTCACCATCTTTCTCTTCTATACTTACGCCGAGAGCGGTAAACATATTTTTGATCTCTTCATTATCGTAGATCTTATGCTCCATGGCTTTCTCGACGTTGAGAATCTTTCCACGCAAGGGAAGTATCGCTTGAAAGTTTCGATCACGTCCCTGCTTAGCAGTTCCTCCGGCACTATCTCCCTCCACAAGGTATAGTTCACATTTTTTGGGATCTCTTGAAGAACAATCTGCAAGCTTGCCGGGTAATCCTCCACCGGCAACGATATTCTTTCGTTGCACAAGCTCTCGAGCTTTACGCGCTGCATCTCTGGCACGAGCGGCTATAATTACTTTTTCGGTGATTTTTCTAGCATCTCCCGGGTTCTCTTCAAGGTAGGCTGCTAAAGCATCGCCAACACATTGTGATACGATTCCAACAACTTCAGAATTACCTAGTTCACCTTTTGTCTGTCCTTTAAATTGTGGTTCCGGTACTTTTACAGAAATAACGGCTGTCAGGCCTTCGCGATAATCTTCCCCCGAGAGCTGTACTTTCGCTTTGGTAAAGAGTCCGCTGTCGTCACCATATTTTTTAAAAATACGCGTGATCGCTCTTTTAAATCCGGCGACGTGCGTTCCACCATCTCGAGTGGAAATATTATTGACAAATGAAAACACATGTTCCTGGTAGCCGGTATTGTATTGCATAGCCACCTCAACTTCTACATTATCTTGTTTTGTTTTAACATAGATAGGCTTCTCGATCAAGCGGTTTCGGCTTTCGTCCAAAAACTGAACAAATTCGCTTAGTCCTCCTTCGGAGAAAAAAGTTTCAGACTTTGGATTACCATCTTCTTCGATCACACGATTATCGACAAGGTTAAGGTACAATCCACTATTCAGGTAGGACAATTCGCGAAGGCGATTAGCCAGTGTTTCGTATTTAAAATCCAGGGTTTCAAATATCTGATCATCAGGCCAAAATGTGACCATTGTACCGGTATCCTTTGATTCCCCTATGGCATCTACTGATGTTGTTGGCTTGCCACGTTCATACTCCTGCCTCCATATTTTCCCCTCTCTTTTAACCTCCACGCGTACTTTTTGGCTAAGCGCATTTACACAACTGACCCCTACACCGTGCAGACCTCCGGATACTTTATAGGTATCCTTGTCAAATTTACCTCCGGCATGAAGAATCGTCATGACGACTTCCAAGGCTGATTTTTGCAATTTCTCATGCATACCAACAGGAATACCTCGGCCATCATCTATAACTGTGAGTGATCCATCTGTATTGACAATAATATCGATCGACTTGCAATATCCGGCCAAATGCTCATCGATAGAGTTATCGATCACCTCCCAAACTAAATGGTGGAGGCCTTTCACATCTGTGCTGCCAATATACATCCCCGGCCTTTTACGGACGGCTTCTAATCCCTCTAGCGCTTGTATGTTTTCCGCGCCATAATTCCCCTTTGATATGCTCATAAAAATGTATAAAAAATTGAGGGGCAAAAATAGTGAAAAATAGTCGCAAAACCTAATCACTTTTAAAGTATATTATGCTGAATATCTATTAGTTATACCTATATTTTTCTGCTATATGCACTTTCGAACCGCTTTCTGTACCGATGGCGAAATTTTATCATTTTCAGAGCCCTCTGCAGGATCAAATTGATAGCGTGAAATAAAAAATTATTTGCCATTACAATCCAGCCCAATGTGAACGCGCGAACCGGACTTCTTGGTTAAATAGAGGTAAAACCTTCATTTTACAGGTATTTATAGTATAAATAATTTAAGGCTACAAACCCTATAAGCCATTAGCTTTTTGTCTTCTGATCGACCATCCCCATGAAAAACTATCGATATAGGTGAAATGAAGTTGTGACAGTAGCGCTCTTTTAGTCAAACTTCCTACCTTCATTGGAACAAATTCAACAACAATTAAAACTTTCCGGTTAATGAAAAATTTATTAGTTCTGCTCCTTTTCACATTCTTTGCCTCGACACTGAATTACGCTCAGGACACTATTAAAGTCCAAACGTTTAAATGGAGTGATGGCCACCGCTCAGACACATTTGATTTTCCGGATGATCCTTTGGTGACCTATCGCAAAATATTGATGCGCTATAATATGCGCTGCCATGATGCAGCCGTTGGCAATGGTTCTGTGGGATGTCGGGAGTGGGATTACAGCTGCAATACTTTTGTCACTGATCCGACCCGCGTAGATTCTACCGCGGCCACAGCGCCTGATTATACGATATCAAATTTTTCAGGCACAAGCTTTCCATTCCGTACAACACCAAGTTATGTTTATACAAGCTACGATCAGCATGAGAGCAACCTCGTCGCTGGATCAAATCCTTCAGAAATTGTTTTCACCGGTCAAGGCACAGAAAAGCCTCACAACCCTGCTACAGCAGCTTATCGGTATCAGGTGATCTTACCGGCAGATGAATTAATATCCAGTGGATTAACCGTCGGTTCTATTTCAGGTCTCAAAACCACCCTTTTGCAAGGTGGAGGCACCTTGGGTTTTTATAAAATAAAACTTAAAAATACCACAGCGGATATTGCCGGTAGTAAACCTGATGAGGATGGCCTACAAGAGGTTTATTTCAAATCAACCGATATGTCTAACAATGGGGAGATCACTCTTCCATTCTACCAGACATTTAATTGGACCGGTGGTAATTTATTGGTTGACATTTCCTTCACCACAAATGACCGTGAGGATGTTCCTACTTTTAGTTTTACCGCAACTGCCTCTTCTGAAGCTGCGTTACAATCCAGCTTCACAACCAATGAAAATAATCTATATTTTGGCGGTGTAAGCACCTTGGATTTACAAAAAGCTAGTGTCGAAAATATTCGAGATGAAATCACCATTTCATTCTGGTGCTTTGGCAATCCCGCAAATCTTCCTGCGAATACATCGATCGTTGAAGGCTTTGATGCTGCCGGCAACCGCCAGGCGAATGTGCATCTGCCTTGGAGTAATAGCCGCGTGTACTGGGATTGTGGGAATGATGGCACCGGATATGACCGGATTGAAAAAGATGCTTTAGTAGAAAATCTCGAAGGGCACTGGAACCATTGGGCTTTTACAAAAAAGGCCACCACCGGTGAAATGAAAATCTTCCTCAACGGCGTGCTTTGGCACTCAGGAAATGGTTTGACTAAACAAATGGATTTCGATGCTTTCCGTTTTGGAAAAAGTCTGAACAACAACAACCCCTATTATGGATCCATCGATGAAGTTCAGGTTTGGAATAAAGCGCTTGATGAAGCGACCATCAGTAGCTGGATGAATGTACAAATACATGATTCACATCCGGATTATGCAAATCTTGTAGCCTATTTTAATTTGAATGAAGGCTTCGGAAATACAGCCGGAGATACTTCCAGCTTGATGCTGGATGCATCCATTGTTTTGCCTTCTTGGAGATCTGTACGCGGTGATCATTTATTCCACAACTTCAGCAAAACAAATCTTTGGCCAAGAGTTACATTTTTACAAGGAGATTATAGTATAATCGACTCCCCTGTCACCGTTTTAGATTCTGTTGAAAGTGATCTCCATGAAGTCATCCATTTTGGTGTAGAAGGTACTGATCTGGTTAGACTGGACACACAATTAGTTTATCCTGCCGGTGATCGACCGATCTATAATGAAGCGGGTGAATTGATTGGCACAAAGCAAGCAAATGCTGAGGGAACCATTGACATACAAACACTCAATTATTTTTCAAAGCGTGATGCCAAATTTGAAATTCTTTCGCTTGTTACGCCTTATGGAAATGGACTGGATCTTGGGCCTGATGGCAAAACTTTTGTTTTTGATGTCACCGATTTTGGGCCTGTTCTACAAGGCAGACGCAAACTATCGCTTGAATACGGAGGGCAGAATCAGGAGGAAATGGATATACAGTTTTGGTTTATTACCGGAATCCCGGAACGTGATGTCTTAAACATACAACCTATCTGGCCTCAGAATCGAGGTTATATGGGTGATATTCTAAGCAATAAGGTATTTGAACCCAGACAAGTGTCATTGATGCCATCGGCTTCCTATTATAAGATAAGAGCTGCCATCACAGGGCATGGTCAGAACGGTGAGTTTATATCAAGACAACATTTTATCAATGTAAAAGGTGGTGCTCAGGAATTTCCCTTTGTGGTATGGAAGGGCTGTAGCACAAACCCTATCTATCCTCAAGGGGGCACATGGATTTTTGATCGTGCGGGTTGGTGCCCGGGCATGGAAACAGATGTCCGTTCCTTTTCGTTAGATGGGTATGTGACACCAGGTGAAACTATTGAAATTGATTACGGTGTGAATGGAGGAGACATGTCGGAAGCCAATTATTTAGTCAATAATCTTTTGGTTTCTTATGGCACTTTCAACTATCAAACCGATGCTTCAATCGAAGACGTCATGAGGCCAAATTTGGGACGGGTGGAATATGCCAGAATCAATCCCGCTTGCAACACACCGACTATTCTAGTTAAGAATACAGGCGAAGATTTGGTTGAGTCACTCAAATTTACTTACCGCACAAGTCCTGATAAGGAAGAAACATTTACTTGGTTTGGCTTTATGGAGCAACAGGAAATTGTTGAAATTGAATTGCCACTACCGGATGCTAATTTTTGGACAGGGAGTTCTGATTTTTCTGTGACACTTACAGAAGTAAATGGTGCACCTGATGGGAATTCAGATAATAATGAATATCATACAACCTACTCTCCGGCACCAATATACAATTATGTAGATCCAGTGCAGCTCCGTGTGCAAACCAATATTCCGGGAAGCGATTACTTCTACACGATTCTGGATGGAGAAGGAAACGTTGTATTTTTAAGGAACAATATGTCTTCGAATACAGTGTATCAAGATGATCTCAATTTCCCTCCGGGATGTTACACTCTTGATTTCAGAGATAGCGGAGAGGACGGCCTTTCCTTTTGGTTCTTCCCTGAAAATGGCACTGGTAGTCTTCGCTTTCAGCGAAAGTTACAATCCGGTGGTACGATTCCATTACATTCTTTCAACCCTGATTTTGGAGGCGGTGTTCAATATGATTTTGTCCTTGGTGATATTACCTCTGCAAATGAAGAAATAGATCAGGCGTTTCAAGTATTCAGCACTTATCCTAACCCAGCTTATGACGAATTAAACATTGATTTGTTTGGATTTGAAAATCGGGATCTGCGTTTTAAATTGGTGGATATGACCGGACAGATTGTGCTGACGAAAGTATTCAAAAGTGAATTTGGCAAAGAAACTACGCAAATTGATATGAGCACCTTGACTCCGGGAATGTATATTCTACATTGTACTGATGGCAAGAGAAACTGGGTAAGAGATATCGTCAAGATAAATTAAGCCTTCATTGGTCCTTAGAAAAGCCCATATTGGTATTGTTATCCGGTATGGGTTTTTCTTTTGGATTCAGGAACCTGTTCCCTTTACATTGTGTAGGATATATCGCAGAAATGAACAACAACCATCCTCAGGGTATCAATGTTTGAGATTTAAACCTAATTTTGTGCTTTCGATATGCTCATGAAGATTTCTACAAACAAGCTGCGATCATTTTTTTTTGGCCTTATGATTTTGATATCCTTTCAAAGTTCCGGGCAGAATGAAACTTTATTTCCCCCCAATGCTCAAAAAGGAAATATGTATGTCTATTGGGGTTGGAATCTTGGTTGGTTTAGCGCATCAGACCTGCACTACACCGGGGACCAATATGATTTTACTCTAAAAAAAGTTGCTGCCAAGGACCGGCAGTCGGACTTTAGTTTTGGCGGTTACTTCAATCCGGCGGTGGCCACTATTCCGCAGTACAATTTTCGGATTGGGTACTTTTTTCATGACAACTATTCCGTTTCTTTCGGAACGGATCATATGAAATATGTGGTGGTGAACGATCAGGAGGTTTCGATCTCAGGATATATCAATGGCAGTGGCACGGAGTATGATGGCGTCTATGACAATGACAACATAGTCTTGGCTGAAGACTTTCTTAAGCTGGAACATACGGATGGGTTAAATTATGTAAATGCAGATATCCGAAGATTTGATGAGTTAATTGACTGGGGCAAAGTACAAATCAATCTGACAGAAGGAATCGGTGCAGGGGTGTTATACCCTAAAACCAATAGCAGGTTATTTACCAATGATAGATATGATGAGTTTCATTTAGCTGGATATGGATTTAGTGGTGTTGTAGGATTGAACATTACTTTCTTTAAAAACTTCTTTTTGCAATCTGAATTTAAGGCAGGATATATTAATATGCCTGATATTCGAACGACGATGTCATCTACCGATAAAGCCAGTCAGGATTTCATGTTCTACCAGCTTAACTTTCTGTTTGGAGCAATTTTCTCCATATCAAAGCAAACAGGGGGACATTAAGTTTAGAAAGTTCAGCACTCGGAGCCTTTGGCTCCTGTTGTTTAGGAGGGTTTAGTTTAAATGTGAATAAAATTAAAAGCTTCCCGCTTCCCGCCTCCTGCTCTAGGCCCTATCTTATACCAAAAGTAGAGTCTAAGGTCCCCTGAACCACCTTCTTCGTCGGAATGCAGGGTCTGCCCCAGCACTACCTCCTACGTCGGAGTGTAGGGCAAGCGCTGCGCTCCGATCAGGTCCACTAGTCTTAGGTCACTTTGGCAATTGATTCACCCATTTTCTATTAACTTCGCCCTCCCATGACAGATCTGGAGCAGTTGATTGACGTCTATCGTCAGGATGCTATAGTAAAATCACTTCAAGAGGGACTGGTAGCAGAAAAGGCACATATAGAGGTGTCCGGATTGGCTGG
>JBBKXT010000140.1:0-20963 GCA_037969625.1 Saprospiraceae bacterium
AATTTCATCCATGGCAGTACCGCAGAAAGTTGAAACGGTCAGTGCATAAACACCTGAGTTGGTGACCAGAAAATCTTCATTGGTGGATCCATCCTGCCACAAGAAAGTTCCATCTGTAGAAGGGGTTGTTAAAAGCAATGGATCACTAGAACAAACAATAGTATCCGGGCCAAGATCAGCCAGAGGAGCAGGAGCAACAGAAACTTCAATCTGATCCGTTCCGGTACCACATTGATTGGTTACAAAAACACTGTATAAGCCAGGTAAAGTAATTTCATAAATTGGTTCAATGCTGCCATCGTTCCATACAATATCGCCCAGATTCGGATCTATATCAATTTCAAGAATTTCACCATTACAAATCACAACTTCGTCAGGCCCTAAATCTATTTCCGGCACCTCAAGATCAGTAATGACCACAGTAGCACTTTCAGCACCACACATATTGCTAACAGTCACCGAATAGGTGCCACCTCCTGTCACCGTAAAGGTCGGCAAGGTGCTACCATCCTGCCAAACGAAATCGCCAAGTGCAGGATCAAAACTAAAAACAAACTCATCTCCTAAGCATAGGAACATATCATCACCTAAAGAATTAGGAGCAGGAGGGTCCAGAACGGTAATATCGATTTCATCTGTATAGGTAGCGCAGCCATCATCCAAAGTGACAGAATAAATACCGGTCGTTGTAATCGAATAATCGGAATCATTGCTACCATCCTGCCATGTGTACACACTGAGATCCGGATCTAATGAAACATCATAGGATTCTCCTGCACATATAACAAGCTCATCTGGACCAAGATCGATAGGATCATGAACACCATTGATAATCACCTCAATAGAATCCACGCCATAATTGCAACCATCTGTTACCGTCAGGCTGTATGTTCCGGATTCAAAGACGGTAAGTGTAGGGCCATGGCTTCCGTCTTCCCAAATAAAGTAATATCCGGTGATATCCGGAACGATTTCATATTCAAAACATACCTCAATGGGTCCCCCTAAATCAAAATCAATTGTTTCAGGCTCCATACTTTCAATGACAGTAACGTCATCGCAATAATAATAGGAAATAGAAGTACCGCAATCTGGATCTGTCGGATTGTCAGGATCGCTTTCAAAGTTGCCGAGTGTAATAAAGGCCTCTCCTCCTTCTGCAAGAAAGCAACCGGAAATTAAAGTCCAGCCAATCTCATCGTTGAGAAATCCTCCTGAGGATACAATCTGCGGGGTTACAAAGAGCGGACCAACACCACTGCTGGTTGGAGCCGTCACAGAAAGGTAAGCCCCGATATTTTCTACGCCACAACCATTTTCACCAAGGCTCACATAAAAACTGACGGAATACCAGGTACCGGCAACCAGCGGCATGTCAAGCGGGGCCTGAATATATTCCCGATATAGGAAGGCGTTATATTTTGTATAAAAACCAGCATAGCCAACACCGGTCAGCGCATCCTGACTCCCAAAAAAATTATCGGGTACATCTACCAGACCACTGGTGCAACATTCATTAAAAATATCAGCAGAACCAAGCGTTGGTGCCACCCAAGGTGGAGCCAAGGTAGGACCTGAGCCACCATAGGCTTGAGGACAAGAAGAATAAGTTTCAAAGCTATAATTTGGAACCAGGTTTTGTGCATGTAAAACGCACAATGATCCAAGGAGAATCACAGACAAAAAACAACGCTTGTATAGAAGAGAAACCATGTGGGTGAGGATTTCGGCAAAAAATGAGTCAATTTACTATAGTAAGATACAAAATCGCACCAAAAAGCTTCCTGATTTAACGATAAACCACTGGTTTTCTGTAAAATAGCTACTCAAACGTATAATCATTTAAAGAAAGACATCATAAAGGGTAGTGATAACACACTGTAAATAAGGAGGGTATCCAAAACAAAACCTACTCCATCAGACGTTCAAGCAGCCTTTTTGTGGATCGAATACCATCCGCCTCGGAGAGGTGAGCCCCTTCGTATTCGATTCCGATATACCCATGGTAAGCAGACTGTTGAATGATTTCAAACATACGCTTATAGTCCGTATGCGTTTCAAAACCTTCATCATCGAAATCGTGCGATTTGGCACTTATTGCTTTTGCAAAAGGCATCAACTCCTCTAGTCCTTTGTATCGATCATATTCATTTACACAACCAATCTCACCACGCTGAATACAAAAATTCCCAAAATCCGGTAAGGTCCCACAGTTTGGCCTATTGATATCCTTCATTACTCCGGACAGCCATTGCCCATCGGAGCTAAAACCACCATGATTTTCAACAAGCACATTTATATCGGCCTTAGCCGCATAAGCGGCAAGCGTTCCCAATCCATCTACCGCGGCAGCATGGACCGCTTTTCGATCTTCGGAGGAACCATAGGCATTCACTCGGATGGAATGACAACCAAGGAAATTGGCAGCATCGACCCACTTGTAATGGTTTTCAACGGATTGCTTTCGAACCAGATCATCGGTTTCTGCCAGACCACCTTCCCCATCGATCATAATCAGCAACTGTGATACACCATGATCCTCTGCACGTTTGTTCATTTCCTTTAGATAAGAACGGTCTGTTGCTTTGTCAGGAAAAAATTGGTTGACATACTCAATGGCATTTATCCCAAAAACTTCTGCTGCTTCTTTTGCAAAATCCAGGTGATCCAAGGAACCGCCTCGAATCGATCTGTGCAAACTCCATTGCGCAAGGGATATTTTCAATCTCGAATCCATAGCGATGGTGGCTTTTGTATGTGCGGCAGATAGGATCGTTGGCACAAAGAATGAAAGAGCGCCAAAGGCACTTTTTTTAACAAAACCTCTCCTCTTCAAATCGTTCATTGGGACTACTTTTATGATGAATCAGCGTATTAAGATAATGACTTCTTGTAAGAGAGGAGATTAATATCAAGAGGAAGACAACTTCCTGTTCCTGACCGACAGAAGTCAAAAGAGATAAATAAAAGCTGTTTTTCTCAACAAAAGAGACTTAAACGCCTTTATGTTATATCCCGGTCATAAGGTCGTTGGTGGTCTCTATGGCTATTGCTATCTATTTCATGGGAGCAGATTTGATTTTGGGTGTATTATTAAACTTACAATTGCAAAACAATACTTGTGCGTACAGTTCCATTTTTTCTGAAAATTTTCGTTCTCCTTTCTTTTACAAGCTTCTTGTTTTGTAAAAAAGGGGGAGAAAAAATAAATCAGCCCGTCAAGCCGTCAGTTGAGCAGCGACTTGTAGTCCAAACCATGATCGCCACACCACAAGGGCTAATTTCTGATATTGAGGTCCCGGGGACGATAATGGCGAATGAATCTACCGAGATACATTCGGAAACTTCGGGCAGGCTGGTCGAGCTGAACATCACAGAAGGTGCGTATGTCAAAAAAGGCGATCTATTAGCAAAACTTTATGATGGCGATCTCCAGGCCCAGATGCACAAACTTGAAGTGCAATTAAAGATCGCTGAACAAACGGAAAAAAGGCAATCTGAGCTTGTAAAAATTCAAGGAATCAGTCAACAGGAATACGATCTTAGTTTGTTAGGGGTTTTAAATCTCAAAGCAGACATGGATATTATCAAAGAGGATATCCGTAAAACTGAAATACGGGCTCCCTTTTCGGGCAAGCTTGGTTTTAGAAACATTAGCCCGGGCGCTTATATTACTCCGGCCACAGGGTTGTCGACCATCAGCCAGGTCAATGACCTGAAGGTTCAATTTAATGTCCCGGAAAGATATGGCGCCAAGCTTATTAAAGGCTTGCCGGTTTCGTTTGTGGTCGATGGATCCAATGTTAGATTTTCAGCGACGGTCATTACCTCTGAGATAAGTATTGATGAAGCTACACGGAGCCTTGCGATTAGAGCGCGGGTAAATGAAAAAGACCCTGCGTTGATTCCCGGTGTATTTGCAAAAGTGAGCGTTGTGCTTGAGAAAAATACAGAGGCCTTGATGGTGCCGAATAGTTCTATAATTCTTCTGGGGCGTAAAAAGCAAGTGTATGTTTACCAAAAAGGCCTATCGATGCCCAAAGAGATTATAACCGGGGCAAGAGATAGTTCGAACATTCAGGTGTTGTCCGGTTTGCAAATTGGTGATACAGTGATTACTTCGGCTATAATGTTTTTAAGACCCGGTCTTGAGGTTGATTTAGCAAATGGGAAACAAGCGGAATGATAATCATCCGAAATTAAAAACGCGTCCTTGTAATTATAAACGATTATTTTCAAATGAATCTATCTGAATTAAGTCTCCGCCGTCCCGTCTTAGCGATGGTGTGTTCTATTCTGATTATCATTTTCGGTGTGATCGGTCAGCGCTATCTAAGTGTTCGGGAGTATCCGGCGATTGATCCGGCCGTCATCAATGTGCAGACATCTTATGTTGGGGCGAGTGCAGATATCATTGAGCAGCAGATTACGGAACCGCTCGAGAAAGTAATTAACGGAATACAAGGAGTCGTTAACATCAGCAGTACAAGCTCACAAGGCAGAAGTACGATTACCGTAGAATTTAGTCTTGGGGTAGATCTTGAGCGAGCAGCAAATGATGTTCGGGATAAAGTATCCAGTGCATTAGGAAACCTTCCCCAGGACATTGATGCGCCACCAAATGTCAGCAAATCAGATGCGGATGCCGGAGCGATCATGTATCTCCAGATTCAGAGTCAGACCAAAGACTTAATGCAGCTGACAGATTATGCAGAAAATGTGGTGCAGGAACAATTGCAAACCATTCCCGGTATCAGTTCTGTTTCTGTTTTTGGTCGAAGATATTCTATGCGTCTTTGGATCGATCCGTCCAAATTAATGGCCCACCAACTGACCATTGGTGATGTAAAGGATGCGATGGATCGGGAGAATATTGAACTGCCCGGAGGAAAAATCCGAGGCAATGAAACGCAGTTGGTGATTAAAACATTTGGTCAACTGACCTCAGAAAAAGATTTTAATGATCTGATCATCCGTGAAGATAATAATAGCGTCATTCGATTTAAGGATATTGGCTACGCAGCGTTGGGACCAGAGCAAGAAGAAAGTTCTACCCGAAAAAACAATGTTCCTTCCATTAGTTTGGGTGTTGTAGCACAACCGGGCAGCAATCATATCGATATCGCAGATGAAATAGATAGGCGATTGATCAGTTTACGCAAGGACATGCCCAAGGACATTATTTTGGAGGTAGGCTATGACCGCACAATATTTGTTCGAAATGCGCTCACGGAAGTAAAAGAAACATTGATTATTGCCATTGGTCTTGTGGTGATCATCATCTTTCTGTTTTTTCGCGAGTGGACGATAGCCTTACGCCCATTGATTGATATTCCGGTATCCCTGTTAGGTGCTTTTTTCGTCATGTATTTGATGGGTTTCACCATCAATATTCTGACCCTTTTAGCGATTGTGCTGGCCACCGGCCTCGTGGTAGATGATGGTATCGTCGTGACGGAAAACATCTTTAAGAAGATGGAAGGCGGTATGAATAAATACAAAGCGGCACTGGAAGGATCGAAGGAAATTTATTTTGCTGTGATCGCTACATCGCTGACATTGTCAATTGTGTTTTTACCGATTATTTTTTTGGAGGGATTTGTAGGAAAATTGTTCAGAGAATTTGGAATCGTTCTGGCGAGTGCCGTTCTCATTTCGGCGTTTGTATCGCTCACCCTGACACCGGTATTAAACATCTACTTAACACCCAAAAATGGGCACAAACACTCATGGTTTTATTTAAAGACGGAACCGTTTTTTGTTGGACTTGAAAACCTGTATAGAAAAACGTTGGTTGCATTTATGCGCGCGCGCTGGTTGGGCTTGATCATCATTCTTGCATGTGGTAGCATCATTTACTTTATAGGCAAGGGAATTCCTTCAGAGCTTGCACCCATGGAAGATAGAAACAGAATCAGAGCAAGTTTGACGGGTCCGGAAGGGATGGATTTTGATTTTACAGAGGCCATGACTTATCAGGTTTCGGAGATGCTCTTAACGAGTTTTCCTGAGAACAATATTCTATTGTCTTTTGCACCGGGCTTCTCTGCAGGGGTCGGGAGCAACTCTTCTATCCTCGTGATGGGATTGGTAGATGCGGATAAGCGGGAGCGATCACAAGATGAAATTGCAAGAGAGATGGGGCGCATGTTTAAAGACTTAACGGAAGTCCGCGTTTTTCCAATTCAGGAACAAACGATCAGCGTTGGTTTTTCCGGTCGAATGTCTTTTCCGGTACAATATGTTTTACAACATCTCAACTTTGACAAACTCAAAGAGACCATTCCGCTTTTCATGGAAGAGGTTCGAAAGAGTCCTGTGTTTGATCGTTCAGATGTGGATTTAAAATTTAACCAACCGGAACTACAGATTACCGTTGATCGACTGCGAGCAAATGAACTTGGCGTCTCTGTATTGGCGATTAACAACACACTTCAATTAGCCTTAAGTGGTCGGAGGTTTGGTTATTTTTTGAAAGATGGAAAGCAATATCAGGTGATTGCTCAAGTAGAAAGAGCAGATCGTGATTCACCACTAGACCTCAAAGCATATTTTGTACGTAACAACCGAGGGGAGTTAATTCAGTTAGACAATTTGGTATCAATGGAGGAGCTGGCAAATCCACCAACGATATATCACTTCAATAGATTTAAGAGTGCCATTGTTCAAGCCAGCCTTGCACCAGGCAAGACCATCGGCGATGGAATTGCAGAAATGGATAGAATCAAGGCAGTCGTATTAGATGATACCTTTAGGACAACGTTAAGTGGTACATCCAGAGATTTTGCAGAGAGTTCTTCCGATATTTCTTTTGCATTTATTTTTGCCCTGATCTTGGTCTTTCTAGTATTGTCCGCACAGTTTGAAAGTTTTTTAGATCCTATCATCATTATGATTACGGTTCCATTAGCATTGGCAGGAGCTGTTTTAAGTATGTGGGTTTTTGATTTGACACTGAATATATTTTCACAGATAGGAATCATCTTACTCATAGGGCTGGTGACAAAAAACGGAATTTTAATTGTCGAGTTTGCCAATCAAAAAAGAAGACGCGGAGAAGAAAAAGTAGCTGCAGCGATAGAAGCTTCTATCGGTCGTTTGAGACCGATTATGATGACAACACTAGCCACTTCTCTCGGTGCATTACCGATTGCTTTGTCCATTGGTTCTGCCGGTACCAGTCGAATTCCTTTGGGTATTGTCATTATTGGGGGTATGATATTTTCGTTGATCCTCACGTTGTATGTAGTACCGGCTTTGTATGCATATTTGTCCTCCAAGAAAAAGATAAGTTCGTTTGAAGCAGCTATTGCAGAACCTGAAAGTATAGTTGGTCATGAATAGAGTTTTAGATAATTATTTACTAAAGATGATGAATGGGTGGCTTACCGTTAGCAGTTGCTTTTTGTTTGTGGTAATGCCACTTATGGGCAGTGCACAAAATATCCTGACGCTTGATGATGCGATTGCTGTTGCGCTTGAAAATAATTATGATATCCGACTAGCAAAAGTAGATTCGACAAGTCTTGGGCTGGACTATACCTATCGCAATGCGGTCTTTCTTCCCAGAATTAATGCAACACTCGGAAACACCTGGACGGACAATAATCAAATTCAGGAATTCTCTGATGGAACAGACCGACAAGGAGATGTCAAAACAGGGAATATCAGTGCCGGGGTCACACTTGACTGGACCTTGTTTGATGGACTAAAAATGTTTACGCTAAAAAAGAAAGCGGAGGAATATGCAAAGCTTGGGCAACTGGAATTAAAAAATCAAGTAATCAACACGGTGGCGCAGGTCATCGAAATGTATTACATAATTGTTCGGCAAAAACAACAGCTAGTCGCTATTGAAGAACAAATGAGCATCAATCAAACACGCGTTGATTTGTCAAAACGTAAGCTGGAAGTAGGTATGGGTACAAAGCCCGAGTATCTGCAAAGCCAGATTGACCTTAATGCCCAGAAGTCGGCGAAGATGCAACAGGAAACATACATCCGGGAGCTGAAATTACGACTTAACCAACTGATTAATCCGTTGCCTGAAGGACAGGAAAATCAAATCACCACGAACTATGAGGTGAGTGATTCAATTCCCATAAACAATGAGCTGTCATTGGAAGAGATCCAAACCAGCCTTGAAGAAACCAATCCGGGGCTACAATTGAGTAGAAAGAATTTAGATATTGCCGGACTGTCGTTGAAAGAAATTAAAGCAGATCAGTATCCGGTGATAGAATTTAACTCAGCGTATAATTTTCGCCGCAGTTCAAATGATATTGCACTGAACCCTTTTCTTCCTTTAATCAACCAGAACAAAGGAATTAGTTATGGATTTACGGCCACGATTCCAATACTCAATTACAGGAATACCCACCGTTTGATCAAACATGCGGAATTGGATTTGCAGTATCAGTCGCTTTCCTATGCCAGCGAACGATCAAGACTAAAAGTGAATGTAGTCAACGCCTTTAATCTTTTTCAATTGCAATTGGAAATGCTTGCCCTTGAAGAGTCCAATATTCTCTTAGCCAGAGAAAACGTAGATATAACATTGGAAACTTATCGATTGGGATCTACCACATTTATTCAATTGAGAGAAGCAGAAAAAAGTCTTAATGATGCATATGATCGGCTCATCAATGCGCGCTATAATGCCAAACTGGCGGAGACGGAATTAATGCGATTGAAGGGAGAATTGGTGTATTAATACCGATCGAAAAAAATTACTCCGGCAATTGTTTTGTCATTTTATAGTTGACCAATACGACACCACGAACGAGGTTATCCTGTTTTTTTATCGCAACAAATCCACGTGATTCAAAGAAGGGTTTCGCGGTGATGCTGACATCTGATCCAATGGTTTTTGTTCCTTGATGTATTGCTTCCTTTTCAATTTCATTATAAAGCCGCTTAGCCACACCTTGTCCCTGAAAATCCTTATGGATATAAAAGAAGTCAACGTAGGCGCCTTCTTTCAGCGAAGCAAAGCCAATGATTGTAGCGTTCATCTGAGCTATAAGCACCCATTGATCATTGAGCAAATCACTCCATCGTTGTGTGTTTTCTACAGAAGCAGTCCAGGCCTTTATTTGTTCGGGGGAATAATCGTTTTGACAAACAGCAGTAATCGTACCCACAAAAAGCGATTGTAATGTTTTTAAGTCTTCATGGGTAGCAAACCGATAAGTAAGATTAAGGGCCATTGGTATTTCGCGTTTCATCATTTCTTTAGAATAAAAGGATCTGCTAATGGGATAAAATCATCGGAAGATTACTTGCCCAACCCCATTTTTCTAAGCAGTGCCTGATGTTCGGGACTATTGAAAAAATCTTTCTTATAGAAGATTGGAATATTCATCAGATAGGCGGAAGGGTAGTGCCCTTCAACAGTTTTCTCTTCCCACAATAACGCATTTTTGTAGTCTCCTTTTATTTCGTAAATGGTCGAAAGCGTGTATGGATCTTCAATAGTATTCTCATGGGCATATTCTAAAAATCGATTAATGACCCGTTCAGCATCTTTAGGTTTGTTGCATTGCGTGTAGGCAAAGGCAAAAGTAATTTGCAATAACTCAGAGCCCCAACCATCAGAGAGTAATTCCTGAGCTCTTTCGCTCAAGGCAAGAGCCTCATCGCATTCTCCCAAAAAGCTATGGCCGTATCCTTTTTTCACATGGCCCCATACCCAGTTTGGATGAAGTTCCAATGCCTTGCCAAAGGCTTCTGTACTTTTTTTGAAATTACTGGCTAACAAATTCGTCCACCCAAGATTGTGGAGGCTTGCTCTGGAGACAGGATCCAACTCCACGGCTTTATCCGCCAATATCAGCGCCTCTTTATGTTTTCCCAAAGCAGCGAGTGCAGCAGAATAGCGAATGTAGTTTATTGCATTGCCCGGGTCAAGTTCGAGCGCCTTTTTATAAGAGGCCTCCGCGCCCGCCCAATCCCAATCATAATAGAATTTTAGCGATCCTTCGGCAGAATAGATTTCGGAGATATTCGGATCAAGTGCTTTGGCAGCGTCAATGGCGATCCTGGCCTCATGGACCACTTCTTTTTTAGTGCCGGTGGAGAAAATTATTTGAACGACTTTTTCATTGGCTATTCCGGCATAGGCTTTTGCATATTTGGGATCAATGCGAAGGGCTTCCCTGAAATGGGCCAAGGCTTGTTCAGATTCTTCAGCGGTGGATCCATAACTCATGTGCCGCCCTTTGAGGTACTCAGCATAGGCGGCCGGATCGGGTTTTCTTTTACCTTGAGCAGATGTAGCAATAGGCTGAAGGTTTAGAGGTTCCTGCAAGGATGTTAAAATGGAATCCTCTACAACTGAAACATCGTTTATTTGAAGTTCATACCTTTTGCCCCAAAGCAAATTTTGCGTTTTAGCATCTATTAGTTCGCAGTTTAAATAATATCCTTCACCTTTTTTCTTCAGCTGACCGGTGAGAATAGCATCCACTTTTAATAATTGATGCAAGCTCTCGATGGTTCGCTGCGCTTCGGTTAAACCGAATGTGGCCGTTCGGGCGAATACCTTCACTCCTTTAAGGGCAGAGAAATTATTAATCAGGTTTTCCGGAATACCGTCTGAAAGAAAATTTAACGTCGAGTCGTTGTCGGTGTTTTCAAAGGGTAATATAGCAAGTGACTTAATCGGAAGAGCTACGTTTTCGTTTTTAAAGAATACACCTTTGATAAAAAATCCTGCTGCCAGAATAGCAAGAATAATTGCTGCCGGTATATAATAGTTTTTCTTTTTGGGTGCCGCTGGTTTTAACTTACCCATCATCACGCCTCTTTTGGGAACGACCAGATCATTATTGGTCAAAGCAAAAACTTCCATCGGTTCCATAACATTTTTAAACTCAAAAGTGCCGAGGGAAACCAATGAAAATGCAGCTTTATTGACCACCTGGTCGCGTATCGCCTTTGAAACAAGCACGGCACCCGGAACGCCAAGAGACTCTATTCGCGAAGCGATATTAACACCATCGCCAAAGACATTTTCCTCTGTAAAAACCACATCCCCTAAATGAATACCAATTCGAACAGGAAGTTCCAAAACCCGAAATGCGCCCTGCAAAGCGATGGCGCATTCCAAACTATGGGTGCTGCTATCAAAGGCAAGCAAACAACCATCGCCAAAATACTGAACAATACTTCCCTGATAAACCGTCACAGTACTTTCAAGTGTGGCTTTGAAGTTGCTTAGGTAATGCATGGCCTTGTGTTCGTCATCTTGCATGAGAGCTGTATAGCCGGCGATATCAGCAAAGAGTATGTTGGAAAGTTTTCTTGTTTCGGTCATGGCTTGCTAAAGGTAATCATTGAGATTCGTATCTCACTATCCCGTAAAAAGAGAGGTACATCGTATTGGACATTTAGCAGAATGATTTGACAGGTATCCCGTTCAATAAATTTCTAATGGAGGCTAACGGTCTTTGCTCTTTATCCCTGATGTGGCTTTGTGGATTTATTTTTTACCTTTTCCAACAATAATTGCATCGCTTCCTGAGCTGCTTCCACACCGGACTTTTGATTTTGACCAGTGACGATACGATGTGTTTTGTCAACCACTACCAGGTTGTTTAACATGTCCACCATACCGCTCTTACTTTCATATCGGGCATTTGCTTTGCGCAATTCAGATTCGGGGTGTTTAGGAGTTCCTTCAACCATTAATTGTTTGAGTTGCCTGTTGGTGACTCCGGTCATTCTTACACCTTCAACGAGAGGAGATCCATCCGGTTTTTGAGCACCAATAAATCCAAGAGGCCCATGACAAACGGCACCCAATACTTTTTTTGAAGCATAAGCTTCACTCATTTTTTCAGCCAAAATGTTTGACTGTGCAAAATCATAAGCGGCACCCCATCCTCCCGACAGGAAAATAATATCGTAACCAGTAATATTTATTTGTTTTATGGGTAAGGAGTGCTCCGCTTTTTCTTTGAAAATCGGATCACCTAAAAATCTTATATCATCCGCTGTTCGGATAAAAGGTTTTAGGGACAAAGGATCAATTGGAATTTTTCCCCCGTCAATACTGGCGATGTCCACAGACATCTTCGCCTCTAAAAAAGTATAGTATGGTTCTGTCATTTCAGAAGCATAGACACCTGTAGCCTTTCCTTTTAGGATAACTTTTCCGGTATCACTATCCACCAGATCAAGTGTCTTTTGACTTGTGGTAATAATAAGCGCTTTGTGCCCAGTAAGGTCAAATGGCTTTCGCTCGGTATTGGACTTGTGAGGAAGAATCATATCTTAAATTAAGAAAACAAATTCAAAGCACTTGGTGAAAACGAATTTTTTGGGTCACTAATTATACCAAACGGCATACCCCTTTCTTCGCAAATCAAGGGCGAGTTTTTCTTCCATCGCCAATGCCTCGAGTTTCGTCAGAAGCTCGATATTTTGATATAGGCTGGGCCGCAAGTACCGACCATATTTTTGAACAAAGGCAGAAGAAATGTTGTGTCCCTTTTTATTTCTGTAACCAGATTTATGTTGTTCAAATCGCTCTTCCGGTGTCTTACTCGACATACCAACATACAGACACTCCAAAACACCATTAAACTGAGGGTTGGCATCCCTGAACTTTTTTCTCTCTGTAAATATCTTTTTAGAAAGCTCAATGACATAGACCCGATATTGTGCTTTAGCCATTAAAAAGGAAGTACCATGTTGAGGATGTTTTTAAACAGGTAGCTTGGTCATCGATTCAGGATACCAGGTGGTTTCAGCAGCCGGGATACCCTACGGTAAATTGAAACTTTTGTTTGACCTTGACGCCATCTATATTTTCAGCCGGCTGCCACGAGGGCATTTTATTTATGGCGCTTAGCAGCAGATCATCGATACTGGAATCACCTGAAGATTTTTCGATGAAAGCATTGCTGATGCTACCAGTTTCAGTAATGATAAAGCCAATGATCGCTTGATCAAATTTTTGAGAAATGCTTAGTGGAATTTTTTCAATGGCATACGCTTCTAAAAAAGCATTTAACTGTTCTTCACCACCTGGGAATTCAGCTTGTACTTCAGGCACCACGGTATAACCGAAATGAATCGTGCGAGGCTCCAGGTCTTCTGTTACCGGGTTGGCATAGTGATGATGAATGTTAATTGTAACGACGGTGCCAATATCTGCCAATGACAGTATTTTTTTCTGCTCTTCACTAAGGGTGTCATTCAAATTGTGAGCAATCAGATGCACGCCATTTGCTGCTGTTTGAATTGAAACAGAATCATATTGGCTGATCCAGGAGGACGGATACTGTTCTGTAATATCAATCAATGTTAAAGCCTTATAAAGCTGATCCTTTTTTATTGATTTAGCATTCGTGCCACTGATATTAAACATTAATCCTTGAGCAAATCCGGCAGGGATAATCAAGACAGAAATCAAAAAGAGTATAATATTTTTCATGGCCTTCTTTTTCATAAAGATACAAACAGTCTGCTATATTAATCAGGAATCTTCCGATTGTCAGATAGATTAAGATTTGTTTAACGCCCTCGGGCCGATTATTCATAAAAGCAACTTATCTCTTCAAGGGCTTTCCTTTGAATGTTTGGAACAAAAACCTCATCGGCCGGATAACCCACAGGAAATAGTATAAAGGCTTTTTCATATAGCGGGCGGTCCAATAATTTCGCCAGAAAGTTCATAGGACTGGGCGTATGCGTCAAGGTCACCAAACCGGCATGATGGATTGCAGATATTAAAAATCCACAGGCAATGCCAACAGATTCATTGACATAATAGTTATTGTGTTTGGCACCATCATCATCTATCTCATAGACCTTTTTAAAAGCAACGATCAGCCAAGGTGCTGTCTCCAAAAAAGATTTGTACATATCCGTTCCCAAGGGCTCAAGGTCTTTTTTCCATCGCTCACTCATTCGGTTTTCATAACTCTCTTTTTCTTCCACCTCGGCGGCTTGCCGAATTTGTGATTTGAGCTCAGGATTGGAAATGGCACAAAAGGTCCAGGGTTGTTTGTGAGCACCGGAGGGTGCTGTAGAGGCCGTTTGAATTAATGTTTCAATGACGGACTTTGGAACGGGTCGATCAGAAAACATTCGAATCGAACGACGATTATTCATCAAATCATAAAAGGTTCTGCTACGAGCATTCATTTCAGCTTCGGAGACGGTTGGTTCCGGATGGTAAGAAATATGCTCAAAGCCATTGACTAAAATACTTTTCTTTTTATCCATGGTTCCAATTATTCACGTCGTTCTTGTGGTCTTTTGTCAAGCCAGGCTCAACCCCCTCGAAATTTATTACTAAAGCAATTCAATGTCTGGTTGACAAAGTTAAACTAACTTGAAAAATCACCAATTACGCGCTGTCGGCAAAATCTAATACTTGCCTTACAGCAAAATCAATACTGGCGATCTCCTGATTTTAAGAGGTTACTTTTTAACCTACAGGCATTTGTTGTAAATGCTGGTATAGTAAAACGAACCCTCTCGATAATAATTATCAAAACAGCCACTTAGTTAATTAGTTGGTTCTCTAAACGAAGAATTCTTATTCGGTGATGACGCTGGAGTATGATAGGATAAAAGTTAAACAGGACATTTAATATGGTTATGAGGAACACAAGTATAAAGTATCCTTTCAACAATAAAATGATCGATATAATCAGGATGACCAAAAAAGCGCCCAGATGACCAAATTCGGATTGTTTTGATTGTAAATTAAAATTCGCTAACCCGGTTCGGGTACCATTATAGTATTTTTTTCGATTACCCTTTCTCCCCCAGAAAAGTAAAACAAGGATGGATTTAAAGATGTTGACACCAAGGAGGTTAAAAATCTTGTTGAGCCGGGCTGTATTTTTAGGAATCCAGTATCGATTAGGCATCACACGACTCGTAGGAAAAGCAAAACCGGGAAAAGCAAAAATACCGGTGACGAAAAGTGTTATCAATAAAGCGATCAATATAAGCTCTCCAAAGCTGAAATCAATAGGGGCGGAATAATACAATTGCCGGAGGAGATCAATGGAGCGATAAATCAGAAAGATTGAAAAGAGGGGGAATACTATTTTCTTGAAGAGTTGCACAAAAGGTTGTTTAGCGTACAATTAGGGCTGAAAAATAAACAATTTACGACTGCAAATAAACACAAAGATTAGAACAGAATAGAAAATGAAAAAAGGCAGGATATAATCTACTTTCCCCAAAACAAGCATAACAGCAATAATCAGTAATTGTGACCCCAGACCGAGGGATGAAACCAATGTCATAAACCATTTTGGTAGATCCACACCTTTCGAAGCGGTGGTGTCTAAGAAGAAAATGATCCGGTCAAATAGACCGTAAAGCAAGGTATAGATTCCGAATAAGTAATTCACATTTTTTTGGCTTTCCCCAGGCAAGGCTTTCGGAGGAGAGGTTTCGAAGACTCGACTGGTCGTATCTCCATCCGATCGGTTCCTAAGAATGACGTAATAATAATTGTACAAAGTACCTTGTAATTGTATACCAATAAATGAAAAAAGGCATAGCCAAATCGATGCCTCCGTGAGAGACCAGATGGCAAGTAATATAATAGCGTTTAAGAAGATGTCTGCTATAGAGTCAAAGTACCGACCGGTGTAGGAGGGCGTTTCCTTAACACGGGCAAGTTCACCATCCGCAGCATCTAGAATTGATTTCAGTACAAGGAAGATCGCTGTCAGGAGGTTATAACCGTTCAACAGGCAAACAACGGCAATTAAGCCGGCAACAATAAACGAAATTGTCAGGTGGATGGGTGTGACCATTGTGTTTTTAAGCGCATTGGCAATCAGGATGGCCACGGGCCTGCCATAGTCCGAGAGATCAACAAACCTGTTTTCTTCAGGTAACTTAGACATGCCTTGCGGGCTTAAAAACCATGCAACAAGATACCACAATTAATAAAGGGACAATTTGCAGCTCCACGAGCAACTTAAAACTATATTTATACCACCCATAAAAGGTGTTGTTTTATATGCGCGATTTCATGGGGATGCAGCATGAATTAAACGTTGTGCTCAAACAAAAACTAAACGATGAACAAAAAAAATATAGCATTAGTCCTCGGGCCATTTTTATTTGCAATGGTTTTGATGTTTTATCATCCCGAAGGTTTGAATGACAAGGCGAATGCAGTCCTTGCCTGCACTTTGTGGATAGCGGTCTGGTGGATACTGGAGCCCATTCCAATTTCGATGACCTCATTACTACCGGTGATTTTATTTCCATTGACAAGTGCTTTAACGATGGAAGAGACAACGGCATCATTCGGGCATCGATACATTTTCTTATATATCGGCGGTTTTATTCTGGCCATTGCGATCGAGCGATGGAATCTGCACAAACGTATTGCGCTGAACATTATTAATATCATTGGCACGAATGTCAAGAGCATTATTCTGGGTTTTATGGTGGCAACGGCTTTTTTGTCCATGTGGATCACTAACACGGCGACGGCTGTAATGATGCTTCCGGTAGGAATGGCGATCGTATCACAACTTAGAGACAATCCACAAACAATAAAAAATGAAAATGTAATTTTTGGAAAATCGCTGATGCTAGCTATCGCCTATAGTGCTTCGATTGGTGGGATCGCTACACTTATTGGTACGCCACCAAATTTGATTTTAGCCGGGATCATTCAGGAGTTGTATGGCGTCGAAATTACTTTTACAAAATGGATTGTAGTGGGTTTGCCGATTTCAATTTTGTTGCTTTTTATTTGTTGGCGGTATCTCACACAGTTTGCCTTCAAGTTTGATCAAAAAGATTTTCCGGGAGGTAGAACCGAAATAAAAAGGCAATTAGCCCTCCTCGGAAAAATAGGTTACGAAGAGAAAATTTTATTGGTCGTCTTTCTGTGTACAGCGATCGCCTGGATTACTCGCTCGTTTTTGATTAACAAGTTTTTTCCTTTTGTAGATGACACGATTATTGCCATGATCGCCGGTGTTGTGTTATTTATAATTCCGGCATCTAAGGGAACTAAACGAGCGTTGATTAACTGGAAGGAGGCAGTAAAACTTCCCTGGGGCGTATTGCTTTTGTTTGGTGGGGGCCTTGCGTTAGCACAAGGTTTTACAACAACAGGTTTGGCAGCATGGATCGGAGATCAGCTGACACTGTTGGAAGGAGCTTCTCTTCTAATTCTCCTGTTGATTTTGGCGACGATGGTTAATTTTCTAACGGAAGTTACATCAAATTTGGCAACAACGGCCATGTTGCTTCCTGTTTTAGCACCTTTGTCATTGGCGATTGGCGTTCACCCCTATACATTAATGGTTGGGGCGACACTCGCTGCCTCTTGTGCTTTTATGCTGCCTGTTGCCACACCTCCGAACGCAGTTGTTTTTGGATCGGGCTATTTAAAGATTGTGGACATGGTACGGGCAGGATTCTGGATGAATATTTTTTCGATTTTTGTTATAACCTTGATCGTTTATTTTCTTCTACCCCGATTATGGGGTTTTAATCCCTTTTTGTTTCCGAACGTCTTCTGATAGAGTTATGCACAAATCAGCAGTCAGAAGCGTGATCGATTCACCAGAGGTGTAAAATGATTTTTTAAAAGACTTGTTTTATTGATTATTATTGACTTCAAGGACTACACCTTTTGAATTGCTTACCTTTCGTCGAATGAAAATAAACGCAATTATTATTTTTGTAGGAATCTCAACGATTCTATCTTTTTGTGGCTGTACAAATAAGTCACTGAAAGTGAAAAGCAATACAACACCCAGTTTTTATCCTTCCTCCAAACCATGTACAAGGTGGTGGTGGTTTGCTACGGAAATCAAAAGGACGGATGTAAAAAGTCAGCTGGATTGGGCCA
Organism: Saprospiraceae bacterium; assembly: GCA_037969625.1. GTDB lineage: Bacteria > Bacteroidota > Bacteroidia > Chitinophagales > Saprospiraceae > Opimibacter. The sequence goes on from JBBKXT010000140.1 coordinate 17,858, forward strand.
AAGAAAATAATTTTGGTGGCGTGGAAATTGCATGGGTATATCCGCTGTACCGATATCAAAGTATGTATGCGCGCAATTACAATCGACACTATCCGCTAGATACAACTGCCCAGAAGTGGTTAAGTGAAGAATGGTCTGCCATGGTCGCCTACACCAAACAGTATGCGGACTCCATAGGTCTAGCTTGTGACTTTACCTTTGGTAGTGCATGGCCGGTAGCGGGAAGCAACATAAGCGTCGAGCACAGATCTAAAATCTATGGAGATTCTTCCTTTCAGCAGTTACTAACATTTGCATGGACCTATCCGGATACACAATGGGTGATCAATCATCTCGACAGTAATGCGTTTAATCAGTTTGCAGCACCTGTCAGCAATGCATTGGCCGAAGCGCTGACCGGATCAAAATCAGCGCTGTTTACAGACTCCTGGGAAATCAAATTAAATGCAACCAATAAAATATGGACGGATGGTTTTGAGAAAAGCTTTCAGGAGAAATTTGGTTATGATATTATTCCGTACATGGAACAAGGGATAGATTCTTTTCCTGATGTTCGATATGATTATATGTTACATCTCGATGATTATGTCACCAATGGTTTTTACAAACCGTATGTAAAAAAGTGCAGAGAGATGGGCGCCTGGTCACGCGTTCAATGTCTGGCAGCGCCTACAGATGTCATGAGTACGTATGCCTTGGTTGATATACCGGAGACGGAGGCGATGCTCAACAATCCAAACTATTCTTTAATTGTAAGTTCTGCTGCGTGTCTGGCCTCAAAAAGGATGGTGTCCAGCGAAACATTTACTTGCATGTATGGATTTCCGGCGACCTATTTAAGAGAAGAGCAAACAGCAGATCTGAAAATGGTAGCGGATGCTTTGTTTGCAAAAGGGGTCAACCAACACTTTTATCATGGCATGCCTTACAACCCATCGGGATCTGACACCATTGATTTTTTTGCTACTACTTATTTTGGACCCGGTGGAAGTTTGTCAGAGGAGTTACCGGCCTTCAATGCATATATTGAAAAAGTTTCCGGCACAATGTTGAAAGGAAAATCCTATTCAGATGTGGCGATGTATATTCCTTATGAAGATGGTGTTATGAAAGGCGCGTATCCACCCGAACGTCAGCGTGTATGGGTTTGGGGTGAATATGAGATGCGTTATATATTTCCTCCTGAAGAACTCAGGGGCTATCATCCGCTGTGGATTAACAGATCTTTTTTGGAACAAGCAAAGTTTGAATATGGAAAGCTTTCTGTAGGAGATGCTGATTTTTCTATGTTATATATTGATGTTGAATACATGGACATCAGGGCATTAAAGCGTGTCTTGGCATTGGCAAATCAAGGATTGCCGGTATGTATTAAAAGGAAAGTTCAGCAACCCGGAAAAGCGAAATCAGCGGAGTATCAATCAATCTTGACTGAATTAAACGCCTTGCCGAATGTTTTTGACGAGTTTAAAAAATCGATTGATCATCCACCATTAATTTCAGGTGACAGTATTCCTGACTATTGGTGCCGAGTAGAAGCCGATGGAACGCATTATCTTTTTCTGGCACAATGGCCATCAAAGGATCTGGCCTATCCTGTTTATGGAGGACAATCTTTTATGGAGAAAGCGAGCGTTCATGATCTGACATTTCACATCAATGGAAGATCGTTTGAAAAAAACATTACGTTTGAACCCTATCAATCTGTTATGTTAAAAGTTTCGCCGATAGGCATATTGACACATGTCGACATTGCTTTTATGCCTAAAGTACCCGTTGTTCGACCACGTGTAGAACAAAGGATGTATTTTTAGACAATATTAAGTCACAAGAATTTGGATGCCGCATGCGCTTTTTGATTTTTATAATGGCCCTTTTTATATTTCAGGCAGACATCTCCGGACAAGAGATTAGCATTCTTGATTTTGGAGCGGTTCCGGATGGTAGGACTTTAAGTACACAAAACATACAGGCTGCTATTGATGCGGCAAACAATGATGGCGGTGGTCGCGTTGTGGTGCCGGCGGGTCGCTTTCTCACCGGAAGTATTATTTTAAAAACAGGCGTCGAACTTCATCTGCAGGAGAATGCTGTTTTATTGGGCAGCACGGATCCATCCCACTACATCAAATTGAATCGGTGGAAAGCATTGGTGATGGCTCAGGGAGAGAGCCATATATCCATTACCGGAAGCGGAGAAATAGATGGCCAGGGTCGAGCACTGGCGCTACATATTGATAGTTTGTTTTATGCCGGAGAGATCGATAGTGCCAATTATAATTTTGTGGAAATGCGTCCGAAATATTATCTCCGACCACAGTTAATAGAGTTTGTAGGGGTAAAGAATATTCTTGTAAAAAATGTAACCCTTAAAAATGCTGCTTGCTGGGTGGCCACCTACGATCAGTGTGAAAATATTTTTATCGACAGTGTTCGAACGATGAGTGATGCGTATTGGAACAATGATGGAATAGATATTTCAGATTGTAGGAATGTGCGCATAACGAACTGCTATGTCAATTCAGCGGATGATGGAATCTGTCTTAAATCGCATTCTCCGGAGTTTATTTGTGATAGTATTTACATTGCGAATTGTACCATTCGGTCCAGTGCGAGTGCTATAAAATTTGGCACGGTATCACATGGTGGGTTTACGAATGTACGAATTGAAAACATCAGGATTTATGATACATTCCGATCGGCCGTTGCGTTGGAATGTGTTGATGGTGGTTTGCTGGAAAATATACATATAGAAAATATTCAAGCGACCAACACAGGGAATGCTATTTTCATTCGATTGGGGAATCGGACAGGAGATGTTGGGGTATTAAGAAATGTGGTGTTGCGAAACTTTAAAATAGAAGTAGCCTTTGAGCGCCCGGATTATGCATATGAAATTCGTGGGCCGGCGCCACCATTTTTTCACAACACATTTCCGTCCTCTATTACAGGACTTCCGGGATATGTTGTAGAAAACCTCTTGCTTGAGAATATTGAAATCACCTATCCGGGCAGAGGAAATACTGGTTTGGCCTATAGCCCGCTTTCCAGGTTGCAGGATGTCCCTGAGAGAGCTTCTGCCTATCCTGAATTTTCTATGTTTGGC
>JBBKXT010000141.1:0-13207 GCA_037969625.1 Saprospiraceae bacterium
GACATATTGATGTTTCGGGCAACTGGATGTTTGTGAGCGACCTATCCGCTTTTTTCAAATAATATAATTATCGGTCTGTCATTGATCTAGTATTACCATTTTTGATGGCGTATGGCTGACAAAACGGGGTTATCCAGGCCTGTACTATCGCCCGATTTCATTACCTTTACTAAAGAAGGCCAGAGAATATAATCCTTGTTTATTATAACCTTCAATGCCATTAGCGCCATTTCGCTATACGTTGATATTGAGGGAAATATAGAATTTTCGATTAGCCTCAACCCGATTTACGATGTTTTCGGATTCGGGCTGTTCAGGCATTTCCTCTGTTTTTTAGTCATAAGGGCCATTTCCGAAGCGAATTCTGGATATGCGTTATTTAATATTGGATAAATAATAAGTGCTAAAGTTATTGGGTTATGGGAAGTCGTGTGAAATAAAAACCGGATTCTTCCCTCCCAGAAACACGAAGCCATTATATTTTTTAAAACATAGAATCTGAGAATGCGAAAGTTTTTATACTTCATCCCCTTTGGAGCCATTGCTATATTTCTCGGTGTCCAGCTTATAGATCAAGAGCAACCAGCTATTCCTCAAAAACTGACCAAACAAGAACGAATTGCGGGCGCGATTGAAGATATGGTCTTTACTAGTTCAGATGTTGATCTAGGGTATATTCCTCAAGCTAAATGGTTTCAAGCTGTTGAAGAAGGAAAAGCAAGAGTTGCCAAATCAAAAGCTTCTAACAACAGAAGCGGTGCCGGTCTGGCGAATGCAAAGTGGAAAGAACGTGGTCCAAATAATATTGGTGGCCGGACGCGAGCTATTATGATCGATGCATCGGACCCTAACAGAAACCGTATCTGGATTGGAAGTGTTTCCGGCGGCCTCTGGCGAACAGAGGATATCACACAAAGTGATCCTCAGTGGGAAAGGCTAGCCCTTGACATGAACAACCTGGCAATCGGTAGCATTGCACAGGATCCTAATAATCATCAAGTGATTTATATTGGAACCGGTGAAGGTTTTAACAACATTGATGCCGTCTCCGGAGCAGGTATTTTTAAGTCATCCGATGATGGCGCTACATGGGAATGGTTGTCCTCTACACAGAACAGTTCTTTTGAAGATGTGCATGAAATTTATGTTCATTCCAATGGCGATGTCTATGCCTGTACCGCACTTGGTGGCATCCGCAGGAGTAAAGATGCCGGAGATACATGGGAGAAAGTATTGGGTACCTCCTTATCAGGAGCGAGTAGCAATAATTTTTATGATTTCACTTACAATGAGGTGAATCAAACTTTTTATGCTTCTAATGCAAATTCCGTTTTCAAATCGCTGAATGGAGATCGTGGAGACTGGTATAATATCGGAACGACCCAACCAGGTTTTCCAAACAATCTTGTCCGTGTGGAAATGTCTGTTTGCCATACAAACCCAAATGCAATTTATGTGTTGGGATCTGTCAATGGCTCCGCTTCCAATACGTTTGTTTCAAATGATGGCGGCGAAACATGGATATCACGCCAGGCACCCGGTTCATCACCGGGGGATGATTTTACAAATGGGCAGGCCTGGTATGATTTGGATATTGCCGTTGATCCTTTTAACTGTGGTAGACTTATCGCAGGGGGTGTTCGATCTTTCGAAAGTTCATTTCAAGGGATTAGTTGGACACCACTTCCAGGCAATATGCACGTGGATCAACATAATATAACTTTCGATCCCAAAATTCAGGGCCGCGTTTTGTTTGGTAATGATGGGGGCATTTGGCTGAGTGAAAATGGAGGCCAATCGATTAGCAATAAAAACGCCGGGTATGTTACCACACAGTTCTATTGCGGAGCTATTCATCCGGATGAAGGCTCTCCATATCTGCTGGGAGGTACACAGGATAATGGTTCACCGAAAATAACACAAGAAGGATTGTCATCTGGGAACTCTGTATGGGGAGGCGACGGTGTCTTCTGTTTTATCGATCAGAATGACCCAAATATTCAGATTGTATCTTCTCAAAATGGGAATTATGGATTGTCTACAGATGGTGGACAAAATTTTAATGCAGGTGTAAGTGCCAATGGATCTTTTATCAATCGATCAGGTTATGATGATGATGCACAGATTCTATATGGACAAGTCAATACAAATGGAAGAGATTATTTCCGTTGGGATATCAAATCGGGCGTTTATGATGAAGTGAATATAACCAACAACGGGTTGAATGTCACTGCTATTAAAGCCGATCCCAACACACCGAATCGCGTATTTTTTGGTGGAGATGGTGGAAAAGTTTTACGCGTGGACAATGCACATCTTGGGGATCCGTCATCGGTCCAAATTGGTAATCTCCCGGTCAATGCAGCTGTATCTTCAATTTATCTAGATCGGTTAGATGAAAATCATATCATCGTTGGCATATTTAATTTCGGGAGTGCACTCAAGAATGTTTGGGTGACCTATGATGGGGGTGGAGAATGGAATTCCATCGAAGGCGATTTGCCGGATATGCCTGTTCGCTGGGCCATCTTTGATCCTGCAGACCATGACCGAGCGATGATCGCTACGGAGGCCGGCGTTTGGGTGACAGATGATATTGATGGCGACAACACACATTGGGAACCCATCCCACCTGAAAACGGGATGCCATTTGTAAAAGTGAATATGCTTTTAGTCAGAGAGAGTGATAAAGTTGTCCTCGGAGTTACACATGGACGCGGTTTATTTACAACAGACTTTTTCGCCGCGGCAACACCGGTTATCCGTACGCAGCAAGTCGCTTATCAAGGCCACCCGGTCATTATCGACGGATCACAATCTGTCAATGCACAAAGTTATACTTGGGATTTAGGCGATAGTTCAACCTCTGATGAAGCTACTGTTGCGCACACATATGATGAAGCAGGCGTTTATAATATTTCATTGACGATCAATGGGACTACGACAAAATCACAAACGATAGCCGTACTACCTTATCTCCCTTCTCCTTATAAAAAAGGGGGAGCTGATTTTGCAGGTGATTTCGAAACGCATCCTGAGCACTTTTCGCCTATACTTGTTCAAGGCACAGGAATGCAACGCGGTAAGTCAACAAAGCCCGGTAAGGATGGCACCAACAGCGGAGAGCATGCGTGGGTGCTTGGCATCAATGACAACTTATATGAAAATAATTCGCGCGCTGAATTATATACCCCCATGTTTGATTTAAGCGAACAAGGATTGTATGAGCTAAAGTTTTATTCGAAGTATGCCATTCAGGGTTTAAGAGATGGATTTCAGGTGGAATATTCCTTGAACGGTGGATCTACCTGGATGCAATTAGGCACAGCAAATGATCCGGGCTGGTACAATTATTACAATTCGCAAATTTCGGATGGCGCGTTTCCGGTGGGTAAATCTTACTTTACAAATGCAGTTGGCAATTGGAAGCAATACATCAAAGACATAAGTTTTTTGGCCGGCGAGTCAACCGCATGTTTTCGTTACGTGTTTCGATCGGATGATAATGAACCTGCGCAAGGATTGGCCATCGATGATTTTGAAATCACGAAATATGATGGGGTGCTGGAAACAAACGTGACTGTGTTTAATGCAGGATATACAAGTGAACAGGAAGTGACCATCAATTGGACCACCGGTATTGAATATCAGTGTCAGAAATTTATTCTTGAAAGCTCTTTTACGGGATTTGGTTTTAGCCCTGTAGCAACGATTCCTGCCAAAGGAGGTGTTACAACCCAACCACAAACCTACACCACCGTTGATCCAAGCTTGAGGAATATCATCTATTACCGATTAAACGTGATCAATGAAAATGTGGATATAGGGTATAAGCATGACTTTTATACGGATACCATTATCGTCCGGACAAACATTGAAAAGGATATCGTGTATAATGTACTGCCAAATCCCTTTACAGATTTTATAGGAATTAGTTTTAGCAGTATCGTGGAGCAGGAAGTCGTGATGCGAATATTTGACGTCAGTGGTCGTCAGTTATTGGAAGAAAGGGCAGTTCCAAATGCGGTTTCTTACCAGATTGATCAACTAAAATTGCCTCCGGGTGTTTATGTGTTAACAGTGCAAATCGGTGACGGGGAAGTTACCGCCTATAAATTATTTTCGAGTAGTAAGTAAGTTCAGGACATATTTTTGATTTTACAAGGGCTTGTCAATAATGGATTTTAAAAGTTTAAGAAAAACGTGATGCGAAAATTCTATTATTTTACTTCAATTCTTGCAATTGCTATAATTGCAGTAGCGGTCTTTCCTTCCAAAGTCAAAGAAGAAGTCCCACAGCGAATATCAAAAAAGGAAAGGATTCAGGGAGCGATTGATGACTACCGGATGACTTCTTCTGATATTGATCGTGGTGTTATACCTTATGACAAACTTTTTGCGGCCATCGATGAAGGTAGAAAACGCTTGGCCTCTTCTGCTCGGAGCAGAGTATCACGCGGAAGCCTTTCGGATCCTGTATGGCGCGAAAGAGGGCCAAGTAATAGGGGAGGACGAACTAGAGCCATCATGATCGACGAATCAAATGCGAACAGAAATCGAGTTTGGGTTGGCGGTGTTTCAGGAGGCGTTTGGCGGACAGAAGATATTACTCAGAGTAATCCCAATTGGGAGAAACTAGGCATTTACTTCGAAAGCCTTTCCATCTCAGGGATTGATAAAGACCCGAATGATCTGAATACCGTATATGTATCGACTGGCGAAAGTTATACAGGAGATGTACAAGGCGCAGGAATCTTTAAATCGACCGACGACGGTGCTACGTGGACTTTGCTACCTTCTACAACCAATACAGTTTTAAGTACAGTGAATGAAATATATGTTCACACCAATAGCGATGTTTTTGCAGCGACTTCCTTTGGTGGTGTCTTGAGAAGTCAGGATGGAGGGGAGACTTGGGTGAAGGTAATTGGGACCGGATTCAATGGAGCAAGCAACAATGACTTTCATGACTTTTATTTTATGGAAGGCAACCAAACGTTTTATACCAGTAACGACAACTCCATTTACAAATCTACGACAGGAGGTGTTGGGGAATGGGAGAATATCGGACGTGGACAACCCGGATTTCCAAGTAATGTCAATCGAATTGAATTTGCAGTTTGCCCAATCGATCCGGAGGTGCTCTATGCCATTGGTGCCGTAGGTTCTTTTTCTTCTGAAACGTATGTTTCTTACAATGGTGGAGGAGACTGGGTTGAGCGCGCAGTGCCGGCGATCTTTCAAGGCTATGGTCAGGCCTGGTATGATCTGGATCTTGCTGTGGATCCATTCAATTGCAACCGGTTGTTTTCCGGTGGCGTGAATATGGCGATTACGACCAATGAGGGCTTTAATTGGAATAACAATGTAACGCCCGGCATGCATGTAGATCATCACACCATAGCGTTTGACCCATTGACACAGGGACGCATTTTATTTGGCAATGATGGTGGGATTTGGATGAGTACAAATGGCGGTCAAAGTGTTTCAGACAAAAGTACAGGTTACATCACTACCCAGTTTTATGCCGGAGCTATTCATCCGGAGAAAGGATCCCCTTATATAATGGGTGGTACACAGGATAATAATTCGCTCATCATCACGGATGCCGGAGCGTCACCTTCAACAACCGCCTGGGGTGGTGATGGGATGTTTTGTTTTATAGATCAGAATGAACCAAATATCCAAATCGTTTCCTCGCAGAGTGGAAACTATGGCTTGTCAACCAATGGGGGTTTTAGCTTTGGTTTTGGAGCGAGCGTGGATGGAGCATTTGTCAATCGATCAGATTATGATAATGATGCCAATATCTTGTACGGGCAGGTAAACCAAAGAGGGGTCGCCGATATTGATTTTTTCAGATGGAATATTAATAATACACAAGTAAATGACTCTGTTGACATCACAGGCTATAATGTAAATGTTACTGCGGTATTGGCAGATCCTAACGTGCCAAACAGAGTATATTTCGGAGGCCAAGCGGGACTGGTCATCCGAGTAGATGATGCACATGAGGGTACCTCGGTGAATGGAACTGTTTATGCTAATCTCCCTGTATCTGCAAGTGTTTCTTCCGTATATGTAGATAAAGTAAATCCAAGTCATGGATTGATATCCTTATTCAATTTTGGCGGCGGACTCAAAAATATTTGGATCACGTATGATGATGGGGAGGAATGGGCATCTATTGAAGGAGACCTTCCGGATCTACCGGTTCGATGGGCCATTTTTGATCCGGCCAATCATGATAAAGCAATGATTGCTACAGATGCAGGCGTTTGGACGACCGAGGATATTGATGGTGATAATACACATTGGGAACCTACCAATCCAGACAATGGAATGCCATTTGTACGTGTGGATATGTTGCAGATAAGAGATTCAGACAAAGTAGTGCTGGCAGCAACGTACGGAAGGGGGTTAATGACAACAGAAGTTTTCTCAGCTTCTGCACCCGTGATTATTGCTCAGCCTATTTCGTATGAGGGTCAGCCCGTTAAAATTGATGGCTCGCAATCAGTCAATGCACAGGATTTCGAATGGGATCTTGGGGATAATACAACTTCTAACGACGCCGTGGTCAATCATGTCTATAACGAACCGGGTACTTACACCATGACGCTGACTATCAATGGAACATTGAGCGAAACAAGAAAAATTGCTGTGCTCCCTTATCTCCCTGCCCCTTATCAAAAAGGGGAACCAAACTATGCCGGCGATTTTGAGTCTAACCCGGAGCACTTTGCTGCGTACTCACCGCAAGGGACAATTTTTGAAAGAGGGGTGTCTACAAAGCCCGGTAAAGATGGTACACACAGCGGTACATCCGCTTGGGTCTTAGGAATTAATGACAATCTATATGAGAATAATACAAGGGCAGAATTGTATACACCAATGTATGATTTAACTGATCCCGGATTATATGAATTCAAATTTTTTGGAAAATACGCTGTACAGAATAGAAATGATGGATTCCAAGTAGAATACTCTACAAATGGAGGTGCTTCATGGGCGCAACTGGGTGTTATTAATGTGCCTTATTGGTATAACTATTCAAATCAGAATCTGGCAGATGGTGCTTTCCCAATAGGAAAGGATTACTTTACAAATGCCTCGCTCGAATGGAAGCAATATATCACCGATGTTAGTTTTCTGGCCGGTGAATCTGCGGTGAGTTTCAGATTTGTATTTCAGTCCGATACAGAGATTGAGGCCCAGGGTCTTGCGATTGATGATATGGAGGTGACGAGGTATGAAGGAGAGTTGAAAACCAATGTGACAGTCTTTAACGCAAGTTATACGGGTGATCAGGAAATTACTATCAACTGGACCACGGGTATCGAATATCAATGCAAGCGATTTTTAATCGAAAGATCCTATAACGGTTTTGGTTTTACAGAAGTAGCTAATCAGCCGGCTAAAAGCGGGGTCAGTACGTTTGCTACGCCCTATACCAGAATTGACCAGAGCTTGAACAATGTTATTTATTACAGGCTTAAAGTGATCAATGAAAATGCTGATATCGGTTATTCCTATGATTTCTACAGTGACACGATCGTCGTCAGACGAGATGTTGAAGCGGATATTGTTAATACCGTCATTCCAAATCCGTTTTCCGATAAGATCGCGATCAGTTTCAGCAGCGTCGTAGAAAAAGAAGTCGCATTTAGAATTTATGATGTGGCAGGTTCATTGGTTCGGGAAGAGATACTGATCCCAAATGCCGTGGCGTATACCATAGATCAGCTGAATTTTCCTCCAGGTGTTTATATTTTATCTGTTCAGGTAGGCGATGACGAGGTAAAGGCATACAAACTGTTTTCTTCAGGAAACTGATAAATAGTCCGAAACGCACAATCATGAGAAGGTAGAAGCCTCGTGCATCGAGCTTCTACCTTCTTATTTAAAGGCATTAACAGTCGCTTGATTGCTCCTAAACGCCTGACTTCGTAGGGTTTGCTATCTTTGCGCTCTTATTTTAATATTAGATCACAATTATGCTCAACCTAATCATATTTGGCCCGCCGGGAAGTGGCAAGGGAACTCAAGCGATAAAACTGGAGAAAAGGTTCAATCTAGTACACATTTCAACCGGAGATATCTTCAGATCAGAAATTGCTGAAGGTTCCGAATTGGGTATCCAGGCGAGTGCGTTCATGTCAAAAGGTGAACTGGTCCCGGATGAAGTAACCATCGGAATGTTGCGTAAAAAAATGATGGCACACAAAGAAGCCGAAGGATTTATTTTTGATGGCTTTCCACGAACTGACCCACAAGCAGTAGCTTTGGATGGGTTGTTGGGGATGCTTGATCAACAAATTGATGCATTAATTATGCTCGATGTCCCTGAAGATGAAATTGTGACACGCATTCTATTGAGAAGTACTGAATCAGGTCGTGCAGATGATATGGATGAAAGTATCATTCGCAATAGATTTCAAGTGTATCAAACACAAACAGAGCCCATCTATTCGCATTATCATGCAAAAGGGAAAGCACATAAGATAACCGGTACAGGCTCCATCGAAGAGATTTTCGAAAAGCTTTGTGATACCATCAGTAGCATACATGTCTAATGTCTACAGAACAGAATTTTGTTGATTATGTAAAAATTCACTGCAAATCCGGCGATGGAGGTGCAGGTTCGTCGCATTTGCACAGAGATAAGATCAGTGCGAAAGGTGGTCCCGATGGCGGTGATGGAGGAAAAGGTGGAAGTGTCATTTGTGTAGGAAACGCCCAACTCTGGACACTGCTGCACCTGAAGTTTCGCAAACACGTCATGGCTGAAAATGGCCAGGCAGGGTCTTCCAATTTGTGTAGTGGTGCAGATGGACAAAACAGATACCTGGAAGTACCACTGGGCACGGTTGTGAAAGACCCGGATACCCACGAAATAATCGCTGAGATTACGGATGATGGTGAAGAATATGTCGTCATGCCCGGCGGTCGTGGGGGACAAGGAAATTTTCATTTCAGATCACCGACTAACCAAACCCCTACATATGCTCAGCCGGGCGAACCGCTGCAAGAAGGATGGCGTATTTTAGAATTAAAGATTTTGGCGGATGTGGGCCTTGTAGGTTTCCCAAATGCCGGAAAATCAACGTTGCTTTCATCTGTTTCCGCTGCCAAACCCAAAATAGCCTCTTATCCTTTTACGACATTGGTGCCAAACCTAGGATTCGTTTCCTACCGTGATAACAAATCGTTTGTCATAGCAGATATTCCCGGGATCATCGAAGATGCACACCTTGGTAAAGGGTTGGGTCACCGATTTCTAAGACATATTGAACGGAACGCGGTGCTGTTGTTTATGATCCCTTGTGATTCAGATGATATCAAAAAGGAGTTTGATATTCTATATCACGAACTTGAAATGTACAATCCTGAACTATTGGATAAGCCGCGCTTGTGCGCCATTACCAAGTGTGATATTATTGATAAGGAATTCGAAGAGATGTTGGTCCCCACGTTGCCGGCAAACATTGAATGCGTGTTTATATCTTCCGTAACAGGATATGGTCTTGATGTGCTCAAGGATAATCTTTGGGACTTGCTGGACAATCAATCACAGCTCTAAAACATCCTACGGAGAGAATATTTCCCGTTTTTAAGACAAAGGATACCTCCAAATATCCTAATCCTGTAGTAGCTTGTACTTATTTTCATTTTCTCAGGGGGAAAAGTGGGATATCACCCAACCTTATAGCCGCTAATGGCAGTCTCTGTGAGAAATAAATCTAACCTTATGAAATCGCTGATGAATCCTTTCCTAATGTTGTTATTGATCGCGTCAGTCCTTATAACAGGCTGTGAACAAGACAGATGTACCAGAACCGAAGAATATGTGGGGTACGAACCCGTATATAAGCGCATTGACGAGTTGCGCATACCTGCGAGCTATACGGCCGCAAAATCGCTCACTGCACCAGGAAAAATATTCTATTACAAAGGCTATCTCCTCATCAATGAGCGCAATGACGGAGTCCATGTTATAGACAATAAAGACCCTGAAAATCCAATCAACCTCGGTTTTATAGAAATTCCCGGAAACCTGGATATGGCGGTGCATGATGATATATTATATGTGGATAGTTACCTGGATTTGGTGGCTATCGATATGACCAATCCAACGGCTCCGGTCGAGGTAAGCAGAGTAGAGGACGTTTTTCAAAACTTTTACTCACACACCGATCAGGATGGCTATCTAGTGGAGTATAAACCAATGAATACGACACGAACGATCGATTGCAGCAATCCTAACTGGGGAAATGGTATTTGGTTTGAAGGTGATATATTAATGACAGCGGATGCAACTTTCAGCAATCCAAATTTTTCTTCCACCGGCGCTGTCAATAGTAGTGTTATTACAGGTGGCTCTATGGCTAGATTTACGGCTACTGACGATTATCTGTATACAATAGATGGTGCTGAAGTAAAAGTCTTTAGTGTGGCGCAAACACAACCAGTATTAAAAACGGAAGTTACTATGCAATGGGGTATTGAGACTTTGTTCCCAATGGGAGGAAGTCTTTTCGTTGGATCAAACTCTGGCCTGTTGATTTATGATATCACAAATCCGGAGCAACCTACTTACTTGTCTACTTTTGCGCATGCTACAGCTTGTGATCCTGTTGTAGTTTCCGGCAATACTGCCTATGTGACCTTGAGAGACGGAACAGAATGTCTTGGGTTTGTAAATCAACTGGATGTTGTGGACGTTTCAAATTTGACACAGCCGAGCCTTATTCGCTCGTATCCGATGAGTAATCCTCACGGTCTGTCAGTTGTTGACCAAACCTTGTACTTGTGTGAAGGTGCATTTGGATTTAAAACTTTTGATGTAAACGATCCAAAAACGATTACTGCGAATTTACTATCACATGTCAGCGGATTTCAAGCATTTGATGTGATCGTTTTACCTCCGGGAAATCATGTGATGGTGGTCGGTAGTAATGGTTTATATCAGTTTGATGCTACAGATAGAAGTGACCTTAAGCAATTGAGTGTTATTTCTATTGGCCAATAATGGTTGAGTGTTTGAGTCTTGTGTCAGTCAACGGGCACAAGACTTTTTTATAAAACAATAATCACTCCTTCCTGCTTACGATCGATTTTAAGCATATTTCGATTGCACAAATTGGATAAGCATTTGAATCAATAGAAGAATGAAAATATTTCACTTAATACTTCTCTCCTTTCTTTTCCTTTCTCCGACAAATGTTTTGTTGGGACAGGATACCTTACCGCCCATCAGCGAAACCAAACCAATCGTTGATAATGTTTGGTTGAAAGATGGAAGCACGCTCAGCGGTACCATTTTAAAATGGGAATTGGCACGTGGTATGGAGTTTAAATTGATGACCGGCGCCTTAGTTATTATTCCCAAAAGTGAAATTTCTAAAGTGTATCAAGGAGTTCCTTTTACGGCCTCTGATCCTGGATATTTTAGCGGAGTGCGACAAGGACCAAGACCTTACCTGTTTAAAGAAACAGGATTGTATAATACATTTTCTGTGTTTTTAAATTTTTCTAACAATGGGGGTGCCGGTGTTCATTATTCCATTGGGCATAAGTTTAGCAGGATGTTAGGGGTGGGTATTGGAACGGGCATTGAATCGAATGATCTTAATCGCGTCAGAGATATCATTCCGCTCTATGTAGAGGCCAGAGGATATTTCTTTCCGAAGAAAATAACGCCTTATTACGCACTGAAAATTGGTTATGGTTTTGCGCTCAACAGTTTTCCCAATGGGGTCATTGATTCCAAAGGAGGATTCCATTTCAGTCCTGAGCTAGGGGTTCGATTTGGAGGTAAGGATGTTAATTATTATCTGGGAATAGAATATAAATTGCAGAATGCAACTTTCACATCTACATTTGATCCATGGAATGGACAAGGGATGTTTACAGATAAATTAAGTTATCGACGCGTGGAAATGCGTACCGGTATTTTGTTTTAAATAAGTCATAAGGATGAAAAATATTGTCTTTGGTATCGTTGCAGTTTTACTTTTGTTGGTCATCACATCCTGTGACAAAAAGGATCAAATAGCAGAGCCTCAAATAGGTGATTTGGATTATTTTGTATTTGGTCATTTTTATGGAAAATGTGGAGGCGAAGGTTGTATTGAGATCTATCGACTGGATGGAAGTAGTTTGATGGAGGATACAACTGACGTGTACCCAAATGCTGAAACAGCCTACGATGGGAAATACATTCCACTGGCGAATGAAAAATTTGAATTGGTCAAAGACATCGTTGATTTTTTTCCTGATTCGCTGTACAGTGAAACAGAAAATATAATCGGCTCTCCCGATGCGGGTGACTGGGGCGGTGTTTATGTTGAAATACGTTACAAAGAGGATGCCGCAAAATCAGGCTTTTGGTTATTGGATCAAAATTCATACAACTTGCCTGATGTGTACAATAAGTTTGTCACTCGGATTAATGAAAAAATTATTTTAATCAATCAATAGATGTAGTGTGCATCAAATGATAGTTGCAAATGTTTAAAGCCGCCTTAAAATTTTGACGGAAGTAGAGCTCATACAAGGATGTATTCAAAATGACCGCAAGTGTCAGGAGTTGTTGTATAAGCAGTACTTCCACAAGATGATGGCGATGTGTATGAAGTACACACGAGATGAAGACAAGGCGATGCTCATCTTGAATGATGGCTTCCTGAAAGTTTTCCAAAAAATAGATTCCTTTCGACATGAAGGATCTTTTGAAGGTTGGATCAGAAGATTGATTTATCACACCCTGGCAGATTTTTATAAGAAAGAAAAAAGCTATATCCGCTTTATTCAAATTGAAGAAGCTAGCCAACAACAAACACCGGCGACGCAAAGTGATTCGCTGGAGTTTGAAGAATTGATTGTACTGTTGGATCGCATCCCATATCGATCCGCTGAAGTTTTTAAACTTTATGCCATTGAAGGATTTTCACATCTGGAGATTGGCGAGAAAATGCAAATAAGTGAAGGGACATCAAAGTGGCATCTGTCCAATGCCAGAGAAAAATTAAGAGCTATACTTACAAATGAATATCATGAAAGAACAACCTCACTATAATAAAACACCTGAGCAAGGGTGGGCCAGTATGAAGCCCATGCTGGAGGAGGCTATGCCGGTTGGTAAGTCCAGACATAGGTTGCCTATTTATTTTTGGGCTGCTTCTGCGATAGTAGTTGCCGGGTT
>JBBKXT010000142.1:0-19295 GCA_037969625.1 Saprospiraceae bacterium
GAAACCCTATTTATCGGCATTAATGAATACAATTTTGATCTTAGGCTAAGCACGGGTCTTGGCTATAATCTGGCGACCAACTTT
The DNA here is from genome assembly GCA_037969625.1 of Saprospiraceae bacterium. Taxonomy (GTDB): domain Bacteria; phylum Bacteroidota; class Bacteroidia; order Chitinophagales; family Saprospiraceae; genus Opimibacter. Next base: position 85 of record JBBKXT010000142.1, read on the forward strand.
TATTTAGGATTGAACTTTGTTTATTCGAAAGCCCTTTCTAATTATTTAAATACCGACTACATGATTGGGGAATACTATCCGAATCAATTTGGCATGGAGGTGTGTGCACAATACATTTTTGAAAGAAAGAACCGATCGCTTTAGATCGAGGTGCATAGGCTTTTCTATTCCTGAGACAAAACTTTTTGATTTATAATTATCTATTTTAACAACATCGCCACCGCCTGAGATCGGCTATTGACATTCAGTTTCGTATACAATCGCCGGAAATGCGTTTTGACTGTATTGAGAGAGATAAAATGCTTTTCACTCACTTGTTCGTTGGTCATGCCGGCGGCCAGGTCAAGCAGTAAGTCATATTCCTTGCGTGTAATCTCATCGTGTAAGGGTACATTCAATTCCGGCAAAGTCTTGTAGGGCGATATTGGTTTGATGTTGGACAATCGATGTTCCGTCATTTCTATGCTGACGATGATATCCTTCTTTTTGAATGGCTTGACGATATAACCTTCCGGCATTAATTCCTTCGCTTCCTGAAGCGTCTGCCTATCAGAATAAGAGGTAATAAAAATAAAAGGCAACTGATATTTTTCTTTAATGATGGCCGCTACTTCTAACCCAGTCATCTGGTGTCCTAAAGCAATATCAATGAGTACCAGATCCGGAACACGATTGGCAATCATGTCTAGCGCCTCCGCTCCATCGTACGCCTGGCCGGCTACTTTGTGACCCTCATTGATCAGGATGCTTGCCAGATCTTCTGAAATGATGGGTTCGTCTTCAATGATCAGTATTTTTAATGCCACTTAATATTGTGTTTAAAATGCGATTCAAGCAAGTTATTCATTTCACATGATTCCATCAATATGTATTTCCTCTTTTTTGATTCTTTGTCCGGTTATAATTCCGATGAGACTGAAATTTTTAATTTTTCGTTTACTGCAAATTTAATGTTTTAGCCATTGGAGTTAAATATATAGGCTTTAGCCGTCGAACACACCTCCCCATATTGACCCTAAATCGCGACAGCAAATTAAGATTTATCCTCTGCTATACGGTTAGATCCAGGCAATGAAACTATGCGCGGTCAGCCTTGACCATTTTTTGCTTGTTCAGCGTCAAGGTAAATTCCGTTCCATCAATATAATTAATGGATAGTTGGGCTTTAAGCTTTTGAACAAAAGCATGAATCATCTTATTCCCAAAACTCAGAGAAGAAGTAAAGTCCTCCGGTAACATACCGATCCCATTGTCTTTGATTTTCACTTCTATTGCATCCCCTTTGTCTTTAAGGCTAAAAGAAATAATGCCCGTTTCTTTACCATGAAAAGCATGTTTGAGCGCATTGCTGATGAGTTCATTGGTGATGAGGCCAAGCGGAATCATCGTATCTACATCGATCAAAATGGAATCAATGCTTTTCTCTAAGCGAATCTTGTTTTCATCTATTTGATAGGATTCAAAGAGCTGATCGATTAGATCGTCAAAGTACTGATGGGTATCAATCGATGTGAGATTTTCTTCCGTATAAAGGTTTTGGTGAATTAAAGCCATGGAGGTCACTCTGTTTTTTCCTTCGTTAATGGCTTCAAGCGCCACTACATCGGAGATATAGTTGCTTTGTAAGTTAAGCAAACTGCTGACCACCTGGAGATTGTTTTTTACACGGTGATGAATTTCACGTAAAAGGACGTCTTTTTCGTGAAGCGCAATAGAGATAATTTTATTTTTACTTTCAAGGACTTCTTTTTTCTTTCGATTTTGGTAAAACAAATAACCCACCAGACTCAGGAGTACCATCATCAAAGTAGAAAACAAAAGTAGAAGCCACTTTTCCTTTTCTGCTTTCAGGATATGAAGAGATTTTGCTTCGTCTTCGAGTTTTAATAACTTGATTTCGTTTTCTTTTTTATCATTTTCATATTGTGCTTCCAGCGCAAGGATTTGCCTTTGTTTATCTTCTTCCTGCAGTTGATTCTTCCGAGCCATAAACAGCTCGGCGTGATTCAATGCTTTTTTATAGTCCCCTAACATTTTATATATCTGACTGAAATAACCATGATAGTCTTCCAAAAACTTAAGATTACCTTCTGTGGTATCAACTTTTAATTGGTAAAACAATGCGCTCTCGGGCTCATTCTTTTTAATGTAGAGGCCAACAAGTTGTGCATAAATATTTCCCTTAGCCTCCGGGAAATCAATCTTTTCTGTTTCAACAAGAAGTTGTTTATATTTTAGAATGGCTTCATCTACAGAGTAACTTCCTCCCAGATCAAAACCATGGATTGTTTTACCCCCTCCGTTTTCATTGGTGAGTTTGTAATATTCTTTTTGATATCGGGCAAACATGACCATGTCATTTTTACGCGATGCGAGTTGTCGAAACCGGTAAAGGATAAGCCCATGATCCATTCGATTACTAACAGGTCGTGTCAATTCATATGCTTTCATCAGCGTTTCTTCTGTCTTATCGAAATCACCAATACTGATATAGAATTCCTGCATCTGTTCGTAAAGGATCCAGTTTTGGTAGGGCTCGTGCTCCAAATTCCATTGTTGTGCACGTTCGTAATATTCCTTCATGGACGGAAGGTTGTTGCTGCGCTGAAAATAACGTGCCAAATGTGAAAGCAATTTACCTTTCATTGAATTGTTATCATCCTTTATAAGGTGTAAAGCTTTTTGTGCGTTAGCAATGGCTGCTGTGTATTTTTTATCTCTTTCATCACAGCGACTCAACGTAAAGAGTAATGGAGTCATCTGCTGCTCAAGCCCATGTTTTTCCGCAATGGATATTGCATCGGTGAGAAGGGCTCTGGCTTCCTCTGCCTGATTATATATAAAAAGTGTGGTGGCCAGGTTGCTTGCTGTGTCACACTTCGTTTGGGGTGATGGCATCGAGTGATAGATTTGCCATGCCTGTTCAGCGCTGATTTTTTTGGGCTGCCCATAGCCCTTTGATCCTCCTGCCAAGATCAAAATAATGATCATTAAGGAAACCCCTATAAAACGATGAATGATTTGTATGCTCACACCAAGGTAGTTTGGATTGTTATCTGAATGTACAACAAGATTTACTGTTCTTCATTCAATAGGGGATCAGCAAATCCAGGCGTCATTATGTTTAAGCCACTAATGTAGGTATAACATCGTCTGTGACAGGTCACTCTTATGGGTGATTTTGTGATTTCAAAGCTTGAGGTGAATGCCTTCGTGCTTCACGTGTGATTAGTGATTAAATTTAATAGAGCACTGAAAGTGCGACATATCTTGGCACGTAAAGTATTTCCACAAAGTAATTTATCTCAGATCTCCTTTCTCAATAGAGGGACGCCAGCTATGAGATGCCAGACACGAGACATGAGATTAATCTTTCTCTTTTTACAACCTGTATAAACCCTAAATGGAGGCGAATCTTTTCACTTTACGGAGACTCCCTCTATTGCCTTTGCACGGATTTTGCTCCTGCAAATCATAGCTGATGGAAAGATTAACCATTGTTCTTTTGCCTCTTGCATGAACTTTTATTCCTTTGAGAGGAGAAGCAGTGATGCAGGAGCCAACTCCGTACCGATCGATCGGTACGGGATCAACAAGTCGGGTGGATATCCTTTCTCTCTTTTCACAACCCATATAACCTTTAACCTTCAACCCTTGAGACACATCCTTATGTCCTTCAGGCGCAAGGCCCAATACTACAATTACCAAAGCTTTCATCACCCTTCACCCATAAAAAATATTTGTCCAAAATAAGGTGGCAATCGCGGCCTCTACAGAAAAAAGTTTGAATTCAAATGATAATGGATTAACTTTATAGAGCGAATTGAATATTATTTTTTACGACATTATTGACATTGAGGAGGCTAAATAAAACATCATGAAACACAATTACCATATACACGGCATGACTTGCAATGGTTGTCGCCATCACGTGGAAGAAATCCTTTCCAAAGTCAGCGGTGTTTTGAAAGTAGAAGTTAGTTTAGAAAAAGCGGAAGCCATGATCGAAATGGCCACGCACATTCCCATTGAAATATTTCAGGATGCCTTAAAAAAGGATGGTGGTGGTTACAGCATTCACCTGCTCGGAACACATCATCCTTCTGAAACCCAAAAAGCAGAAAAACCAAACGTGAAGGGTACCGGCACTTTCTACTGCCCCATGCACTGCGAAGGTGACATCACCTATGACGAACCCGGTGACTGTCCGATCTGCGGTATGGACCTGATAGAAGAGATAAGTCATTCCGGGTCATCCGTAGGGCAATGGACCTGCCCAATGCATCCGGAGATTGTTAAAGACAATTCCGGTGACTGTCCGATCTGTGGTATGGATTTAGTACCGCTAAAAGCAGATATCTCCGCAGAAGAGAAAACATATAAAACGCTTTTAAAAAAGTTTTGGATCGCAACGGCCTTTACACTGCCTGTGTTTTTAATTGCTATGAGTGAAATGATTTCCAAAAATCCGCTCTACGAAATAATGGATCAGAAATATTGGAATTGGATTCAACTTATCTTGTCACTTCCTGTCGTGTTTTATGCCACCTGGATGTTTTTCGAACGAGCGTATAAAAGTATAAGAACATGGCACCTTAATATGTTTACCCTGATTGGGATCGGTGCCGGTGTCGCCTGGTTGTTTAGTGTCTTCGGCCTACTGTTTCCTGATTTCTTCCCTGATCAATTTAAAACAGCTTCCGGTGCGGTCCACGTTTACTTTGAAGCCGCTACGGTTATACTTACACTCGTCCTTCTGGGCCAGCTATTAGAAGCTCGCGCACATAGCAAAACCAATTCAGCCATCAAAGAGCTATTGAAACTAACTCCCAATAAAGCAATAAAAATAATCGCCGGGCAGGAAGTTGAAGTATCAATAGACCAAATAGAACTAAACGATATTCTAAAAGTAAAACCCGGTGATAAAATTCCTGTTGATGGTATTGTTACAGAAGGTGAAACCAGTATTGACGAATCCATGATTACAGGTGAACCTATTCCGGTTCTAAAGGCTATCAATGATCATGTCCATAGTGGAACGATCAATGGGAATCAGGTTTTCCTAATGAAAGCTGAAAAGGTAGGCGCAGATACCTTGCTATCTCAGATCATACAAATGGTCAATACAGCCAGTAGAAGTCGTGCACCCATTCAAAATTTAGCAGATAAAGTGTCGGGTTATTTTGTGCCGGCGGTCGTTTTCATTTCACTGTTCACATTTATGGCTTGGGTCGTCTGGGGGCCGGAACCCGTTTATGTCTATGCCCTTGTCAATGCGATTGCCGTACTAATTATTGCTTGCCCTTGTGCCCTTGGTTTGGCCACACCCATGTCTGTCATGGTGGGCGTTGGTAAGGGTGCACAAAATGGCGTCCTCGTTAAAAATGCAGAAGCCCTTGAAAAAATGAATCAAGTGGATGTCTTGATTGTCGATAAAACCGGAACAATTACAGAAGGAAAACCAACCGTAGAAAAGGTTGTTTCTTTTGATGCACACTTTAATGAAAGTGAGATTTTACAATATATCATTTCCCTAAACAGCAATAGCGAACATCCATTGGCCTCAGCAACCGTTCAATATGGAAAAGAACAAGATATTGAGATATTGAAGGTGGAAAGATTTAAAGCCATTACCGGAAAAGGCGTGGAAGGCGTTGTGAATGGTAAAAAAATAGCTTTGGGGAATCCTCAAATGATGACACATGCTCATGCAACGATTACAACAAAAATGGAGGAAGAAGGGCGCATATTTCAAAAGCAAGGAAAAACAATATCGTTCTTATCTATTGAGAATGACGTTTGTGGTGTTGTGGTGATCGGCGATAAAATAAAAGCAACAAGTGTAGCAGCAATCAAGGCACTTCAGAACAAGGGAATTGATGTGATCATGCTCACGGGGGATAATTACAATACGGCAAAAGCCGTTGCCCATGAACTCCATCTCACCGATTTTAAGGCAAGCTTATTGCCGGAAGATAAACTCAAAATAGTAGAAAAACTTCAGAAAGAGGGCAAGGTGGTGGCGATGGCAGGAGATGGTATCAATGATGCCCCTGCGCTAGCAAAAAGTGATGTTGGTATTGCGATGGGGACAGGGACGGATGTGGCTATTGAAAGTGCGATGATCACATTGGTTAAAGGTGATTTACACGGCATCGTAAAAGCGAGAAACCTCAGTGTAGCTGTGATGAAAAACATTAAACAAAACTTATTCTTCGCACTCATCTATAACACCTTGGGAATTCCTCTTGCCGCCGGGGTACTCTTTCCTTTTTTTGGAATATTACTATCGCCAATGATTGCGGCTCTGGCTATGAGCTTCAGTTCAGTTTCAGTCATTATCAATGCTTTGCGATTGAGAAATCAACCTATTTAATGTTTCTCCCAAAAAAGGACATAGCTGTTGACACGAAATAATCGATAGATAAGTACATACGATGAAATCTGGCGCTACATATATTATTGGTTTCTTGCAGATTATCTAACCAATGTGATATCACCTGTTAGGGTCTTTTCCATACCATCCGCTAACTTGATGCTGATCGTATACACATAGACACCCGGGGGCATTTCTTTATGATGAAACTTCCCGTCCCATCCCTCCTCCGGATTATTAGAATCGATATCCTCCGCATGAAACAGATGTTCTCCCCATCGATCAAACACATTCAATTCGATAATGTCCACAACACCATCATTTGAAAACAGTGTGAAATGATCATTCAGACCATCATCATTCGGAGAAAAAATATTGGGAATAAAAATCTCCGGTGCAGGCACTACGACAATATTTATTTCATCCGTTGCAATACAACCATTCATGTGAGTAACTGTGACTGAGAGTGTCTGTTGATTGGAAGTATGTATGAATGTGGAAAGGCAGGTATCGCATAACACTACCCCTGGAGGCATCCATTGCACGGCCATAAGATCTGTCTCCGGAACATTCACATTTGCACTGATAACTTCATTTTGATCTTCCGTGACTAGAATAGTGGCCGGCAAATCTACTTCTAAACCGACACCGCTCATGATAGTGATCCATGTATCCATAGCACAACCTTCTGCATCCGAAACATGCAAAATATATTCGCCGGGAGATAAATGATCAAATAAGCCTGAACTGCTATTTGTTATGCCATTCAATAAATAAATAAAAGGAGGCATTCCTCCGGAAATATTCACTACATCAATCACACCATTCTGATCCCCAAAACAGATTTCATCCGATACCTCTATCGTGATCTCACCCAAATCATTTTCATTGATGGTCACCTGAGCAGTATCGTATGCTGTGCAACCATTTACCGAATTAAGTAATTGCAATAGGTAGGTCCCCGCGGAATCCACCAGCATCATTGATTGAGTTGAAATAACATCCCCCAACAAATTAATCCACTGCAGCGCCAAATTATTTCCACTACTGCCCGATGCATCCAGCAATACCTCCGTATGATTACAGTCCAGCTGTTGATCGGCCCCTGCATGAGCAACAGGGGTTTCAATATCCTGATCCACAAAAACACTATCAACATGAACACAACTATTACCAAAATCTACACTCAAAAAATACCAGCCCGGGGCAGTCACTTTACATATTAATGAATCAGACAAAAAAGAATTCGGTCCCATCCAATGATAAATTCCCATCGCTGAAGTTTGACCGGTCAGTGTGACTTCCTCAACATTACAAGTCAAAAAACTACTTGCGCCGACATCCATCGTCTGAAGACATTCAGAACATGCCATCGGTGGAATTACCGTAATCGAAGTCCAACAAGTGGGTATATCAAAATCATGCAAATCCAGATTTAATACGCCACCATTGATGAGATATGGTCCACATAGTTTTGGTGTCCCATACAACCCTCCAATCGTCCCATCTGAAGAACGCCATGCCATGCCGGGCGTAAGCCCTGTGACCAATACGTTGAATGTAAACCAATCATCAGAAGCATCATTGTCCGTTCCGTTATTATCACACATGATATCACTCACAACCGCCTGCATCTGCTGATAAACTATTTCCTGGCTTATCAAATCACAACAAGGTGAAGAGCAATCGATCGAACTGATCTGCTGACCAACCACCGGGACGACACCAGATTGGGGAACTATATTATATGCATATACCGTAAACATGCCAGTCGCAAGCGAAGTGAAAGTACCTGTGGCAGCTTGGATGATCTCAATGATTTGGCCGTTCGCTCCTGTGATCAATAACATTTGTGTGTTGTCCTCGCTGGCCGTAAACCCAGATGAAACAAAATGTGCGCTATCACCGGGACACAGGATTGCAGGACTGATGTTCAGTAAACCTGCATTCGCTTCATGTACGGTGATTATCGTACACAAAGGTGTCGGAGGATCTGAAATACTGACACATGGCTCGTTAGATGCATCAATACAAAGTTCATAAGGACCTGAACTGGTCCAGGGAATAGTAATTTCATTCGAGGCAGTTTCTTGCAGTAATGCACCATTTAAAAACCAATGATAGATGCGTGCTCCACCCAAATCTTCAACGGTATAGGTTTCTGTATCTCCAATACAAGGATCTAAATTGCCACTAATGGGTTCGCTCCAGGGATCAATATGTTCCTGTCCACAGACTCCAAGGATATCTATCGTCACCGTGCAATAGGATCCCAGACATCCATCCACCATGAAATAGTATATGGAGCCAATATTGAGTCCGGTCAGGTTTAAGATTTTGTCATTCGTATTACAATCACCAATAGCCGCATTACAAGCCACTAGTTGATCAAAGGTACAGTCTGTATAAATCGCCAATTGGAATCCGATATAGCCCTGCACCTGTTGACAGTTGGAAGAAGAGACACGCAAATTAAGATCCGTACACCAGGCGGTGAATGCAAACCATGTGGGGTTGTTAGTCTGGGAGATATTGGCGCCTGGACAAATCGGAGAAGGCCCGTCATTCGGATGTTGGAATGAAGTCATTGAGAATGTATACCCGTCGAGTTCGTCAATAGTACATAATACTGGCGCAGTAGTACACTTACATTCCGGTTGTGTGCCATTGGTGCATTGCGAAAAAAGAAACTGGCCCGGACAAAGCAGGAAGCAGAGGATGGTCGTGAGGAGAGGGAGTATTTGATCGCTTCGTTTCAAAAGAAGTTAGTTACAAGGTTGCGCAATCCGTGTGTATTATGGTGAGTAAATATAGTTGAATTTAAGGGCTGGTATGCTCAAATTAAGTTTCCTTTAGAGAAAAGACACGCGACGCGAGATTTCAGACCTGAGACACTTTTTAGGAGTGAGTGGTGAGCGGTGAGTTTTTTTTAATCGGTACTCTCAATTTAACAAATCCCTCATAAACTTTCAACCCTAAACCTTACAATTTAAACCTTCAACACAAAGAAGATCTGAGACTATCCTTTCTCTATTCATAACCTTCATAACCCCTATAACCCTCATCAACTTTAATAGGACACGAGGCTTTTCGACACGACACACACGACTCACCACACGCCATTCACTCCTCATCCATATTTGTTGTATCTTAAGGTTGTGATAACAAACAAGCAAAACCCCAAACAGCCATGAATCATTAAACCCTTGAAAGGCTATGAAAATGACCACAAAACAACTTCTCATCGGTGTGTTGATAAAGTTTAAGCCAGGCGCTCAAGACCTTGGCGCAAATGTATTTATTAGATTGGATAGTGGTCGTAACAGATGTGAAACGTCATGCCCTTTGGGGCGGTCTTACCATATCCGTCATCGCAGGAATTCTTGTGATAAAGGACAAGGTTTAATTTAAATCGTTTCAATAAAAACACAAAGTGAAAAGAATCGATCTCATAAAATCATTAGCCCTATTGCCGCTCATTTCAAAGTCAATGAAACTAAAAGCATTACATAACCTGGCTGAATCATTTAGTCCCACTGAAAAAATGCCTGTTCTTTTCCTAGGCCACGGAAGTCCTATGAATGCCATTGAAGAAAATGAATTTGTTGTAGGCTTTAGAAAAATGGGGCAGGAAATTGAAAAACCCACCGCCATCCTTTGCATTTCTGCTCATTGGGAAACCAATGGGACGTTTGTAACTGCGATGGAACACCCAAAAACGATTCACGATTTTGGTGGCTTTCCACAAGCTCTTTTTGATGTGCAGTATCCAGCACCCGGAAGTCCTTCTTTGGCCAAAGAAACAAAAGCATTAGTACACAAAACGGATATCGGACTCGATGAACAATGGGGACTCGATCATGGCGCATGGAGTGTCATCAAACACCTATACCCAAATGCAGATATCCCTGTCATCCAGATGAGTTTGGATTATTCCAAACCGGCACAGTATCATTATGAGTTGGCACAGGAACTGTCTGTCCTTCGTCAAAAAGGAATTTTAATTATCGGCAGTGGGAACATGGTACACAACTTAGGGAAGGTCGCATGGAATAAACTGAATGGCGATCCCTTTGCTTTTGATTGGGCCAAGGAAGCCAATCAAAAAATGAAAAACCATATTCTAAATGGAGACTTTCAGCCACTGATTGATTTCAGAAATCAGGGCACTTCCTTTGATCTTGCGATTCCTACCCCCGAACATTATTTGCCGCTGTTGTATGCACTTGCCTTGAAAGATAAAAAGGATGCAACCACTCTTTTCAACGACCAGCCGGTGGGTGGTTCAATATCGATGACCTCTGTAAAATTTGCTTAAGCAATGGAAAAAGAAATACTACATGTTGAAGATTACATCGCTGGATTTTCTGGCACTACGCAGGAAAAGCTTCAACTGATTCGGCAGACCATTAAGACGAATGCGCCAGATGCTCTTGAAAGTATCACCTATGGCATGCCGGCGTATAAGTTAAACAAAAAACCACTTGTTTACTTTGGGGGATTTGCCAAACACATTGGATTTTATGCAACGCCGACGGGCCATGAGAAGTTTGAAAAAGAACTTTCAAAATACAAACAAGGAAAAGGATCCGTTCAGTTTCCACTGAATGAATCACTCCCTGTTGAATTGATTGCCAAAATTGTAACTTTCAGAGTTAAAGAAAACAATCTAAAATAAAATGACTCCGGAAATAGAAGTATACAACAATCAACAGTCAGGGGCAGAAGGAAAAATCTGTCAAACACTTGGTTCAATCATTGACCAACATTTACCGGAAGCAGAAAATAAAATATGGCACAAACATCCGGTGTGGTTTTTAGAAGGTAATCCTATCGTCGGCTATAGTAAATTAAAAGCCGGTATTCGTTTGATGTTTTGGAGTGGAATCGATTTCGAAGAAGATAATTTAAAACCCAGCACCGGAAAATTTAAAGATGCTTCCATTCTTTACACTACTCCCGAGGATATCAAAGAAAATGATTTGGTGAGGTGGATTGAAAAGTCCAGGCAAATTCAATGGGATTATAAAAATATCGTCAAGCGGAAAGGGAAATTGGAGCGATTAAAATAATGCGGATTTAGTTCATGCTTTGTTGTCAAACAGGCCTCTGCTACTCATCAGGATCCTTGTCTTCTTGCGGTTATCGTATCAGAGTCGTACATTGTCGTATCATATCGTATCAACATCGAACTCTATTCTATACTGACTTTCAGTTAATTAAAACTCTATGATTCGCAAAGCTCATCTAAAATATTTTCCCATAGCCCTCATCGCTTTGCTTTTATCCACCTCCTGTTCAACTACGAAAAATCTGGATCAATCTTCAACATCAACCACACAGATCGATTCAAAAAAACTAAGTGGCGGCTCCAGTGGGATGGAACAACTCACGGATAGCACATACATCGTTGTGTATGATGTTAAAAAACACAAAGACGGTATCCGATTAGGCTGGATCACCATCACTGCAGAATCAATAGATGTATTGCCGATCGAAATAAAATCATGGGGAGAAGAAGGCAATGCCACAGACCTGGAAAGTATATGTGCAGTACCCGGAAGCCCAAATGAATTTCTGGTGGCAGAGTCAGGTAACTGGCAGGGTGAATTAGGTCGAATATTTCATATCCAGGTGGATTTTATAAAGCAAACAGCCAAAGTCTTGGGCACCTTGAAGTATCCCTTTTTACATCGAAATGATTTTGGGATTGAGGGGGATCAGTACGAAGCTATGCACTGCCTGCCTTACACTAAAAATGAAAGAATCATCATCCTTGGCGAGCGTGGTGGCTCAGACTTCAGCCCATCCGGTGTGATCCGTTGGGGCCTCTGGGATATGAAAAAAGACAAACTGACGATTGAAGGCGCCGGACTGAAAGGCATCAGCGTAAACGCACCCGGTCATTGGACAGATTCGAAAACTAAAAGAAGCATCACTGATATGCATGTGGATCAGAATGGTACCCTTTGGGCTTCCGCTTCTGAGGATCAAGGTGATGCAGGACCGTTCTATTCCGTGATCTATCCGCTCGGAAAAATTAACCCTTCGAAATTTGATATGCCGGTCACCGTACTAGACTTCTTAGCCATCGGCAGAGAAGTTTATGGCTTGAAAATTGAGGCACTGTCGGGCCCTAAAAAAGGTATAAATTGCACGCATACTTTCGGTACCGAAGATGAAATATATGGTGGTGTTTTCAGACCTATTAATATCACATCCAATCAATAATAAGCATACAAAAGTTTCGTCCTAAAGCTTAGATTCAGATACTCATTTCAAGTTCCTCACCAACAAACGTAACTATACAATAGAACTTTGAAAAAGCCATTTCACATTTCCGTGCTTATTTTTGTACTGCTGTCAATGTGTATCGCTTCCTGTATGCGTACATCAAAACTGAGTGTATCCGGTCCAACCGTAAACTCAAAAGCGGCACTCAAAAAACCTTATGTCATCCTCATTTCGCTCGACGGCTTCCGTTGGGATTACGTAGAACGTTTTGCTCCTCCACATCTAAGTACGTTTATAAAAAATGGCGTAGGGGCTGAATCGCTGATACCTTCTTTCCCTTCCAAAACATTTCCTAACCATTATACGATTGCCACAGGAATGTATCCCGATAACCATGGCATCATAGACAATACGTTTTACAGTTATGAAAAGGAGGCCACCTATAGCATCAGTAATCGGGCAATGGTGCAGGATGGTTCTTTTTACGGAGGATCGCCTATTTGGGTGCAGGCAGACAAAGCAGATGTCGTTTCTGCCAGTTACTTTTTTGTGGGCTCAGAGGCAGACGTACAGGGGCGGAGGCCTACTTATTATTTCCCGTATGATCACAACATCAAAAATGAGGTTCGTGTTAAACAAACTTTAGATTGGTTGACTTTACCGGCTAAAAAAAGACCCCATATCATTACATTGTACTTTTCCGATATGGATGACATCGGCCATCGGTTTGGTCCGAATAATGATGAAGAATTGGGAAAAACATTACTTGCTTTAGATAACAACTTAGGGGATTTATTTGCCGGAGTCGATGCCACCGGTCTACCGGTCAACATCATCATCGTTTCCGATCATGGGATGACAGAAATAAAAAACACGGATTTAATCCCCATTGAAAAAATAGAAGAAGACAGCTTATATTCCATTGCCAATGATGGTGCGATGGTGCATGTCTATCCAAAAGACAATGTGCCGGTGGATGCTATTTATCACTTTCTCCAAGAAAAGGAACTTCATTTCAAAGTCTACAAGACAGAAAACGCACCCGGATTTGAATACAAACCCATGAACAAGAATTGGGGCGCTATCCAAATCATCCCTGATTACGGCTATTACTTTTCTACATTGATTCAGATCGAACTTAAAAAGAAAAATCCTACGGCTGTGTTTGGCGTGCATGGGTATGACACCGATCACAAAGACATGCATGGTATCTTTTACGCTAAGGGACCTGCTTTTAAAAAAGGCGTCACCATCCCTTCTGTTAAGAACATTCATGTCTATCCTTTAATGTGTGAAATTTTGGATTTAGAAGTACCCAACAATATTGATGGAACTATTGACCAATTGGAAAATGTTTTAAACTCTAGTCCTCATAAAACTTCAAAAGATTAAAGTCAGGTGGTCACTCAGGATTTTAAAACTACGCCATTGATTCCCTACTATTTTAATCTTGGATTTAATTACAAAATCAACCATATTCCTCAAGGGTAATTTGCCCCAGATATGACATAGAATAACCAACCCTTAGAATTAAGGAACTGTCTTGTTCTGTTTTATATATGTCCATTCTGTTAATAATTGTCAGCAGCTGACGGATTGTAAATCCCATTCGTAGAATCTATATAGTCTTCTCCTGAAGACAAGAGTAATTTCATTGAGGCATCTAATTGATCTTACTTATGCGTAATGTTAAAGTAAAGCATTAGGGATTTCTTCCAATTTGCAGGATATGGCTTCTTTAGACCTATCTTCGTGATACAACATTTTCTTACACCGGCTTCAGCGATTATAAAAATCATCAAGACCAATGGATAGCATCACACAAGGTGTACTAGGAGCCGCCATAGGAGAAGCCCTTCTTGGAAAAAAGATAGGGCACAAAGGGGCTATCATTGGAGCACTTGTAGCGACTATTCCGGACCTCGATGTCCTGCTGTTTTTGTTCTACAACAAATTCGAAATGTTAAGCATCCATAGGGGATTTAGTCACTCCATTGTATTTAGTATTCTAGTTGCATTTTTAATTGCCTTTATGCTCAGCAAAACAAAATGGACTCAAGGCATACCATTTAAAAAACTTTTATTGTTTTCCTGGTTATGCCTTTTTACACATATGCTATTAGATGCATTCACTGCTTATGGCACGCAATTGCTTTTACCATTTAGTGATAGAAGATGTGGTTTTGACAGCATCAATGTTGTTGACCCGGTTTATACGATACCTTTAATCATCGGACTAGTATTTAGTTTGTGGCTTTATAAGTCAAAGCCCAATAGAGGAAAATTTAATCATTACGGATTAATCATTAGTTCGCTTTATTTGATTTTCACACTCTTAAACAAGGAAGGTGTAAAGGCTGCTATTTCAGCCAGAATGGCTCAGGAAAATATTACATACAAGTCTTTATTAACAATGCCTGTCGGTACTGCAAATATCAATTGGTATGGTGTGGGGAAAGGACAGGATAGTCTTTACATGGTCAAATATTCAATTTTTTCGGGGACAGCTAGTTCAATTGAAGCATTTCCGATTCATGATGAATATCTGGATTTAATTGATAGTCATATCGCTGAAAAAATGCGATGGTTTGCTAAAGGCATTTACACGGTTGAAAAAGAACAAGAAAAAATCAGGATTTACAATTTACAAGTTGATATGCGTGGAATAGTAAAGTATGAAGGTAAAAAAGCACCTACAGCAGGATACTTCGAAGTATCTACTCAAAATGGTGGAACAACATTCTCATCGGGAACAATAAAAAGTAAATAGGCTACTATTTCAAATCCATGTAAAATGAAAATACCATCATCAACAATAAAATATACACTTCTCCTTTTGTTGATACCAACCGCAATAGCTTGTACATCTCAAGGAAACAACAAAACTCCAGCTGCCGATAAAAAGGGTACGGAATACCTACAGACGAAGGAAGATGCAACTCAAATTGGTGATTATGTTGTAGAAACATTTGAGGATTCTAAAGGAAATCTTTGGTTTGGGACATTGGGAAAAGGAGTTGCCAGATATGATGGAAATTCACTTGCCTATTTTACTACTACTGATGGATTACTGAGTAATAGAGTCGTTAGCATTATTGAAGATGATTCCGGCCATATTTGGTTTGGTACGGGAGCAGGCTTATCAAAATTTGATGGCAAAGAATTTACCAGCTTTACTACAAAAAATGGGCTATGCGATCATACCATTAGTGATATTCTAATCGACAGCAGAGGTTATTTTTGGATTGGCACCTAGGGAGGTGTTTGTAAATTTGATGGCAGTACATTTGCGGAATTTAAAATCCCCACTCCAATTATAAATACAAAACCAAATGAGGATACAAAAAATTGGGTAACCAAAATTATGGAAGATTTAAAAGGAAATATTTGGTTTGGTCGGGATGGCTATGGCGCTTGTGAATATGATGGAAAAGAATTTGTGCATTTCGTTAAAAAAGATGGGCTTTACTCAAATAATGTTCAGTGTATTGCGGAAGATAAGGATGGAAATATTTGGTTTGGGTCGAGAGTGGCCGAAAAAGATAATCCGGATTCCAGTAAACGATTTGGCCAGGGTGGAGTCACTACCTATGATGATGAAGTGTTTATCCATTACCCTGAAATAAAAGGACTATGCGAAGATGACGTCTACTAAATCTATAAAGACACATCAGGTGACCTTTGGATAGGCACGATTAGTAATGGCCTTTATAGATATGACGGAAAAGAGTTTAAAAACTATAATGTCCCCAAATCTGTCATGAGTGTCACGAAGGATAGAAAAGGAGATATTTGGGTAGGCTGTGCCGGGGGACTATTTTGCATCAATGAAGGTGGTGTGGTAAATGTGACAACAACAGGTCCCTGGGAATAAGTAGCTGACATGGAAAAATTGAATCTTATAGACTACTCACGTCATAGGTCAATCGGCTGTATGTATAGAATATTCTTTACACAACTAACTTCAGATCCATTGTTGATGCACCATACTGTTGTAATGAAACTAGCATACCCACTCCTATTCAGACTAGTGTTTAAATGCCAGCAATAAAAAAGGCTCGCTTTGTCAAGTGTGCCTTTTTAACGAGTAGGTTTATTTGGCATTTCTGTTGTTTGCGAAAATGTTGGAATCAAGGCAGGCGACGATTTCTCCGTGGGAGGTGTGGTCTACTTTGGGGCTTCCTGACAACTATAAAATGTTGCAAGAAAAAGTATAGCTATTAGTGCTTTGTTACTCATAGTTAAAAGTCAAAGTGATTTGAAAATAGATACCAGGATAACCATTTTTAATGGTGTGCTCCTCACATCGCCGGTTTTTAAGATGAGGTAGGGAAGACCCAAAAATTAGGATTCATTTGTGCAATCAGTTGACAAAAAACTCTTATGTCGTTAGTACCCGAAATTCGTGGGCAGGCAAAAAATCGGTTGAAATGTATCTGATCCTATAGCAATCCTCACCCCTTTTGAAGGATTGTGGATTTGCAATATGCTTAGTCAAACCAGCTTTTAGATCAGACAAAAACCACTTGCGCTATTGAGAGATCTGTACGTGAAGAAAATCTTTTGGAAAAACCATCTCATAGTAAAGGCAATCTAACGGTATCAAAAAAATGTAAAGATGCTGTGTTGCACGATCCGAAATTTTCAAGCAAAGGATCAACCCAAAGTTGCACATTTAAGCTGTGAAGGACTACTTATTTTGAGAGCTTTCATTTGCTTCATACAGAATAAAAGAATATCAATTTTTAAAGTTGTAAACAAATCTGCTTTCTGACGAACGCAAATATTCCACAAATAACTTTACGGTGATGGGTTTGACTAGAAAAGCTCAATTTTCTTGAACGTAGCTGAAGACACCTATATGACATGCAAGGTATAGATTCCTGAAAATAGGTTAACAGTGAATTATACAATTTAATAGAGGAATTGTATAATGCTTTCATTGGTTATAGAATGCACCTTTGTATTGCTGAAAATTTCCTTCCCGTTCTTTGGTGGTGTAAGGAAAAAAGCAAAGCGATATAAAAACATTCTCAATTGGGTACATATAAATATATGTATCTGACTGCCCTAGGCAATTACGGTGGATATATGTTTTAATCGCAGATTTAAAAGCTTGAGCTGCATATAGCTGAATGCAATTTTGATATACAAGGTAAAGGAAAGAGTATGGGGGTCATGTGATTGATCAGTTTCCTAGTTACCAAAGAGTCAAAAACAAATACAATGAAAAAGCTTTTAAATATCTTTACTGTAGCGGCCTCACTTTCCATGTTCTTAATTAGTTTTTTGTTCTGTGGCATGGTCTCTGCCCAACCTTCAAATCCTAACGTAACCGTTCGTTTTGAAAACCCTCAATGGAATGCTACCACGGCGCAATACTGCGTTGATGTGGAATTTCTCAGTGATACTACAGACACACAGGTCTTTGGCGTTAATGTACGTTTCTTCTATGATGATGGCATACTGGAATATGCCGGTTTTAATGATTTTCAGGGTGGGTATGCAGCAGTAGCCCCAAACCCTCCTATCATAAACACAAGTCCGGCCGGCCCGGCACTTTTCAATTTTGATGGTCCCGCAGATTTTGTGAATGGTACAATTCAGTTGGTAAGCACGGATAGTACGCCAGTCATTCTGGATACTGTTCAATGGACAAAACTATTCAGGATTTGTTTTGACGTTGACGACCCCAATCCAAATACAGAAAGTTTCTGTCCATCACTTGTGTGGGATATGGAGGCGAATCCTTCTAATGGAGGATTTCTGGTTGGTGACGATGGTGTCGTTATCACCGTTCTGGATCCCGATCCGATGATGGACTCTGCACCCGCTGTAGAGCATGTGGTCCAGTTTAACTGGAGGTATATTGGTACAGGCAATACCCCTTGGGGTGAGCCGATTGAGCAGGTATGCATTCCGCTCGGAACATCTTTAATAGTAATCGCTCCTCAAAACATGAGTCTTGAATGCAGTGAGTCAACAGACCCAACGAATACTGGTTTTGCGACCGCACTGGATGCCTGTGAAGGAGAAATTGTCATTGCCTATAGTGATGAGATAGTCTATGGATCGTGCATGTATGATTTTGTGCTCACCCGTACATGGACAGCTACAAATGAATGTGATGAGACGGTCTCAACAGATCAAGAGATTCAGGTGACTGATTCGACCATCCCAATCATTACAGCGCCTGATAATATTACAGTCAGTTGTTTTGTTAATGCATCGCCGACTATTACCGGAATAGCTACCGCCATCGATAATTGCGGGCCGGAACCTTTGGTGTTTGTAGAAAAAGACACAATACTGGATCAACTCTGTACCAATCAATTGGTGATAATCCGATCTTTTATAGCCGTTGATGCATGCGGAAATACCGCTTCTTGCACTCAGCAAATTACAGTTCATGATACTATTAAGCCGGAATTCTCAATTTCACCATACTCCTATTTAAACCTTTTGAGTACAGACAGTCCCACACTTATCTACCTATCAGATAATGGCATGCTGGCAAAGCTAAACACCTTGAATAAAAGTAGCATAGAAGCTTACGATCAATGTGATGACCAAATCATCCCTGAATTTAGTGTCAGTAGTT
>JBBKXT010000143.1:0-33845 GCA_037969625.1 Saprospiraceae bacterium
GAAGGACTACACTGCGTTTACCATGAAGGACTACACTGCGTTTACCATGAAGGACTACACTGCGTTTACCATGAAGGACTACACTGCGTTACGCCTTCATGGTAAACCACAGAAACATCTATAGAACACAAGTCGTTGGAGCATCCCCCTGCGGCGGACAGGCTCTCCAACAACGGCTTTGGTCATTGATACTTTCTGTTGAATTTGGATGTCACTTTTACTCCCGAAACATCCGGAATGGCGTGAAACCCTTTTTTTAGATATCTTAATCTCAAACAATCTGCATAGCGCCGTAGGTGCGGCACCTTCTGTATCCAAGATGATGATCTGTGTCGACAAGCCACGCGAGTACACTCTTTTCTTTATCTAAACCCTTTTCAATTTTCGTTTTGTTGAATAAGAATTTCAACTCTCAGAAATCTCACAATCTTAAACAAAAGATTTTCTTCCCTTAACAGTTTCCCATACATTCCTTTACTCGAAGTAGCCTTGGCGAAGGCGAGTCTAAACAACAAGCGCCAGAGGCGCTGAGTACTCCACTTCCTTGCTCGCTATAGCCCTTCTGCGGAGGCGAGTCTAAACACTGAGGACAATAAAAAAAGGCTTGAAGAAAAATCCTCCAAGCCTTTTTTAAATTCATAAAACTTATAGAAATGCAAAAACACTTCTCTTATCCTTTTGCTTTTGCGTAGCGATCAGATACTTCGTTCCAATTGACTACATTCCAGAAAGCGGCAACGTAATCAGGGCGACGATTTTGATAATTCAAGTAATAGGCATGCTCCCAAACATCAAGTCCTAGGATTGGAGTTCCTTTTAATGGACTTACATCCATCAATGGATTATCCTGATTGGCCGTACTGGTGACAGCGAGTTCGCCGGAGGCATCTACGAGGAGCCAGGCCCAACCGGAACCAAACTGTGTGGTAGCTGCTTTTCCGAAAGCGGCTTTAAACTCATTGAAACTACCGAAGCGTGTATTAATGGCTTCAGCCAAAGGGCCTGTGGGTTCTCCACCACCATCCGGTGAGAGGACATCCCAAAAAAGGCTGTGATTGTAAAATCCACCACCATTATTTCTAACAGCCGGGCTTTGCTTAGAAACCTGTCCGAGAATTTCTTCGATCGACTTACCTTCAAGAGCAGAGCCTTCAATGGCTCCATTTAGATTGTTAGTGTATCCGGCATGATGCTTATCATGGTGGATCTCCATGGTTTTGGCATCGATATGCGGCTCTAATGCATTAAAACTATACTTAAGGGGCGGAAGTTGAAAGGCCATAATATTTTGAATTTATAAAGTGAATAGATTGAAATGTAATAATACAATATGAACCAGACATTTAATAAAAGGTTTTAAATACTTTTGCCATGTCTGTATCTTAGGATAAGCCAGTTTCACTATCTTTAACTACCTGAATAGCCTTTGCAGAATCGAATCAAGGCACACAGAAAACTTATCCATCACCAAAAACCAATAATTATGAATATTCGAATTTCAAACTTTGGCCTCAGTATAATATCGACCTGTTTAATTATTTGCCTTACAAGTTGCGGTGATCTGGAACGTACACTAATCATCAATCCGGATGGTTCCGGCACATTGGAGACTAGTATCGATTTGGGTGAAATGATGACCATGATGCAGGGGATGGGTGATATGGGTGAACTGATCAATGAAGATGTGACCATTTCTGAGGATATGGAAATTGAAACATGGGAGATAGATTCTACAACAATTGAAGAAGAATTGGTGGAAGAGGATAAAGATCCGATAAAGGCGTTAATGGATAAAATCACTGATCCAGCCTATGATCAGGATTTTGATACACTATTCTCTATAGCCATGATCATGCCTGACAGTGTGAAAGAAAAAGATACTCACCCGGAACTCACTGAGAAAATAAGTATGCGCATGCAATCGCCCGCCAAAAGTGCAGCGCTTAAAATGGGTTTTGTTTTTAATTTTGATGACCATCAACAACTCCGCGATATCATCAATCACATGGAGACCGTCACCAGCGGCGCTTCCACCGGAATGATGACAGGTGCAGGCTCGGATGGTGCTATCTCTCAGGAGTCTTTTTTAGTATTCGATGCCGACATGAAAAAGGGTTGGATCCGTCTTGACACAGTAGATTACAGTGAATTTGCCAAGAGTATGGGTATGTCAGATTCAGATGATGAAAGTTCTGATGACGATGAGAGTTTGGCGATGTTAGAAATGATGTTTGGCAACAGCAAAATAAAATCAATCATTCACGTTCCCGGTGAAGTCACTTCCTGCACGAATGAAAAAGCTATTTTGACCAAAGACAATCGAGTGATCATAGAGCATGGGTTGATGGATGTGATCAGACAAGGGGAAGTGCCGGGGTATACGATTTACTTTACGCCGAAGAAATGAGGTAGTGTTCCGCTGATTCTGGTATAGTTTTTGGTACATTATAGATTATCATAATGTGTATAAAACTTATAACCATGATCATTTTCCTTATTTTATGTATGATTTTGCTTTGTTTGGGCACAGAATATCTGTCACGTCCGGAATCCTCAAAGCACTAGAAGTCGGACAGCAGCAATTTCAACTCTGAAAGATGTGAGATTGTGTAATCCGGTCCGGGATCAATAGGACATGATAATCTTTCGGGGTTGTACCAGCATGATCGGTAACCAAAGGCCGTGGCTCCGGCTATATCAGCAGTAAGGCTATCGCCTACCACCAGTACATCGTCGTGGTCAGGTGTCCCGATCAGGTCGTGGACATGTTGGAAGTAAGCCGGATGAGGTTTTGAATGACCTATTTCTCCGGCGATCACAATGGCATCAAACTTCTTATCCCATCCGATCATTTCCATCCGTGGTCGTTGGACTTCTGTCAATCCATTGGTGATGTACCCAAGGCCTGTTTTTCCGCTTAAGTGAGTCATGAGTTCTTCTGCTCCCGGCATCAGGTAGGGCTTTGGGCCTAATAATTTCAGATAATTTTCCTGCGTCCGTACAGGATCCAAATCCAGGTTTCGAAACTTAAAATATCGGTTGAATCGCTCATACACCAGCGTGTCTCGATCAATTAATCCTTGTTCGTGTTCGAGCCAGCATTGCAAATTGATCCGTTTGTAATCAGCGTACATTCCCTCATTCCAGAAGGATCCATGTTGTGTCAGCACTTCAGAAAGGGCTTCTTCACTGGCTTTGTCAAAATCGAATAAGGTGTGGTCTGCATCAAACAGTATCCATTTGTATTTTTTCATAAGGGGCAAAGATACCTTTGTCTGATGTGTATCTTTGCCGGATGCGCGTATCTATTTTCTTCGTTTTAATCTTTTCCACTATCTCATTACAGGGCCAGGATAGCATCTATTTGCCTTTTTTTGAGATACCTGTTCATATTGTACCCTTTGGCGAAGAAGAGTCAGACGTATTACTGTTCAATATGCATGACAACGAGAATACCTCTGCCATGGCGGGCAGAGTTTTTGGTGAAAAATATGCGGGCAGTTATTATGAACTGATGCACACCGGCAAGCGAAATATTTCATTTCTCCAAGGCAAAGATTCTATCCATATCGATCCTAATCGGATATTTACAGATACTGGTATATGGCTGCAGTTGAAAAAAAATAAACTCAAGGATAGCTTGATGTTTCAGACGATTGTTACGTGGAGAGATAGCTTGCTGTCAGAACTAAAGATTGAAGACCGGCGTCTGGTGATCGCGTTGCACAACAATACAGCCTACAACTACGGTTTTAAAAGTTACATGCCCGGTGAGGAATATGCGGATGAAGCACAGGCCATCTCCAGGGGATCTATTTGGGATAAAGATGACTTCTTCTTTGTAACGGAAAAAGATCAGTATGACAAACTGGCTATCGGAAAATACAGTGTAGTATTACAATCCACCGAAACCCTCACGGATGACGGGAGCCTTTCAGTCTATTGTGGTCAATTGGGCATCCCTTATATCAATGTAGAAGCACAACACGGACACTTGCCCCGGCAAATAAAAATGTTGATTTTTGCTTATCGGGAATTGGTTGAAAACAATCCGACAGATGGAAAATTACATAAGGACAAGCGAACGCTCAAGCGAGAGATCAAGCAATTGATCAAAGCAAGTAGAACCTATTTTCCAGGTTGTATGGCGATGGCCTCGACCATCTGCTCGATGTCATTCAGAGCAAAAGGCATTAAAACGCCTGACTGAAATATCAGTTGTTTGCCATCTAAAAAGCGAACATATCTAAAATCATAATCGATGGCGCTGCTGTCCATTTGTTTGCTGTAGATAAATCCTTTGTCATATTCCTTTATGATGTTCAGGAAATACGGGTCTTTCATGATGGCGGTCATTTGCCTTTGTTTTTCACTGACTGGATCACTTCCATTTGATTCGAGTTCGAACAATTGTATGTGGAAATGATCGTCTTTCCGGATACTGATATCCCGCATCATGGGGTATTCCTTAATGCTAACCTCTGTGCTATCGGGTGCTAAAATGCTCAAATGCAGTCCATAAGGGGACAAATCTAGGGGTTTCAACCGTCCTTTTTCTTCCTGACACGAAATCAGGAAAAACATAGATACCAGCAGGGATGTGGTTGTAAAACGCATAGAATCAAAGATATACAAATATTAATTGGTGGTTTGGTCAGCATTCTAAAGTGGTTCATCGACTTTTTGAAATCAATACACAACGTGTGAAATATAATTTGATATATTTGTGATATCATTTTAACATCAAACTCATAAACATGGAAAAATCATTTCACCCCTACTCAGGATATTTGTTCCTGTTGCTGCTCGCCGGCTTCTTGGCTCTAGGCATTTCCACCATTGCCAATGAATGGCATTCGGCCATAATCCTGTTGTCTTTTCTGGCAGCTTTAATTATTGGATTAGGATTCTTTTTCATTAATCCCAACAGCTCCCGCGTGATCACCTTGTTTGGTAAATACAAAGGCACCGTCAAAGACAATGGCTTCTTTTGGGCCAATCCATTTTTTACAAAAAAGAAAATTTCCCTCCGCGCTAGAAACTTTGAAAGTGAAAGAGTCAAAGTAAACGACAAACGCGGAAATCCCATCCAGATCAGTGTCATCACTGTATGGCGGGTAGAAAATGCATACAAGGCTGCCTTTGAAGTTGATGATTACGCCAACTTTGTGAGGTTACAAAGTGATGCAGCGGTCAGAAGTCTGGTTGGACTCTACTCGTATGACAATTTTGATGACCACCAGGAGGAGATCACACTTCGCTCCGGCTTGCAGGAAATAAATCATGCTTTGGAATCAGCACTATCCGAAAGACTGGCAATCGCCGGTATCCAGGTCATGGAAGCAAGAATAGGCTATCTCGCCTATGCCGAAGAAATCGCCAGTGCCATGCTCAAGCGCCAACAAGCAGAAGCCATTGTAGCCGCCAGATTTAAAATCGTTGAAGGTGCAGTTAGCATGGTAGATATGGCACTTAAAGACCTCGCTGCCCAAAACATCATAGAGATGGATCCGGAACGCAAAGCATCGATGGTCAGCAACCTGATGGTGGTGCTCTGTAGTGATAAAGAAGTGGCCCCGGTGATCAATACAGGCACGCTGTATCATTAATCATTTCATGCTTTAATCGCATTAAAAGCCTATGACTTTGAAAACAATCAACCTATTAACTGTGCATTTATTTGGTATTAATCTTTTTATTTTTAATGATCAAAAACCAAATTCAATCATGGAGGTCCGTTTCAATGACAACATCCTACTAATATGAAAAAGAAGTTTGTCCTACGTATTGATGAAGATGTTTATCAGGCCATTGAAAAATGGGCTGCTGATGAATTTCGCAGTTCTAATGGACAGATAGAATGGATCCTTACGCACCACTTAAAGCTGAATGGTCGATACAAGAGTGTGCAGCATCCGGGGTTGAAGGATGATCCCGAAGGGAATGAGTGATTTGGTTATTTGGTGATTAAGCGATTGAGTGATTAAAAAACGTCTAAACTCTCATTCTTCAACAAAGGAGACAGGTGACTTAAGGTCGGAAGCAAAGGGTAATAAAAGTCTCCCGCAGATTGCGCAGAAAATAAATGCAAAAAGCGCAGATTCTGGCAGATACTGTAACATTTTTTCTGCGTCATCTGCGTATAATATCTGCGAGATCTGCAGGAAACTTTTCTTTTCTGGCAAGGAAGGGGGGAAAATACGTCCCGCTAAGCGGGAGTGATTCAGGCATTAAGTTAGGAAGAATAAAGCGCTATAAACGATAGCAAAAAAAACCTTCACAGTTGACATCTCAATTTATCCTTGAGCGAAGCGACAAGTGTGGCAAACTCCCTCCCCTCAATGCTTTGCTGCAAGTATGCCACACTTTGCTAACCCACTAATGCAGAGGCTGTAATTCGTAATTCTAAAATTCGTAATTCGTCATTCTCTTAGCTTTTCACTTTTATCGTACAACCGATCGCCTTAGTTTCTGATGGATCGGGATTGTTGCCGGCCTGCAAGGCCATGATAGCATCTTGCAAATAAAAAGTAGTGACGGCTGAAGCATCCTGCGCATTGTCATCTATCGCGCCGATGTAACGGATATATCTGTTGGCATCCAACAAAAACACATGTGGTGTTCTGACGGCACCGAAGGCCGGATATACATTCTGTTTTTCATCAAATAAATAATTGAATGGAAAGCTTTTTTCTTTAGCTCTTGCCTGCATAGCGGCAAAACTATCACCCGGCTTGACTTCCGGATCATTTGGATTGATCGCTACCACAGGATATCCAAGAGGTGCGAATTTATTATGCAGTTCGATAATACGGTCTTCATACATCACTGCATATGGGCATGTGTTGCACGTAAAGATGACGATGTATCCCTTCACTCCCTTCAAACTTGCGAGAGACACCATTTTGCCATCAATATTTTTGAGGGAAAAATCAGTGGCTTGTTCGCCAATTTTATAGACATCATCCACGGTAGGTGGTGTAGCACTGATTAAAGTGATCGTAAAAAAAGTGAGGATCAATTTACCGAATAAATGTTTCATAGTTAGTGTTTTAAAAATGGTTTGATGATTTCGTCCAATTCATCAACGTGATGAAATGACTGTTCGTAAAAAGCGCGGTGTGTTCCGTTAAAAACAAGCGTTGCCGGCAGAGCTCCTGACCACGAAGGGTCAATATCATCTATCCAGTAATTGGCTCGATTATCTTCCAGCACCAACACATATTCTTCTAATTTTCTTTCCTTGACAAATGGGGTCAGCTTTCGGATATAATCTTTCTTAAAATCCAGGCTGACCATCACCAATTTAAAAGGATGGTTTGAATATATTGAATCTAATTGTACAAAGTAAGGGATTTCTTTAACACAAGGCGCACACCAGGTCGCCCAAAAATTGACCACATAGGTCGTATCATTCGCCTGCTCGAGCAGTGGTTTCAACTGATCATAGTCCATCACCCGAATTGACATTGAATCAACTAAAGGCTCAACACCGATCAAAGGCCTTTCCCCAATTGAAAAAGGGTCCAAAACAAGGAACATGATTAAAGCATAGAACATCCAATAAGGATAACTTTTATAGCGTAAATAAAGATGTTAACGAATCCAGTAATAACAATATTTTAACATTTGGTAACCCGAGCCGATAATTAGGGGTTTACCCTGTCTGCCGACGTCAGCCTTTAGTAGTTCTCATAAAAGCCAAATCAGTACGCTCCAGAATTAGTGTTAGTTGGTTACTAGAAATAAGAGATAGAAAATAAGCCCATAAGGATAATCAGTCACTAGTTATATAAGCAACAATAATATGAGAGACTAATTCAGCTTGTATTTGATCCCAAGTTCATTCAACACTTCAATCATATCACTAGTCGCTTTAACCCTGTTCTTTTTAGAAATCATTCCAAGGATAAAGTCATCGTCCCGATCATATACTTGCAACCTAAATTTGTGTCGCCCTTTATGTTCTTCACAAATTTTATCTAAGCTATCCAGTAAGAATTGATCTAGCTGATCAATGGCAATTTTCACCGTAATTGATTTCGTCATTTCCTCACCAATACTTGCGAGCATGCGGGCCGAAGTGATTCTAAACTCATGGTCCTGCCCTTTCCAGCTTAATTGATAAAAACCTTCAATAAACAATGACTCCCCAATTGTAAAAAGCTCTCTGTATTTTTTATAATCTTCGTTGAATAGTTTGATCTCCAACGACCCTCTAAAATCTTGAATTGTAAAAATCCCCCAACCGGTTCCTTTCTTAGATACTCTGTGATCACCACCGGTGACAATCCCAGCTACCTTGAGATGTTTGTCCTTGTAATTCATCACTAGGTCAAGTGGACAATTTGTAAAATGTTCGATCTCCAAACGATAGTCATCCAACGGATGTCCCGTCATAAATATACCGGTGATCTCTTTTTCTTTGGTTAGCTTTTCAATCAACGGCCATTCTACCACATTTGGAAATGCAGGTTCCTGGAACATATCAGTCGTACTTTCGCCAAACAAATTGAGTTGTGTTTGACTGGCTTGCGATTGTACAGCCTGTCCATATTTTATCGCATGTTCAATTAAGCTGTCATAGGTATCCGTTGGAGCAAAATACTGTGCACGAAAGTGTCCTTCGAAACAATCCATTCCACCACTCATCACTAGGGCTTCCAGCGCTTTTTTATTCACTGACTTCAAATTGACACGTGACGTCATATCAAAAATACTCGTGTAGGGTCCATTGGCTTTGCGCTCAGCGATGATATCATCTCCCGAACCGGTGCCCATATTTTTTAATGCAGAAAGTCCAAAACGAATATCCCCTTTAGCATTCACCGTAAAATTAATATTACTCTCATTGACATCCGGTGGCAATACTGCCACATTCATTCGTTTGCATTCGCGCAAAAAGAAATTGAGCTTGGTAATATCATTCTTATTGTGTGTCAAAACAGCTGCCATAAATTCTGCCGGATAATTTGCTTTTAACCAGGCCGTTTGTACAGACAGCACCGTATAGGCCGCACTATGTGAACGGTTGAAACCATAGCTAGCAAATTTAGACATGATCTCAAAAATCTCCTTCGCTTTAGCCTCCGGCACATCTTTCGCCACCGCACCATCCACAAATATTTTGTTGTGGCGCTCCATCTCGGACACCTTCTTTTTACCCATGGCTCGGCGCAACATATCCGCGGCTCCGAGACTATAACCAGCCATTATCTGTGCGGCCTGCATGATCTGTTCCTGATAAACCATAATACCATAGGTTGGCTTCAACAGATCGGTGAGCCACTCATGCGGGTAATCCACTGGTTCTCTTCCATGCTTTCGATTGACGAACATAGGGATATAACCCATAGGACCCGGACGATAGAGCGCGTTCATCGCAATAAGATCCTCTATATCTGTCGGGACAAGCTCACGCAAATATTTTTGCATCCCAGCTGATTCAAACTGGAAAATACCGATGGTCTCTCCTCTCTGAAACAAGGTATAAGTAGCTGGGTCATCCAACGGAATATCATCCGGATTAATTAATTCCGTGTCTCCTTTTCGCTCAGCAATAATTTTGATGGCATCCTTGATAATGGATAGCGTCTTCAAACCGAGAAAGTCCATTTTCAACATCCCGGCGGACTCTACAACACCTCCTTCAAACTGCGTCACTAACAATTCTGTTTCAGAAGAAACACATACCGGAATATACTGTGTGATATCGCCGGGTGCTATGATCACTCCAGCGGCATGAATACCTGTATTACGAACAGTTCCTTCGACTTGCTGTGCGAGTTTCAAAATTTGTCCTTCATTTGTTGGTTGCTTTTCAATCTCACGTAATTTGCGGATATTTTCAAGGTCACGGGATTGAGCATCTTTTTCGGCTTCGTTGCCAGGTTTAAATATTTTCGCCAAGGTAGTTCCCGGCGCAAGAGGAATCATCTTTGCCAATCGATCTGTGTCCGGCAAGGGTAATTCCAATACTCTACCCACATCGCGAATCGATGACTTGGCAGCCATCGTACCAAAAGTGACGATCTGCGCTACCTGGTTACGTCCGTACTTATTGACGACATATTCAATCACGCGCTGGCGCCCTTCATCATCAAAGTCAATATCAAAATCCGGCATAGAAACTCTCTCCGGATTCAGGAAACGCTCAAAAAGCAAATTGTAACGCAACGGATCTATATTCGTAATGGTGAGACAATAGGCAACAGCCGATCCTGCTCCTGATCCACGACCCGGACCTACACTCACGTCCATCCCTCTGGCCGCTTGAATAAAATCCTGGACGATAAGAAAATAACCCGCGAATCCCATTTTGTCGATGACACTGAGCTCCCAATCCAGGCGTTCCTGCACTGGTTGAGTAATTGATCCATAGCGAGCTTTGGCGCCTTTAAAAACCAGATCTCTAAGGAAGGTTTTTTGATCTTGAAAACCTTCCGGTACCGGAAAATTTGGCAGGAGCACATCGCGCGTCAGATTGGGTGCAGTGATCTTGTCAAAGATCTCATTTGTGTTGTCAATGGCCTCCGGAATATCTGCGAAAACATGATTCATTTCCGCTTGTGTTTTGAAATAAAAATCTGTGCTTGGAAATTTAAATCTGCCTTCTTCTGACATTTTCTTGCCTGTATTTACACACAGAATAATATCATGGGCTTTTGCATCACTTTCATTGATGTAGTGTGCATCGTTAGTAGCGATGACTTTGACATTATATTTTTTGGCAAAACCAATTAAAATTTGATTGACATCTTCCTGGCTCTTGCCTGTATCATCAATGGATTCAAGGCCTCTGTGGCGCTGCAATTCGATGTAAAAATCTTCACCAAAAAGATCGAGCCACCATTTCAATTTCTTCTCTGCATCTTCTACATTCCCTTTCAAGATGGTCTGTGGCAATTCTGCGCCAATGCAACAACTTGTGGCGATCAGTCCTTCATGGTATTGAACTAAAAGTTCTTTATCTATTCTGGGGAAACCGCTATAAACACCTTCGATATATCCCAGTGAACAAAGCTTCGAAAGGTTCTGATAACCGGCTTGATTTTTCGCGAGTAAAAGTTGATGGTAGCGGTTGTCACGCTCTCCTTTTGATTTTGGAAATGATTTTTTATGACGATCTTCTACTAGATAAAACTCACAACCGACCAGTGCTTTAATATTTCGCTTTTTGGCTTCTGAGACGAATTCAAAAGCGCCAAACATATTACCATGATCGGTGAGTGCAATTCCCTTTTGGCCATCCGCAACGGCCTTATCCATTAACTGCGGGATATGAGAGGCACCATCTAATAATGAATAGTGTGTGTGGTTGTGGAGGTGTACGAATTCAGGCATAGTGCAAGATAAGAGAAAAACGAATAGTGCAAATCGCAGCGCAGCGTAGATCACGTCCGCTAGGCGTGAGTGAAGAGTGTAAGGTTTTACTAATTCCGCCTAGGCACAAACTATTTTGCGGAAATCCTAAAACAGGGGGCTAAAAATGAAATATTTAATTGACTTTACTTTCAGAATGCCCTAATTTTCAATTTTGACATTAAAATCACCAAGTATTGAAGACTAGTATCTTGAGAGATAAGGCATTCGCTTTTGCTGTTGAATTAGTTCATCTTGCTCGACGGTTGCAATCAGAAAAAAAGTCTATGTCTTAAGTAGGTAAGTATTAAGATCTGGCACATCTATTGGAGCGAATATTCGTCAAGCTGAATTTGCTCAAAGCAAAAAGGATTTCGTTCACAAAATGAGCATTTCACTAAAGGAGTCAAATGAAACTGAGTACTTTCTCGAACTTCTCTTCAAAACGGCTTATATACCTTCTTCGGAATTTGATACTTTACATCACCAATGTGGGGAAATCAAGAGAATGCTTATTTCTTCTGTTCGAACAGCCAAAGCAAATGAACAGGCAGGAAGGTCTTAACCAAACGCTTTTCACTCATTTTTCACTCTTCACTCACGCCTCGCGGACGTGATCTGCGCTGCGATTTTCACTGTTCATTCTTCACTCAAAAGAAACGCCGAAAAGCCCGTATGCACATTTGCTCCGGGCTTTTTCGACTAAGGTCTCAAAATAAGAAAACTACTTCTTTATGATATAGCAGTGAGTACTGCGTATCGAGGGTCAATTAATTAAATATCATAACGCTCATGACTCATTAAAAGTTTACTACACATAGAAAAAACTTTTATGTCTGGATCGCTTATGCTTATGGAATAAAGGTAAGTTATCCTCGACTAATAATCTCAAATCTGTGCCTTGTTTTTCTAATAAAACCCACAAATTAGGTGTGACACACTCTAATCCTCTAATAAAAAAGATTATATATATTCAATAAATATTAAATATATAAAGTGCTTGTTTTTAGAATGCAAGGGTTGCGGGGCTAAACTCTAGTGTTGGATTTTCGAGGGGTTGAAACCCCTTGGTACTATATGGGGCGCTTCGCTTCAGACGGTGAGTCGGGTGGATGGTGCTTTTTCGAGGGGTTGAAACCCCTCGTTACAAAATGGGTAGCCCATACTGGGCTTTTCTAATCATAATTGGATTTTCTATTCATCTTGGGCTTTCCTGCGTGACAAGATGGGGCGCCCATACTGGGCTTTTCGGCTGTGATTGAGTCGTATAGGGAATCTCATGTACAGTCCGCTTGTGGCGGAGTGCGGGGTGCGTGCTTTTTTTTCGAGGGGTTAAAACCCCTCGTTATAAGATGGGGCGCCCATACTGGGCTTTTCGGCTGTGATTGAGTCGTATAGGGAATCTCATGTACATTCCGCTTGTGGCGGAGTGTGGGGTGCGTGCTTTTTTTCGAGGGGTTAAAACCCCTCGTTATAAGATGGGGCGCCCATACTGGGCTTTTCTGCCCGAAATGTGATAGATAGAGACTGAACTACGATTTTCTCTCACGCCTAGCGGACGTGATCTACGCTGCGCTGCGATTTTCACTCTTCACTTTTAACTTTTAACTTATCTTTGCCCCCCTTCTATGCCGCCCGGGTGCTGAAATTGGTAGACAGGCATGTTTGAGGGACATGTGTACTACGTACGTGCGGGTTCGAGTCCCGCTCCGGGCACCAGATTAAAAAGAGAGAGAAGCCATTAGCCTCAGGCGGATGGCTTCTTTTTTTTTAGGCGTGTAGATCTCTGACTTTCTGTAAAAATGGGGAGGCAAAAACAAAATCCTGTAGCACTTGGTTTTTGGAGGTCAGGACTTCCTGATTATTCCCTTCCCACGCAAGCTGACCTTTGTGAAGCAGGGCTATATTATCCCCTATCTCCATCACAGAATTCATATCATGCGTATTGATAATCGTGGTGATATTGTTTTCAATGGTGATGTCCTGAATTAGCTTATCAATCACCATACTCGTTTTAGGATCCAAGCCTGAATTTGGTTCATCGCAAAACAGATACTTTGGTTTCAACACAATCGCCCTGGCAATACCCACACGCTTCTGCATACCACCACTTAATTGCGAAGGAAATTTATCCAGCACATCCACCAAATCAACGCGATCAAGACAGTAATTGACCCGATCTATTTTCTCTTTAGCCGTTTGATTGGTAAACATATCCATTGGAAAACGAATATTCTGCTCTACGGTCATCGAATCAAATAGCGCTGTACCTTGAAAAAGCATCCCTACTTGCATTCTTATATCACGGATGCTTTTCTTATCCAATGCTGTAAAATTTACATCACTGTACCATACTTTTCCTTTTGATGGAGGATATAAACCAACTAATATTTTTAGGAGAACTGTTTTGCCGGCTCCACTCCGTCCTATGATCAGGTTTGTTTTACCTGCTTCAAACGTAATGTTTATGTCCTCAAGAACATTTTGCTCACCAAAGGATTTGAATATGTTTTCTGCTCTGATCATGATGTAAGGAGTACGGCGATGAGATAATCAGCAATCAGAATAGCAATGTTGCTCATCACGACTGCTGCGGTACTGGCTTTTCCCAACTCGATACTACCTCCTTTGACAAAATAGCCTTGGTAACAGGAGATCGATGCCAGAATAAATCCAAAAACAATTGCTTTTACGTACATGATAAAAACATTCCAAGGCTCCAGAAATACGCGTATACCTTCAATGTATTCAGCAGAAGTAAACAATCCTGTTGGTACTGCCGCTAAATAAGCACCCAGGATACTAACGATGGCCGCCAGCGAAACCAAAAGAGGCACCACAAGAATTGCCGCCAATATTTTTGGCATTACCAGAAAAGCGGATGTATTCACGCCCATAATCTCCATCGCATCGATATGCTCTTTCTGCCGCATACCACCAATCTCCGCCGCCATATTAGAGCCCACTTTTCCCGCTAAAACCAAACAAGTGATCGTCGGCGCCAATTCTATGATCGTGATATCTCTCACCAAATAGCCTACATAATATCTTGGAATAAACTGGCCACCAAGCTGATAACTAATCTGCACTGCCATCACCGCACCCATAAAGGTAGAAATCAATACAACGATGATCAGGGAACCGATACCAATGTCATTCATCTGACGCATGGTCTCACGCCAATACATGGTCATATTCTCAGGTCTGGAGAAAACTTGTTTCATCCAGACGAGAAAAGTTCCGAAATGTTCTATAAACTTAATATTCATCCACACATGGCTTTGCAAGGGTAAAAGTAACGCATACTTTATAATAGGCGTAATAATCTTGGATTCAATTCGACAATAACAGCGATGAAAATGGGTCTGGAGGCCTCAGATAAAGATGGATTCCTTAAAAGCCGTATTTTTACAGACAATTTAAAAGAGATGAACGCAATTATAACCGGTGCTACCAAAGGAATTGGCAAAGCTGTTCTAATGTCGCTAGCTAAGGATGGATGGAATGTAGCCGCTACGAGTAGAACGCAGACCGATTTAGATGAATTAAAAACAGAATTCGAAAAATCATTTCCAAAGCAGGAATGTATCGTCGATTGTGTTGATTTTAGCCAAAAGGCTGAAACGAAAAAATATGGGGATCGAATCACTAAAGAATGGTCACGAATCGATCTTCTGGTTAATAACGCAGGTGTTTTTATACCAGGAGCTGTACATTCAGAGCCGGAAGGTGTGCTTGAGCAAACGATCAATCTCAATCTCTTCGGCCCTTATCATCTAACAAGAAGTATACTGCCGCATATGTTGGAAAATAAAAAAGGGCATATCATTAATATCTGCTCTATTGCCAGCCTGATGTCTTATGCCAATGGTGGAGCCTATACGATCAGCAAGTTTGCATTATTGGGTTTTACTAAAGCATTGCGAGAGGAAATGAAGCCATATGGTATTAAAGTGACTTCCATCATGCCCGGTGCTACATGGTCTGCTTCCTGGGAAGGCGCTAAATTTCCACAAGACAGATTGATGCCACCGGAAGATGTAGCTGAAGCAGTCGTCGCTTGCACACGTATGAGTGCTGCAGCAGTCGTTGAAGAAATTGTCATCCGACCACAGTTGGGCGATCTTTGATACTGGCAGGATATAATTTGTTAAATATTAAACACTACTCATTTTCATTTACTTTCAACAGCACAAGTCTTCTCCCTTTTTAATCTGTTCAACACTTCTTTTCGTTTGCTCCGAGACATCGGAATCTTCGTTCCTGATTCCAGCCATAAACAGTCTCCTTTTTGACTAGTCACTTCAATAGCGCTTACAAGAAAAGAAGCATGTACGCGTATGAATCGATCAGCTGGCAGATGGGCCTCTACCCATTTCAACGTCTTTGAGAGCAAAACTGACTTTCCACTTAACAGGGCGACACTGCAATAATTTCCTTCTGCCTGGCAATAAGAAACATCTTCGAATCGAACAAACTGAGTTCCTGTTGCTGTCGTGAGTGCTATTTTTCCCGTGCCCCTGGTTTGTATAAATGTTTTTGATGCAGGGTGATCAATGATCCGCACTACTATTTCTCTTGTTTGAAGAACACTACCTATAGACATAATCCAATCTTTGTAAAATCGTGAATTAATCAACATTAACACTGGAAGGCGTTGCCTCCATTTGCGCCATAATTGCATTGATTTTCGCATGCATTGTGGCTAATTCGTGCTCCTGCTTCTCTATCACCAGCGCCATGGATTCTACTTTTGCCAATGCATTTGTGAGTTCCTGTTGTTTCTCATACAAAGCCTGTATCGCCACCAGGGCAACGCCTGCAGGATCAATAGTGGAAACCGTTTTATCATCACCTCCTAATCCGAATACTTCGTAGAAATCCTGTGCCATCGGACCAATGTGTAACACGGAGTCTGATTCGACGATATAATTCCAGGAAGTGATTGGCAATTCCATCAACTTATTCAGGATGACATCCTTATCCAGTTCCGTGATATTTTCTTTGATGTTTCGGTCTGAAGCATTTTGCCAGACGCCGCCGAGTGTAAGCTTTGCTGTAGTTATTCCAAAGTTCATTATGGAACCGCTTGATGCGCTGGTCCCCATACCAAAATAACTAATTCCTGAACCAATGGAAACCGAATTACTAAGACCAGTGGAAGCATTATAGCCAATTGCAAGACTGTTTGAAATACCATTATACAACGCGGCTTTTGCCCCAATGATTGTATTGTCATTGCTCACTGTCATCAACCGTCCTGCTTCATTTCCTACGAACACATTATTCTCTCCGGAGGTCATGCTTTCGCCAGCCTCATATCCTACGAAATGGTTATCATCAGCATCCACTATATTGTTTCCTGCTTTGTATCCTGCAAAATAATTTCGCGAGCCTGTTTCATTTGATGCCCCGGCAAATGATCCGGCAAAACAATTAGAGACTCCAGTGGTGCTGCTGGCTCCGGTATAGTTGCCCGAAAAGTAATTGTGGTAACCAGTCGTATTTTCCTTTCCTGCAGAATGTCCAATGAATAGGTTATGACTTCCTGTACTATTCGACCTTCCTGCTTCTTGTCCGATAAATTGATTGAAGGATCCGATCTGATTTTCAAAACCGGCCCAAAACCCATCGAAGTGATTGTCATGTCCTGTCGTATTTGCTGATCCTGCTTGATGTCCATCAAAATGGTTTCTGTATCCTGTTGTATTTGCATAACCGGCATGTCGTCCGGTGAAATGATTGTTGTATCCTGTTGTATTACTGGCACCAGTATAGGCTCCTACAAAATGATTGTATCCGCCTGTCGTGTTGCTTTCGCCAGACTTGTAACCTATAAAACAATTGACGTTTCCTGTTGTATTATTCATCCCAGCCTGAAATCCGGAAAAGTAATTGTTGTTGCCCGTCGTATTAGACTCACCAGCCTTATATCCTGTAAAATGATTGTTTGAAGCCGTATTATATCGGCCGGCATAATAACCCACAAAAAAGTTATCCGAACCATCTATATTATTCAATCCAGCATACACCCCTGAAAAATAATTGCGATTTCCTGTTGTGTTGTTTTTTCCTGCGTTAAACCCGGCAAAATAATTAGACGAACCTTCATTGTGTTTCCCTGTTTCATACCCAATGAATTGATTATACGTGCCGGCATTATTTAGGCCTGATTCATATCCGATAAACTGATTAAAATTACCATTGTTGTTCTGACCTGCTCGTGTTCCAATGGCCATACTGACAAATGAACTACTAAATTCACCGGCGCTATGCCCTATAAATAGGTTATTACTACCTGTGGTATTTTCCTTTCCGGCACTTTTTCCAATAAATAAATTAGAGCTCCCAGTTGTGTTCGCATAACCAGCCTTATGTCCTTCAAACTGATTGACATCTCCAGTTGTATTGGCAAATCCAGCCTGATAACCGGTAAAGAAATTGCCTATTGGTAAATTATTATTAAATCCGGCCTGGTAGCCAGCAAAATAATTTTCATCCCCACGAGTATTGTTATATCCGGAACCAACGCCAATGAATGTATTTCTGCTTGCATTGTTAACTTTAAAACCGGCACGGTGGCCAATCAGCGTGTTTGCATATCCGGCATCCACCTGTGCTCCCGCGTTATTTCCAAGAAATGTATTGAGAATACCAGTCGTATTTGTATACCCTGCTCCAACACCAATATAAGTGTTTTCATTTTCAACACCATCACCAATTCCATCATCATTTGTACCAGCATCCGTTCCGATAAACAGACTGCCTCCCGGTGCAATCGCGTGCAATGTTTTGCCATCATGGCGCATCACTTCTACGCCAGCAATATCAAATCGAATGATATCTTCATCCGGATTTTTTTCCACTTGAATTTTCGTATCCTTATCTGCATCCTCAATTTTGGAAGTTGCTTTTATATCCACCCAGGCTACTCCATTGTAATACCAGAATGAATTATAGTCTGTATCAAAGACCAGAAGGCCGGTAGCAGGAACGGGGTTATTCATGTCCATTCGCTGAGTCGTAGAAAGTCTTGGAATTAAAAGTCCTTTTGAGTCTGATTGGATGTCCAGCATGGCACTGGGATCAGGTGCATTTCCTGAAGTATTAATACTAACACCGGATTGTGCCACAGTGGTTTCTACCAGTCCTAAAAGGACCAGTAGTATAAAGGTGGTCTGTACAAATCCTTTAGTAATCAGAAAAAATTGTCTTGAATGCGTAAATAAATATTTCATTTTATTTGCTTTTAATTGGATTCAAATGATAGCACAAAACTCGGCATCCCCTGAAGTAGAAATGCTCAACGATTTCACAAAAAGTATTAACTATTATTAACGGGTCTTTCTGGAATCATGCGCAACTGAAGAAAATGTACAGCAAGGACATAGGTCATTCCGACTATTATTACTCCATATGCCGAAAAATGAAGAATCGACATTGCGAATATTAAAGGATTAAGAAAACCAGAATAAGGGTCTTCCACCAGAACTAAATAAATATTTCCAATAGAGGCCAACACATCTGCCAAACTACCTATCAAGATGATCACCAAAAATGGTTTTAACAAGTGAGATGCTATACGATGTCGAAGGAACAGATAAATCGTAAAAATAAAAGTGAATAAAAAGGCCAATAAAGAATGTAAAATTCCAGCTGTACCTTCTGTAGCCACATACAAAGTCCTCGACCGGCTATCATAATCCGCAAGTTTCATCATGAGTGCATCGGGATGCCAAAAGGCTATCTGATGAATAGGTTGCTTATGCCCCGCAAGCGTATACACTTCTTTGCGCGCAGTAGGTAGGATAAAAAAATGCATCATCAAAAATGCTCCCGCGACCCAACATACAGTATGAAGAGAACAAATCCTGAGCAATGTCTTACGGCTTAACTTGAACATAAACAGTGCACTTTTACATGCTTGTATGGACAAAGGTCATCGACTTAACTACTGGTAGGGGTTAATGTATATGCAAAAAAACTTAACAAGTATTAACACCACCCTAATTGGTGCTTCTTTGTGGTAAGGCTTTAGTACTTTTGCTCATCGTTACTCGTTTCAGGAGGCCAATCAACATATTCCTATGTATCATCCACCTTGTATCTTATTAGTTGATGACGAACCTGATTTATCAGGTATCACCAAGGAGTATCTTGAGGCAAAAGGATTTGTGGTCGTTATGGAACACAATGCTGTTGCAGCGCTCAAAACTTTCAAGATTACAACATTCGATATTTGCGTCCTTGACGTGAAGATGCCCTTCAAAGATGGGTTTAGCCTTGCTGAAGACATCCGCGAATTGAATGAAAACGTACCATTTATTTTCCTCACCGGGCAATCTGACAAAGAAGATCGTATCAGAGGATTGACACTCGGAGCTGATGATTATGTGATAAAGCCTTTCAGTATGCAGGAACTCTATCTTCGAATACAAGTGGTATTAAAACGCATGGGAAATCAACGTCGTGCACAATTGACCACCTTTACTTTAGGTCACTTTGTTTTTGATGCCATAGGCAGAACACTCACCATTGAGGAAAGCAAAACACATCTCTCTGAAATGGAGAGTCAATTGTTACAATTATTCTGTACTGAAAAAAATGGTTTAGTTTCCAGGGAAAGGGCTCTTCGTGATATCTGGCAAGATGATATACAGTCCAAAACTCGTAGTCTTAATGTATATATCAGTAAGCTGCGCCACAAGCTTTCCGCTGACGCTCGTGTGGACATCATCAACATTCATGGAACAGGCTATCGTATGGTGATCCACGATACGAAATAAACTACTTTAATTCCGTTTCTAGTAAAGTGGTCAATTGGTTATCTAATGCCTTCGCCTGTAAGGATAAGAATTGGATGTCCCGGCCTTCGTCTGCAAGAGATTCTACTTTGTGCGCCAATTCATAAAGTTCCTTTAATCCAAGATATGCAGTTTGTGTCTTCATAATATGAGCACTGTTGGCCAATAATGAATAGTTTCCTGATTCCAAATAAGCCCTCATCAGTGGCAGTTGATTTTTAACCTGCTCTTTAAATAAAGCAATAAATTTATCTACCATAACCTGATCGCCATCCATCATTTCCAGCAAAATTTTAGTATCAATCATGGCTTTTGGATTTGGGTCAAACTGATTATTTTATCAATCAAAACATTCATTTCAACGGGTTTGGTGATTACCGCTGACATACCACTGTCGATGCATTTTTGTATTTGTGCAGGCATGGCTCCTGCGGTAGCGCCCAAAACTGGTGTGCGTCCTTTTTGGCCACTCATTTGCCGGATGTGTTGTGTCGTTTCGTATCCATCCATATCTGGCATTCTTACGTCCATAATGATCAAATCAAAATCTGCAATTTGTATTTCTGCCAACGCTAACTTTCCGCTTTCTGCGGTTACCATGATGGCTTGAGGAATCTGTTTTTTAATCATCTCTGTCATCACCAGCAAATTGAATGGTGCATCATCAACAATCAGTATCCGAGGTGTACTATGGATTTGATCTACTGAGTCTGATTGATCTGTAATATCAGCTCCTGGCCTATCATTATTGACCAAAAATGGCATTTTCACAAAGACTTGAGTGCCCTTATTAATTTCACTTGCAATGGAGATGCTACCGCCTTGTCTGATAACCAATTCTCTGGTAATAAAGAGTCCAAGTCCTGTGCCACCTGACTCAAGCGTATTTCCTTCTTCCACGAATCGATCAAATACATGCTCCAGCCTTTCTTCTGAAATCCCAATTCCAGTATCTGAAACTTCAAACATAAGTAGCACTGAGTCACCATTCACTTGCTCAACATGCATGCTCAATTCAATGTGCCCTTTCTCCGAAAATTTAATTGCATTTCCTACCAGATTGGTCAGTATCTGTGTCAGGCGCAAACTGTCTCCAATAAGATTCTGCGGTACTCCCTCGCCAACCATTATTTGAAAAGACAATTGTTTCACCTGAGCCAAAGGTTGCAGCATCGCATCTAATTGCGTGAGGATGGTTCGAAGTGTAAAAGGATTATTTGCAAAAGAAAACATTCCGGCTTCCAGTTTTGAGTGATCCAGGAGTTGATTAATTATTTCCAACAGATCTTTTGAAGAATGTTCAATCGCGTTGAGGTATTGTCGTTGTTGTTTATTTAAATCGGTACTAACAGCAAGGCCGCTCAGGTTAATGATCGCATTCATTGGTGTGCGTATCTCATGACTAATATGAGATAAAAATTGCATGCGGTATTCAGCGGCTTCTTCAGCCACCTCCTTTTGTCGCCTCAGCAATTGTTGATAACTCCATATTCGAAATATCAGATAAACCAGCAAGGCTATGACAATAAAAAGCATTGTTCTAAACCATACGGTTTGGGTAAATGGTGGCATGATGACCAGAGAGATATTTAGACCTTCTCTATTCCAAATGCCATCACGATTGGAAGCTTGCACGCGAAAGACATACGCATCAGGATTTAGGTTGGTGTAATTGATCGTGTGTTTGAAACCTAGCTCTTGCCACTCCTTGTCATAACCTTCCAAGCGGCAGCGATATTGATTGGCTTCCGGATCTAAAAGGTGGATAGCACTGAAATCAAATGCGACATCATTCTGATCATGGGCGAGTTTAATGGACTTCACATACTCCACAGCTTCGTCCAGCAGGTAGATTTCATTCTTAACTCTGAAGTTGGTAAGTACCACATTGGGTGGTGTCTGATCGGTATAAATAGAATCCGGATGGAAGGTAAAAATCCCATTCAGTGTTCCAAAATAAATACGACCATTTGCATCTAAATATCTTGACTTACTGATAAAGGATTTCCCTTTTTTGATGTTACGATAATTTTGAAAGGATTCTGTCTTTAGGTCGAATTTTGAGACAAACTGATCCCCAG
Source organism: Saprospiraceae bacterium (assembly GCA_037969625.1). Classification (GTDB taxonomy): domain Bacteria; phylum Bacteroidota; class Bacteroidia; order Chitinophagales; family Saprospiraceae; genus Opimibacter. The sequence continues at coordinate 22,247 of JBBKXT010000143.1, forward strand.
AAACCCATATCCGATTTTGATCATCAATGAGCACAGCATTCAATCCATTTTCCGGCAATCCATTATGGCTCGTATAAATAAAAAATTTACTGGAAGGAATATGATACCTCGTGAGTCCATAACTGGTAGGGAGCCAAATATTACCATCGGAGGAAATAGCGATGTCCCTGATGACGCCTTCCAATACATGACCTTGTGCTTCCGGTGGACGTATCAACTCAAAATGTCCAGTGGTTTTGTCAAAACGGCCGAGACTATTGTTATACGTATAATACAACCATATATCGTTTTGAAATTGCTCAAAAATGACCACCCGGTTGCTCGAAATCCCTTCCAATTGATCCTTGGGTCTATGCCATTTACAGGAAAAATTTTGTCTATCAAATTCGACAAGTCCGCCATTGGCACCCATCCACATGATATCTGCACGTTGATTGTCGCCAATTATTTTGTCTATATGTGATTCTTGTAAAATATCATCCACAGGCACCTCAAAAAACGATGAAGAAAGTTTCTCCTTTTTCCACAAACCATGGTTTTCAATGGGAAGCCATACATTACCTGCTGGATCCTCATAAATCCATTCACCGAAACTTTGGTCCGGTGATAGAGAGTGGATTGGAAATGGATACCCTTCAGCGGAGGCACTTGATTTATACATAAGACCTTTGTCCGTCTGGGTCCAGAGGGCACCCTGCTGATCCCTAAGAATACGATTTACTTGATTGGCGAAATGTCCTTCACTGGTTTTATTTTTCAATAATTCAAAACCAGCATGTCCTGCCGGTATTCTGGAAATGCCAGCACTTGTGCCGATCCAGATATTGCCAAACTTATCCTCCAAAATACTTTGGACGCTATTGTCCTGAATGGAGCTGGCGTCACCATCGATGTGCAGAAAATGTTGAAAAGAGCCAGAAGTGTTTAACAAGCCCAGCCCCTGGTCACCAAGAGCCATCCATAAATAATTATCTTTTGATTTGAGTAGCCTGGTAATTCTAAATTTACTACACGATTCCGGTAAAATATTGGATTTCAAAACGCCTGATTTGGGATCAAACAGAATTAGTCCCCGATTTGTAGCGATCCATAGCATGCCATTTTTTCCTTCGACGATATGATTGATATCGTTAATCCTTGCAGCATTGCCATCTGTTCCAGTTTCTGCTAAAGTAAATGAGGTGTCACCGGGGAGTAGCTTAAGCAAGCCTTCAGTGGCCCCAAACCAAATCGTGCCATCTGGTGCTTCAAAAATGGAATTTATATCATAGATGGAGTCTGGATCGCTATCCCCCTTAATCATCCTGAAAGCATGATTGTTTTTGTCAAACGCAAATACATTGTCCCGCCCTATTGCCCAAAGCCGATTTTTTGAATCAATAAATAAATCCTGAATAGAATTGCCACCCTTTGTACTAAGCTTTTTCGGGTAAGGCAAGAATTGTTTAAACATACCAGTACGGCGATCGAGCAAACTAATCCCGTAAATGGTAGACACCCATAGTTGTCCTTGCTGGTCCTCAGCAACATACTGAACACTTGGACTGGACAAAGAAGTCGTATCGTTGATATCATGTCGATATGCTTTCAATTCGTATCCATCATATCTAAACAACCCTACCTGTGAAGTAATCCATATAAATCCAAGGTGGTCCTCAAGCATATACCCTATCCGCTTATGAAGTGTGTTCTGCTCTGAACTAATATTTTCAAAACGGATTCGATCATGCTGTGCATGAATAGAAACGTACCCGCATAGGGTAAAACAAAGGAAGATATAGCGAAGTCTTGTTTTCAAAGTATCCTATAAATATGAGACAAAAAAGGAGATATAGACGAGAAACATGAAATAGAACAAAGAAGACAAAAAAACAATATCGTCGGGAATGCCTATTGTGAAATTACATAGTTTGGTCTAAAAGTCAATTTGAAGACTATTGTTTTTAGATTTGAGACAGAATATTTATACAGATATACACATAGATCACTAAATTTGTCTTTCGTGTATGAAAAGAAATCTCAAGCTAATCGCCATCATTCCTCCGGAACCTGTCTATACTTCCATACGGGAAAAGCAGGAAGAAATAGAATTAAATTGGGGTCCTAAACACGCGCTCCGCACCCCACCCCATCTTACCATCATACCACCATTGCTGTTGACTGCGAATGAGGTTGGCTGGCTATATGGCATCGCTTATGCCATCGCAGGCATGCAAAAACCCTTCAATCTTCAACTCAAAGATTATAGTTCGTTTAAACCAAGAGTGATTTATATTGCTCCGGTGATCAATGAAGCACTGACTGAACTTCAGGAAATCTGGCATGAAGCTCTATTAACAAAGATGCCGCATGTACTGGAGAAATATCCTAACAAGCCCTATGAACCACATCTAACACTCGCTCATAAAGATGTGACGCATCAACAATTTGACAACCTGTGGAAACACTTTGGTGCGCAAACCTATGAGGCTACTTTTGAAGTGAATCGGTTTTGTATTTTAAATCATACAGAAGAAGGATGGACCAAAGAAAAAGAATATTTGTTTTCTTAGGACTAGCAAGCTATTGAATTGCAGGTATCCAAACCAATCGCGTTCAAAATTTTTAGAAGAATAATCAAGACTATGGAATCAGTCACCAACCGGAATTTATTTCCTAACCACAACACTATACGGATCCACAGACACCTCCACTTTGTAGTCAGGAACCAATTCTAGTGTATTCATATCAATGATCGTCAGATACCCATTTCTCCCCGCACAATCGGTGCTGTGATGCGGTGGAGGTCCATTGGAGTTTATATTTCTATGTGCTACATACACCAATCCTAAGGCATCATCGACATCAATTCCATGGGGTTGGAATCCTGTATAAATAGTTTTCACAAGTGTGTTTGTGTTGTAATCAATCACATGAACAGAACCAATTTTCCCTGGATAGGTCACTACATCTTCCGTACACGTAACAAACAAATAAGGCTTGTCATGCGCTATCGCCATTTCTTGTGGGAAAGTGCCGGTGGGAATTATTTGCAACAAACTATCATTAGATGTCTTCAGCACGCGTATTTCATTGGATTCCTGACAGGTCACAAAATACTTCGCACCGTCCGGGGTCATTTCTAATTCATGCGGATCCAGCCATGAAATTGTGGTTGGCGATGCGGCATTCAAAGCGATCTTTTCAATCAGAGGATTCGCCGGATCTGCTATATCAATTTTATATATAAAATTTCCATGTTGCGCCGTGACATAAAGCACATCATCCGTTTGATTCAACATAGATCCGTGAGGCCATTCAAACACGCCACTGCCACTGTACTTTTCAACCATCTGCATACTCTCCAGATCGACTACCGCAATCGAGCCGCTTGCACTCCAGTCAATCACAAAGGCAATTTGACCGTCTGATGATATACGAAAAGTATTCCAACTCCCAGTCCCTATTTCAGCTTCTCCAACATAACTATCATCAATAGCACTAAACTTTTGAATGATCGTTCCTGAAAAGAAAACTGTGTACCAATACTTTCCATCCGGTGAGACCTTTACCTGATGTGGAGATTCAACTACTTCTGATGAACCAACATCAATATATCGCATCAAGATTTGTGTTTCTGCATCAAAGACTGCAATCAAATCACATCCCTGATTGGTTACATAAAACTTTCTACGCAAAGGGTCGTCAGCAAATTTTACTTTGCCCTCTTTATTTGGTGCACCATTCAAAATCCAATCACGCATTGTGGCATATTCTTCTGCAGTTAAAGGCGCTTGATTAAATGGCATCGTCGGAGTCAACACTACGCCCTGCCCAGGATCTGTATTGATAAAAAACAGCATGAAACTTTGATCAGGTCGATACGGAACAACCGATGACCCTCCTCTGCTTCCTTCAAATACCTTCTCCCAATTTGTCAGATTAAGACCTCCTGCGGCGACATGACTTTGGTCATTGTGACAACCGGCCGTAGCGCATTGATTGATCATTATTTGCCCGATCTCTTCCGGATAGTCTCTGGAATCAAAAACCGGATCATCGTCATTTTCACATGAGGTGATCAGCAGCACAAATACAAACAGCATGAAAAAAAATATCCCTCGCATAGAATCATTGTAAAAATATAAGGCCTGGAATTCCTATTGTTTAATAAACATCTTAGCTTTTAATAAGTTGTTTGTCCTAATCGTTAACACGTAGGCACCTGTCGCTAACCGGGAAATATCAATTTGATTGTTGTGGGGATCAAAAGAAATCGATTGCATCTGACGGCCTAGTAAATCATGGATTTCTATTTGTTTTTCTTCGATCGCATCACCATCCTGCCTATCAATCACCAGAAAATTATTCGCCGGATTTGGATGTACTTGCCATTGAGTTAGATTAACAAACTCTGCAACTACATTGATGATGTCACATGGATCTTGAATGATTGTATTCGTTCTTCCTACAACTGTAGTTCGTTGCTTTATAACCGTGCCATAACCAACTTCGAAATTTGGAGACTTCGTAATTGACATCAGATCTGTTGTGTTTATATTATTGATAAATTCTCCACAACTACTGGCTCCAAGACTATCTGTTTTGACCAAATAAACATCCAATCCACCGTTGCTAAAACTTCTTGAGTAACCTGTAACCACAAACCCATTGTCATCCGCATTAATAATAGACTTTGCGGCATCATCTTGTTTGCCACCATAGGTTCCGGACCAGGTGTATTGTCCCTGAGCGTCTGTCTTCAACACAATAAAATCTTCGCCACCTGCTCCATAGCCTCTTGTATAGCCGGCTAAAACAAAACCGCCATCATTCGCCTGCACTATGGCATTTGCGGCTTCATAGTCCTCTCCACCAAACGCTTTTGACCATTCAACATTTCCATTCACATCTACTTTTATCAAATATATATCCCGGTTGCCTACACCAAAACTTTCGGTCTCTCCGCAAATCGAAAATCCACCATCGCTGGTTTCAATGATTGCATGACCTATATCATTCAGTGTACCGCCATACGTTCGCTGCCATATTACATTTCCTTCGCTATCTGTGCGAACAACATATATATCTGAGCTTCCTGCACCATCGCTGAATGTGTAACCGGCCAAAACATATCCTCCATCTAAAGTCTGCTTCATATCCAAGGCGGCATCAATACTTTCTCCACCAAAAGTTTTGGTCCATAGTGTATCTCCGGTTTCATCTACTTTCATTAACAACATATCACGAATGCCCGCTCCAAAAGTTTCTGTAAAGCCACCAATGACAAAATTGCCATCCGCTGATTGGGCTACGGCTACACCATATTCATTATCATCACCGCCATACATTCTGGACCAGAGCAATGCTCCGTTCGGATCGATGCGCAAAGCAAAAACATCTGAAGTGCCCCCGGGAATTTCATGGCGCTCACCGATAAAAAGAAATCCACCATCATGGGTTTGGATAAGATTATAACCTTCATTACCACTACCATTCAGTGCAAACGAAGTGGTGTCCGATCTTTTGCCATAGGTTCTGGTCCATAAGGTATCGCCTGTGGCATCTGTGAGGATTAAATAAAACTCTGCGCTAAACAATCCTTCTACATCATACCATCCGGCAATTGCATAGCCTCCTTCTTGTGTTTGAATCACTGCATTTGCCTGGCTACCGCTTACATGGCCAAAAGATTTTTGAAAAACGGATTGTGCTGTCAGATCAACCACTATACAAAGCAAGTAGAGGAAAATCAGTCCGGTTGTTTTTTGTAGAAAAATCATTCGGTGACCGGTACTACTGTTTCTCGAATATCGGAATTGCTATTGAGTACTACAGGGATACCGCCAAAGACTGAGCAGCCACAATCTATATCTTCTCCGATGCCATACAAATAATAGGAACCTGCAGACAATCCATCGAATGAATAGAGGGCATCTATTGTGCTGGCTGTTACCTCATCATCATAATCGGATGGGGATGTTCCCGGAAACTCGGTGGCATTATATTTAATATACACTGTAGCCCCGAGGATTGGATCATCATGATGCAGTACCTGACCGAATATTCTTCCTGTAGGTGGTTCCTCATCATCCTTCTGACAGGAAAGAAAAAGACAACATGTCACCGCAGCAAATAGAAGCACGTTAATTCTCATAGCTTGCAAAGATAATATTAAGTAGAAGGGAATATCTACTCGTTTTTGTCTTTTATCGGACAGTACATGTTATACCCTCGCAAGACCCACTGACCATCAGTGATATTAGGCGAATGTTTTATCCGAAATCCGATTGAGGACAAGTCATAAATATTCGAAATTGTAATTTCTTAAAGGAGGTTTTACAAATAAACCTTATGTTTAAATCGATCATACCAAAATAAAACTTTCATCTATGCAACAAGTCATTACATTTCTGATCATCCTACTCTCCACGGCAACTGCGATTAGTCAAAAAACAAATCCAAACTATGATGAGGCTTTAGCTACCAAACTTGGTGCCGACGACTATGGGATGAAATCATATGTTTTTGTGATCCTCAAAACCGGGAGCAATGAATCTACAGACAAGGAACTTCGTGACAGCTGTTTCCTGGGACACATGAATAATATCGGACGATTAGTTGATGAAGGAAAATTAATTATTGCCGGACCGATGGAAAAGAATGACAATTCTTATCGCGGGATTTTTATTCTTGATGTCCCCACGATTGAAGAAGCCGGTAAGTTATTACTAACCGACCCTGCCATAAATGCGAAATTCCTTGAACCGGAACTTTATAGTTGGTATGGGTCTGCTGCGCTTTCAGCATATCTTGAGGCGTCTGATAAGATTTGGAAGGTCGGATTTTGATGGGTGATCAGTAATCGGTGATCGGTGGAAATTATGTATTATCGATAAAGGTATTTAAAAAACTGTGCCTCTGCGTGAGGTGAATTTCGGCGAGGAATAAAAGGAATAACTTCTGCGTTTTCAGCTTTTTTTTTGCGTTTTTCGCGGGAAATTTCTTTCGCACGCAGAGACAGAGACGCAGTTTATTCCCTTCTGCCCTACCTTGCCATTTGGCCCTTAAATCCCCTAAACGGGACTTTTTCTGTTTCGGAGTTCGTCATTATTTTTCCGTTCACCTTTGACCGTTCACCGTTCACCCTATTCAAAAGTTAATCGATAGCCAAATGGGAAACGCTTAACCAATGACCTTTCAATAAATAATTGAAAGCCTACATATTTCGTCTGTACTGCCCTCCTACTTCGTATAAAGCATGGGTCACTTGTCCCAGAGAACATGTCTTGACCACTTCCATCAACGCATCGAATGTATTCTTGTTTTCAATGGCGACGCCTTGAAGTTTCTTTAGTGCATCAGGCGCATGGTCTTCATTCGCTTTTTGCAATTCCTGCAGTCTGCGAATTTGTGTTTCTTTTTCTTCCGGATTGGCTCGTATCACTTCTTTGGGAAGTACTGTGGGGGATCCATCTTCAGATAAGAAAGTATTCACGCCGATGATAGGAAATTCTCCTGTGTGTTTGAGGGTCTCATAGTAGAGACTTTCTTCCTGAATTTTACTGCGCTGATACATTGTTTCCATCGCACCAAGGACACCGCCCCGTTCGGTTAGTCTGTCAAATTCTGCCAACACCGCTTCCTCCACGAGTTCTGTCAATTCTTCGATAATGAAAGCACCTTGCAGTGGATTTTCATTTTTCGCTAATCCAAGTTCGTGATTGATAATCATTTGGATTGCCATCGCGCGACGCACACTTTCTTCTGTGGGTGTGGTGATCGCCTCATCATATGCGTTGGTATGTAGGCTGTTACAGTTGTCATAAATGGCATACAGCGCCTGCAGCGTGGTGCGAATATCGTTGAAAGAAATCTCTTGTGCATGCAGCGAACGCCCACTGGTTTGAATGTGGTATTTCAATTTTTGGGAACGCTCATTTCCTCCGTACTTAAGCTTCATTGCTTTGGCCCAAATCTTTCGTGCTACTCTACCGATGACCGCATATTCCGGATCAATTCCATTGGAAAAGAAAAAAGATAGATTCGGCGCAAAATCATCAATCGCCAGTCCTCTGGACAAATAATATTCGACGAACGTAAATCCATTCGAAAGTGTAAACGCTAATTGCGTTATCGGATTGGCGCCGGCTTCAGCAATATGATATCCGGAAATAGAAACAGAATAAAAATTTCGAATATTCCGATCAATAAAATTGGCCTGCATATCCCCCATTAACCGCAATGAAAACTCCGTTGAAAAAATACACGTGTTCTGCGCTTGATCTTCTTTCAATATATCAGCTTGGACAGTACCACGCACAGAACTGAGTGCTTTCGCTTTTAACGTACGATAAACATCTACATCCAGTATTTCATCGCCTGTTAATCCCAGCAACATTAATCCTAATCCATTATTACCTTCGGGAATTTCCTGATCATACTGAGGTCTTGGAAAACCCTTCTTGTCATATTTCTCTACAAATGCTTTCTCAACCTTTGCTTCGAGTTTGTTTTCTTTAATGTATAGTTCACATTGCTGATCTATCGCTGCATTCATAAAGAAAGCGCAAATCGTCGCCGCGGGACCGTTGATCGTCATAGATACAGATGTCTTCGGGTCACAGAGATCAAAGCCTGAGTACAGTCGTTTTGCATCATCGAGTGAACAAATACTCACCCCGGCATTTCCAATTTTACCATAAATATCCGGGCGATAATCCGGATCTTCTCCATACAGCGTAACACTATCAAAGGCAGTTGACAAACGAATTGCCGGCATTCCTTTCGAGACATAATGGAAACGTTTGTTTGTTCGCTCCGGTCCACCTTCTCCGGCAAACATTCTGGTTGGATCCTCGCCTTTTCGTTTGAAAGGAAAGATACCTGCTGTGTAGGGAAATTGACCTGGAAGATTTTCTTGCGTTACCCAACGAACTAACGTACCCCAATCTTTATATCGCGGTAAGGCTACAACCGGAATTCTTGTTCCTGACAGAGACTTCGAATAGGTATCAACTTTAAAAACTTTATCTCTGACCTGATAAGAATAATCATTGTCAATATATTGATGACGCAGCATTGGCCAGTTTTCAATCCATCGCCAGATGTCGCCATCTAAATCCTGCTTTAACTTATCAAACTCTTGTAGTAATAGTTCCTTTGTTTCGTTGGCCCCATTATCTTCAAAATGTTTACCTGACTCTTTGAGTGCATACAGGATCGCCGCTTTTTCTGCTTCTTCATTCGCCCATGCATCATACTTTCGATTGTTGTCTGCAATTTCTGACAGATAGCGCACTCGCTTGGGAGGAATTATATAAATCTTTTCACTATCGCCGGTTTCAAATTCTACGGTACTTTCAAATTTCGCTTTCGTTCTTGTTTGAAGTATGGAAACTATTTTCTTGTAGAGTGCATTGGTTCCGGGGTCATTAAACTGAGATGCGATAGTACCGAATACCGGAATATCTTCTTCTTTGGCTTCCCATAATTCATGATTGCGTTTGAATTGTTTCCGTACATCTCTGAGTGCATCTTGCGCACCGCGTTTATCAAACTTATTGATGGCGATGACATCCGCAAAATCGAGCATATCGATTTTCTCTAATTGAGAGGCGGCCCCAAACTCCGGTGTCATGATATACAAGGACATATCTGCATGATCCACGATCTCTGTATCGGATTGACCAATACCGGATGTTTCCAGTATCACTAAATCAAACGCTGCCGCTTTCAAAATATCCACTGCCTGCTGAATATGTTTTGATAATGCTAAGTTGGCCTGGCGAGTCGCTAAAGAGCGCATATACACCCGTGGGGAAATCAATGCATTCATTCTGATTCGATCGCCAAGTAAAGCACCACCTGTTTTCCGCTTACTGGGATCTACAGAAATAACGGCAATATCCTTGTCAGGAAAATCTAGTAGAAAACGCCGAATGATTTCATCAATCATACTTGATTTTCCTGCGCCTCCTGTCCCTGTAATACCAAGCACAGGAACTGTTGAAGTTTTTATAGATTCTGATAATTCAGAAATCCATTTCTCACTTTCTTTTGGAAAATTTTCAACGGCGGTGATAAGTCGCGAAATAGAAAGATGGTCTTTCTTGGATAATTTTTTTACTTCTCCATTCAAGTTGCCACCTAACGGAAAATCACATTGTTCCAGTAGGTCATTTATCATGCCTTGCAGTCCCATGTGACGACCATCATCGGGAGAATAAATTCTAGCGATGCCATACGCCTCCAGGTCTTCAATCTCTTTTGGCAGAATAGTCCCGCCTCCGCCACCGAATATTTTTACATGCTCAGCCCCTCTTTCTTTGAGCAGATCATAGATATATTTAAAATACTCGTTGTGTCCGCCCTGATACGAAGTGAGTGCTATGCCTTGCGCATCTTCCTGAATCGCTGTATCGACGATCTCCAATGCGCTGCGATTATGCCCAAGATGAATGATCTCGGCGCCTGATCGCTGCATGATGCGACGCATAATATTAATGGCTGCATCATGACCATCAAACAGTGAAGCTGCAGTGACGATTCGAATGTGATGCTTAGGCTGGTATGCTGTAGTGGTCTGTATCTGTTCCATGTAGGCTCACAAAATACGGAAATGCACTTGCCTAGCCACAATTATTGTGGTAGAATATCAAGTAATTCATTCAAAATCATCGCTGTAGCACCCCAAATCGTGTTTCCATTCACTTGAAATGAAGGCACATGATTTAGCACAATGCCCTGTGACAGCCTGATTCTGGTCTCTTGTCTGGCCGCATCACCAATAAATCGATCAAGTGGAATTTCGATAATCTCTTCAACCTCACTCTCCTGAGGATGTAGTTTGGGTTGCTTCCAGGAATAGGCGAGATAGGGATGCACCATAAATTTGCTCACCGTAATATAAAGTGGGGATAACGCACCCAAAACATCTATGCCTGTCAGATCAATGGATGTTTCTTCCTCCGCTTCCCGCAATGCGGTGTACATCAGATCGGGATCTTCTGCTTCTGCTTTTCCACCCGGAAAACCAATTTGACCGGCATGTTTGTCGCGCTGATGGGAGGATCCTCTGCGAATAAAAATGAGATGCCAATCGTCAGGTTCTTTCTCAAAAAGTGTCAACAACACTGCGGCATCTCTCGTTGTCTGCTTATCTGGATTTGGTTCAACTTTTCTTACGGCATGTGCCATTCGGGCATGTGCTTCAGCTCCTGGGAGTGATCCATTGAGTAATTGTGTCTGTAAAGACTCGATAAGTTTGGGTCTTGACGTGCTTGTCATTCTTTATCCCAACAAAGTGGTGCAAGAATAAGTTGAAAAATGTATGGAAAGAAGAAAACTATTTGTTCGATTCCTCCAAATAAGCTTCTAATGCCATGGACATGGACGTAACGCCCGGTGCGGGAACTTTAACATCCACGCGAACTTTTTTATCTTCTGCTGCTTTCGCAGTGATATCCCCGAAAACGGCTATTCGTGTATTGTTTTGTTTGAAGTCTGGAAAATTATCAAACAAAGATTCAATGCCTTGTGGTGAAAAGAAAATAAGCATGTCATAAAAAATATCACGTAGATCTGACAGATCACTTGACACCGTTTTATACATCACTGC
>JBBKXT010000144.1:0-16988 GCA_037969625.1 Saprospiraceae bacterium
GTATCGGCAGCAATAAACAAGGTATCACCATCGATTAAAATAAATAGATAAGGTCTGCCATCTTTACCATTATAAGCCAAAACATATTCTGTGTCTTTGGATGAGTTAATGGTATCCGCTCGAATTCCAACACCTTGTTTCGTATCTCTCCAAAAAGCATCACCGTAAGCCTTTCCGACACCGGTAGCCTTATCAAAGTCCGTGTATTCAGCTTCCAAAATCATATCTCCGTCCTGAATCTCACCACCTCCCTGAGTAGAAACCAAATTAGTTTTTTCATTATAAAAAATTAGTGAACCATTCATCCTTCTGGTGCTATCACTGTATTGCGCCGGATCACCATAAATCCAAGTCTCCCCCGTTTTTTCCAAATACTTTAACCGCGTACCATCTATTTGTTTTTCATGCTCTTTGACATGTACATTCCCAAGCATCAGCACTTCTCCCAGACGCGCATCGTAACGAATGGTATCTGCCGTAGCTTTTTTAGCCTCACCAGCATATTGTGCCTGTTGACTAAATTCAGCCTTTTCATTAAGCAAGTCATAATAACCGGATTCGCAATATATTTTTGCTTCTGAAGTATAAATATTTGTGGGTCCCGTAAAAATAACTTTGGACTCCATTCCGGAATATTTCATCGAATCTGCGACCAGATTAAATCGCGGGTGCAATACCACCACGCTATCTTTAAAGGACACCAATTCTGTATCCGTAAAATATATGCCACGCTTCGAAGAAACTTGCAATGAATCATCCACCAAAACACCGCCCTCCGAATATTCGGCAAAACCTTCACTTAAGTGATAATCCAAATTGGTGGTCCATAGCTGTCGACGGACCTGATCAAGGGTCACTTCACCGCGCAAGCGGGCAATATCCGTTTGCTTGGAATAATATAAAGTATCTGTAAACACATTCAGCGAATCACCTTGCTGGATGACCACATTTCCATATGCAAAGAGACGCTCCTCATTAAAGATGACCGCCGAGTCAGCATAAATATTCGTGCTATCAATACGCAATTGCAGTCCTTTGGAAATCCACTTGACCGATTCAATACCTTCTGTGTCTTCGATGAGTTTTCCAAAATGATCAATGAGGATATGCTTTTCCTTCGTTGAATCTTTTTTGACACTGGTGGGTGACGTCTGACTCAGACCTATAACAGGGAAAAGTAAAATGATCGAGAAAAAAATATTTCGAATGATACAACTCAATTTCATATCCGTGTATATAAACGGTTTAATCATCCTCTCTGTTGCTACTGACAAAGTTGACGAGTTGATCTTATCGGGTTTTCTAACGAAGTCTGTCCATCGATTTAACCAGACGCTCATCTTTTCTAATAAAATAATTAGAGAAGAAGCCAAATACAATCGCAAGTAAGGGAAGATACATACCTGCCTGATCTACTACAATGGCTGAAGCATCTAACATGGCTGATTCATTCATAAACAACAGAAAAGCTGCTAATGGAAGTAAAATGGCCATAATAATGATGATATAACCCAATTTGAGCTGAAGCGGTCGATTTTTAAAAAGGAATATTGACAATAATGCAATCACTCCGCCCAAAGCCGCCAGGCCTAATAAAACAGGATGATCCGTTACATCATACATTTTATCAGAAAGAAACTGCGTCGTTACGGTATCGCTGAGCGCCATGGGAATAAAAAATAAAGCGCCAAAGGATCCTGCAGCCAACAGAAGAAAAAGTGTTTGAATTCTCTGGATCATACTTCCCTAAATTGTTTGATTCAATGTCCTGATTTGACTTTGGCAATCATCCTATATTACATAAACATCAGCTTTTTTAATAAAATAGGATGATGCCTCTTGCGGAGAGTAAGGGATTCGAACCCTTGAGACCCTTTTGAGATCTACACGCTTTCCAAGCGAGCGCCTTCAGCCACTCGGCCAACTCTCCGAAATATTATACCTGAAACTTTTTCAGATAAATACCCATAGAAACAGATCAGATCACCGACCCTGCCACTTTGGGAGTGCAAATTTAAACCTTCTTTCCATATACTTCTTCTGCATTTTGAGTTGTGATGGCGGAAAGTTCATTTAATGGGATATCAAGCACCTCAGCAACCTTCCTTGCGACCCACTCGATATATGCCGGCTCATTGCGTTTCCCCCTGTTGGGTGCAGGGGCCAAATAAGGTGAATCTGTCTCTAACACTATCATTTCCAACGGTATATGTGGCAACAATTCGGCCAGTCCAGCCTTTTTAAAGGTAACAACCCCACCAATTCCGACTTTGAAATCGAGTTCTTTTATTTGCTCAACCTGGTCAGGCGTCCCACTAAAACAATGGAAAATTCCTTTTAAATTTTCATCCTTATGCTTTGAGATAATTTCAATGGTCAAATCAAGCGATTCGCGGGAATGAATGATAATTGGGAGGCGGTACCGCTTAGCCCATTCGATCTGCCGTTCGAAAGAAACTATTTGCTCTTCTTTGAAGGTCTTATCCCAATAGAGATCAATACCCGTCTCTCCTATCCCTATAAATCCAGCTTTCTCAAGCTTTTGCTCCATGGTATCAAGGATTTCTTCGAATCCTGCCTTAACCGAACAGGGATGCAAGCCCATCATAGGAAAGCAATTCTCGGGATACTTTTCGGCGAGCGCTATCATTCCAGGGATTGAATCCATATCGATATTTGGAAGCATTATTTTTGTAATGCCTATTGCCTTTGCACTCGCGATGATTTCATCCCGATCTTCGTCAAATTCAGGCACATACGCATGACAATGTGTATCGATCCATATTAATTCTGATGTTTCCATTATTATTACAGCTTCATGGGTTCAAAAAAACAAAAATACTACGTTGTTTGGCAAGGTCATCAACCAGGCATATACTACTCTTGGGATGATTGCAAAGCACAAGTGCATAGCTACATAAATGCATCCTACAAGTCCTTTGAATCAAAGGAGGAAGCTGAAAAAGCTTATGCTAACGGACCGGAGCCGAAAAAATTTACGAATAAAGCGCGAAAGACTTCTTCAGGCAGTAAAACCGGTATCATCAAGGAAAGTTTAAGTGTGGATGCTGCTTGCAGCGGAAATCCGGGTTTAATGGAATATCGCGGTGTCTGGACAGCCGATGCCTCAGAGATTTTTCATTATGGCCCTGCAAAGGATGGCACCAATAACATTGGGGAGTTTCTAGCGATCGTCCATGGGCTGGCATTGCTTCAGAAAAAGGAATATTTCAAAACGCCTATTTATACAGATTCAAAAACTGCCATATCCTGGGTGATCAAGAAAAAAGCGAATACGAAACTCGAGCAGACACATCGCAACAAGGAACTCTTTGATATGATCCGTCGCGGGGAGAAATGGTTGAAGGAAAATAAGTGGGACAATCCGATTCTAAAATGGGACACCAAAAACTGGGGAGAAATTCCGGCAGATTTCGGCCGAAAATAATGTTATCGTTATTGCGAATTAGGTTTTTACAAACCGCATTGGGCTTTTAACTTCTATATCACCTTTCTTGATGCGTTCTAGTTTCCCTTTGATCATGCGCTTTTTCAGTGGTCTCATATGATCGACAAATAATATTCCTTCAATGTGATCATATTCATGTTGAATCACTCGGGCCGTGACGCCGTCAAAGGTTTCTGTATGTTCATTCCAATCCTGATCCTGATATTTAATTCGAATGGTTGATTTTCTTTCTATGTCGGCATGAATCTCGGGAATACTCAAACAACCTTCCTCGAAAATCCATGGATCTCCTGATTCATCTAGGAGCTGAGCATTTAAGAACACCTTTTTAATGCCGGTAGGTTCCTCTGCGTCCTTGTCCATTTGTTGTGTATCAATAATAAAAAGTCTGATACTTTGTCCTATCTGCGGAGCCGCCAGCCCAACGCCTCTGGCATTGCGCATAGTCTCAAACATGTTTTCAATGAGCCCGTTGAGGTCCTCAAAACTATTATCAATGTCATCCGCTACCTTTCTCAATACCGGTTGTCCAAAAGCAAAAATCGGGAGAATCATATATGTCCTAAATATTCTTGTAAAATTAAAATCGCACTCGTTCTATCTAATCGCGCTTTATCTCTTCGTTGATGCTTCTTAAGGCCAATTTGATTCATCAGCTGGCGGGCATCAATAGATGTATTTCGCTCATCGTACAGGTTAACAGGAATATGCGGCAATGAGTTTTTCAAGTCTAGAATAAATCGATCTAGTTTTTCCTTAAATCGTTTGTCTCCCCATGCGCCTTCCATAAAGGGATAGCCGACGACGATCTCATCGACAGGCTCCTTTTTAGTGTATTCAATGATAAAATCAAAAACGACCAATGAGTCCTGCGTATCCATTCCCTGAACGATAATTTGTTCCGGATCTGTGACAGACATGCCGGTTCGCTTCAATCCATAATCAATACCAAGTATTCTACCCATTCAGGGACAAAGATAAAGGGCTTACTAGTTTTATAGAGTTTCTCTAGTGTTAATTACTGCTATTCTATAAAAAAAAGAACCCCCTCTACTTGCGTAGAGAGGGGTCCCATCCCAAAAACAGTAATTCGTATCTGAATTCTGTTAGTTCAAATTAGAGAACTAACATCTTCTTAGTTGCTGTATAACCCTGGAACTGCACCTGATAATAGATGATTCCATTCGAGTTGATCTGTGATTTGTTCACTTCAACTTTATTAAGGCCGCGTACACCACTCACCGTTTGGTGAACCAACTGCTTTCCTGTGACATCAAACAATGTCAGGGTAGCTTCTCCAGACTCAGGCAGTACAAAACCGATCTGAGTGAAGTCGATAAATGGGTTAGGCTCATTCTGTAGTAATTCGAAATCAAAATGATCAGCTGATCCACGGAAAGTCAATGACAGATCCATGATATCACTGCCTACAGTATATGCTTCAGCAGTTGTTGGATTAGCGATGATTGAGATCGCCTGACTTAGTTTGGCACTGCTGCCAGCCTGTAGTACAAGCGTAAACAATGGGCTGTCACTATTCACATCGATTCCTTCAGCTTTATTCCAGCTGGAAGTAAGGATATGGTTTTGTAACCATCCAAAATTAGAATCATCTACATCCATCAAACCTGCATTCACACCGACCAATTCAAGACCTTGTCCGATATTGAAGCTGAACTGTATTCCTTCAAGTGCTATTGCATCATCCACATAAACCGGAATTTCAACTATCTCACCGGCGCTTACTGAGCGATCGTTGATCACCAGGTCAAGTACTCGTCCTGATCCTCGTGGCAACAAACTAGTAGCATTCGCTTTTACAGTGTTGTTGACATCACCGATTTTAACTCCGAAGAAATCCGCAAAGTTCATACCCTCTGATAATGGATTGAGGACATGGTTTTCCGGCCATGTTTCCATCCAAGGATTGTACTCATCAGGGAAAGTATAACCTTTATCCACAAAGCGCCAGCTTGCATTGTTTGGCAATTCAGTGTAGAGTCCAAGGATCAATTTTCTTAATTCAATAAGGTCAACTGCAGTAATCGATTCTGAGTTGTTAACATCAGCAGCGATCATTTTGTAAGGACTGCTTAGATCACTGATACCTAGTAAGTGCTTCTGAATCACGACAAGGTCAAGTGTTGAAACACCATTCTTGTAGTCGTTCGTTTTCGCAGGACTGATCACATAAGTACCGCCTGTTGGCATTGCAGGGAATGTAAACATTCCTGATTGGCTTGTATTGATTGGCAATAAGGAAGAACCTTGGATACCCACTTGTACATCAAGTACATTCTCTGAAGTTTCTGTACTGATATTTCCAGTAATGGTTCCTGAGAAACCTTGACCATCACAGTAATCATTATTGTCTGTAATGAGTATTGTAGTCTCGCAATATGCCTGATTGCCTAGTAAGTCGGTTACATATAAGTTAACCGGTATCGGACCCATGCCCACATGTGCACAAGTAAATGTCAAGCTTTTGATAGTCGTATCAGGTGCCAGTGATAAAGTAAAGTATGATCCACAAGGGTGGAAGCTACTTGAATTAAAATCACTTGCCCAAACGGTGATTGCACCTTCTACTTCACCATCACCATTCAGATCTGCAAGACCCAGGTTGGCTGATAAGAAGTGGCATACCGGACTTGGTGCCTTACATGAAGTTAATGACAGGAACTGTTCTCTTACCGTACGGTTACCACAGCCATCTTCAAATGTGTAGATGATTCTATGATTTCCAAGTGGGTAAGTACGTGATGCATTGATTTGATTGCCAAGGCCATTAAATGGTCCTATGTCAATTGTGTTGTTATTGTTCAAGTCCACTGCCCATGAGTATCTCAATTGACCAAGTGGTGTACAATCGTCATCCGCTGTCTGAATCAATTGTAATGGAATACCATTGCAATCAACATCATTACACTCAACGATATCCGGTTGTGTGGTTTCAAATCCAGGACCAAAAGCATTGGTTACTTTAATGACCTGAACATGCTCCCAATAGTTCTCTCCTAAAACGATTCCGCCTAGTTCTTCATATAGACACCATTCGATAATCTTCCAGGTACGTAGTATTTTGTAGCAAACACCATCAACGAATGGGAATACAACATCATCGTATGTTACACCCACGAGATCACAATGATCTTCATCAAATCGTGGTCTGTCATATGGATAAGGAAGATCATCAGGATCAATTCCTTCGCTACACTCTAAACCATGATAGTCATCCGGCCAGTCGATTCTGAAGTTGTCCAGTGGATCAAAATTAATGATAGTGATACGTTGCGTACACTGATCAAATCCATTAGAATCTTCAGCTCTCCAGTACCTGGTGATGGTACCTACACCGCAGTTATTGATATCCACAACATCCGTTACAGAAATTTCAATATCGCAATTATCAACAGCGATTCCATCAATGCCGCAAACAAAACCATCATTATCTGCCTCTGGATTGGTTGGATCATAGATACACCATTCCTGTACATCATGCTGATCTCTCACAACATTTCCAAAAGCGCTTAAGTCGTTAACGTTCAAAGGATAGTCACAACTAATCGTAATATCTGTCGGACAAGTAATGATCGGTTTGATCTTGTCTTGCACCTGTACTTCAACCATGCAGAAGTTTACATTCCCTGAAGCATCCATGACTTCAAGCTCTACCATGATGATTCCGTTATTTGCATCACAGCAAGCGAATGGGACCATTGGGCGAAGAACTGTTCCGCGGTCTCTGCTATCAACATCACCATCTGGATTTGCATCATGACCTCCACCTTCTGTGGTCCAATCAAAATCAATACAAGATTCCATACGACGTGCTCTGAATGTTACAGGGCCACAATCATCATAACTACCATCATCAAAAACAGAAGCATGAACCAATGTCAATCCTTGAGGTCCACCTACCGTCAATGAAACTATAGTGTGCTCATCACATACAGGAACTGGTGGTGTTAAATCCAAGATAGTGATCGTCATAGAACACTGACTGGAATGTCCACACTTGTCGTATGCGGTGTAAGTAATAATATTATTTCCAACCGGAAGTTGCGCATAGAACAAACCATTTTGTGATTTGAATCCACCCGGGTAGGTTGTAGTTACATAATCAACACCTGCGCAGTTATCATTTGGAAACGCTGCAGGAATCCAGATATTCGCTGTGCAATTGTTGCCTGATGTAGAATGTGAAAAGTCTGGCGGGCAAACAACTGTTGGTGCTTGATTATCAACTACTTCGATAAGCTGAGCATACAATGTATCTACTTCTCCCTGGCAATGCCATTCATTGGCTGTCCAGATACGCATGACTTTCTTGACGCAGGCTGATGATCCGTTAGGTACATCCTGGTAAGAAACACTTGCATTACAAAAATCCATGAAATTCGGATAAATAGGAATACCATCTATTGTTGGTACACCGGCACCTCCTTGTGCAACTGGAATAGCATCCGGAATTCCATCAATTGGATTAAGATCTGTAAATCCAGAACCACAAATAAATGGATTCATCGTTGCAGATGATCGTGAAATCGGCCATACGATATCACCAAAATCGATTCGCTCAAGGTATAATACCTGTGTGCATGAATCTCCCCAGTTGCCGCTAGCATCTCTTGCTCTCCAGATACGTGTCAGCTTCTTTGTAAATAATGGGTGACATAGTGTCTCAGTGTCTTCCCAAAGCAAAATAATTGTATCAAGTTCACAATTATCTTCTGCGTAAGGGGCTGGATAACCAGGACTGATATCATTGCAGCTTCTGAAGCAGTCGTCTTCTGCATTAAATATTTCACCCGGTCCTGAAATCCACCATGAGTACGCTCCAGTTTCCTGACTTCCCCAAGTTGTGGTAACAAAAACATAATTACCCGGCACCATATTAAGTGCTATTACAACTAATGGATCCAAAAAGTTACCATTATCGTCATCACCACCGATGAGATTAGTACAAATGTTATTGGGGTCGAAGCTCTGAGCATAGATCGCACCCATCGCATCGTTCAGAGACCCTTGAAATGTAAAGGTATACATGCCCGCTTCTGCAATTTGAAAATTCCAAGTATCATAATACTTAGGTGTAGCTGTCGGAGTACAGCATCCAAACTGCCAGCAAGCATTATTGTTAAGGAATGTAGGATCCGCGGCTGTTAACGCACCATCAATGTGACCAACTGGTGAACATTCGCAGTCCATTACAGGCCCCATCTTGTCCTCCACCGTGATATAAGTCCAGCAATTGTTGCCGGAAATGTTGTCACGTACACTAGCGATCAGGGTCATACCTATCTGATCATGCGTTACAATGGCGTTAGGAATTGTATCACCTGACAAGGTGTATACATACACAGTAAATTGCCCATTAGGGCATTGTTGGGTCTCTCCGATCATATCGACTGTAACTTCAGCCGTACAATCTAATCCGAGAGATACTTGAGCACCGTGGCAGCCTAGAACACAATTCTGGCCATTGGCTGGTGTGAGCCACGCGAGCGTCAGTAGTAATAAGCATACTGACAGGGATTGGGATAAAAGTCTGGAATACTGTTTGAGACATTTACGCGCACCATCCCTGAGAGAAACAGAAAAGTCCGTTTTCTTCATGAGATCTTAGTTTTAGTTTAAAAAAAAATAATAGCCTATGTTGAAAGAGTACCGCTAAAGGCTGTACGTCTTCTGAAATAGCAATGTGTGATCATTGTGGCCATAAATAGCAGGGCTACCTATCGCCAATCCAGGCTTATTATCGTTCAGGAAGGTTCATTGGTCAGGAAACAAGATCTTATTTTACACTCAGATATAAAATAAATCGTAACCTGTACTATAATCAAAATCAGCATATAATAGATTACAAAAATCTCTAATGCCAGTACAAATATAAATTAGTCATAATATGTTTCTGTACCTCATAAGAGGTATTTTTTGCATTACAATATTATGTTATTTGTATTATATTGATATATAGTGTATTATATAACTATATATTTATAAACCGTAACTAATTAAAAGTCAAGGCATAAAAAAACCCCCTCAGAAGAGGAGGTTTTCCCAAAAAGTAACGTCGTGGAGTCGAAAAATCGACTCGCCGTCTTAAAAAACTAGTCGTTTGTAAAGCTCATTTTATGCGTAAAACTTGCATTGAGCGTATACAATGTGTAATAGTAGATTCCGGAGATCCCTATATCACCCTTTTTAATCAGGATTTCATTGATACCGGCATGCCCTTGATGTTGCTTACTTAATATCTTTCTACCCGTCACATCATGGATCACCAAAGTCACCACTTCGTCCGCAGGTAGGGCATACTTAATAATGGTGCTTTCACTAAACGGATTAGGAATGTTCTGATACAAATGGTAATCACTCACATTGACTGGGTCTATTCCCAGGATGCTCAAACTTACCTCACGGATAACAATATAATCTCCATTGTCAACATAAGCTTCCGCCTCCAATTCTGGGTGCTCCTCTACCCTTAGATCAGGAGAAACACCATATTCCGGAATAGATAACAGTGTTCTTCCCGAAATATCCTGACTACGATCCGTTGACCAACTCACTTTGATCATGCCCGTTTCTGCACTATAATACCATTGATCTCTAGTCAATATGTCAGATGTAATACCATTCTGTTCTTTCGCGCCTAACGCACCAACGAAGAAAGAAAACTGTAATCCTGTGATTTCTCCTTGTTCGGCCAATGCCTCAACATGCCAAGATTTCTGTTTCGTCTCCTCAATAGTTTCCTGCACGATGGTTAGCACATAATCCGAAGTTGTTCGAGGCTCAATGAGTTGACCATTAGCGCGAGTCTTGAAGAAGGAACCATTCACATCGCCTACTTTCAAGCCAACAAAATCTGCAGTGTCAATATTCTGCGTGACACTATCTACCCAGATGTGTTCAGGAAATGAAGGTGTAAATGGATGGTACGGATCCTGAAAGCTATGTCGTTTATCCACAAATCTCCAGGATGTATTATTAGGGAACTTGCTATTGATACCCAGAATCACTTTTCTGATCTCCAATAAGTCAAGCGCAGTCACACTGCCACTATTATTGGCATCAGCTGCTATGATCTTATAGGGGGAGTTCAGCAACTCTTTACCTAACAAGTGCTTCTGAATTAATACAAGGTCGAGCGTAGAAACTCCTTTTCGATGGTTGCGATCCTCAAATGGCTCTACACTGTAACCTATTCCTTCATTTAAACCAGTGATCATATATTGACCGGCCTCATTGGTTGTATCCGGAATCATCGGTGCATTCATAATACGCACCTCTACATCAGAAATATCAAGCCCCTCTTCACTTTCAAGCGTTCCTTCCATCGAAAATCCATCCTGACAATAATCAAGTGGATCCCTTAAGTCAAGATCCGCTGTCATACAGAAATCAACGATCATCGATCCATCAGCCGTCCACATCCACAAATCAAATGTAGATACACCTACATCGCCGCAATCATAGGTATTTAAGGTATCAAATGGATCTGTGCCTGAATAACTAATGATGAAATCATCCGGATCTGAACAACCTCCAATCACATAAGTCACAAAAGTATCCGCATTAAGTGTAATTTCTGTTTCAAAAGGCAAGAAAATGAGTGCCTTTTCACACATCATTTGTGTTGGGTTAGCTTCCGTAACAGTAATCACAACATCCATGGTTTTTATATTTCCGCAACCATCTGTCGCTGTAAATATAATGATGGTGACACCATATGGATAATTTCCACTAGCGTTAGCCCCATTATTCACACCATAAGGCGAATCGTTTGTGATAGTCACGCCACCACAATCCGTCGCTGAAGCAATGATCGTAAATGGAGCAACACAATTATTATTGGCAACCTTTGTCATATCATTGATATTCGTAAACACAGGGGCTACTGCATCAATGATTAAAATCGTTTGTTCAAATTCAAATATTCCATTCTGCTGACAATCATCCACGATCGTCCAAGTTCTGGTGATTTCTTTACATGGCGTATTCGGATCATTGTCCACCATCATCACTACTACATCCACATATGAAATTTCAGGATCAGCACAGAGTAAGGCAATTGGATCAATTTCAGGTTCGCCTGTGATCGAAGGATTAGGCGTAATACAAATATTCACTTCCACTAACTCATCCGGCCATGTAATATCATCTTCAGAAAGTGGATTCGGATTGACAACAGTAACCACTTGAACACAACTTGCCGTGTTAAATGAGCCATCAGATGCAACGAAGGTTCTTGTAATGGTTCCAACACCACAATTATTTAGATTTATAATGTGCGTTTCAACAATGGTAGCTGGCGGACAGTTATCTGTAGCCGTTGCAATACCAAACTGATTTGTATTCTCGGGATCCGTAACCGTATGACAGTCCACAGTTAGATTTGGTGGACAAGTAATCATCGGAGGAAGGTTATCAATGACCGTAACAGTTGCTGTACAGGTAGCTGTATTGCCATCTTCATCCGTGACTGTAAGAATTACTATGTTAACACCTAGAGGATTGCAATCAAAAGCCGTTTGATCTAATTCAAAAGTAAGTGGCCCAGGATCACAACCTCCACCGGATCCATTATCAATATCCGCCGGGTCAATAAACGCCATTCCATTTTCATCCAGGAAGATGGTTATGTTTTGACACATCGCCACCAACATACTCTCATCGACAATTTTAACCACCGCATCACAAACAGAAGTATTTCCGGAACAATCAGTCACTGTTAATACTACATCATTATTCCCAAGTGAACTACAGTCAAAGAAATTAGGAAAGACAGATAAAGTCACCGGACCACAAGCATCACTTGAACCATTGTCCACATCCGAACCATCAATCGTCACTGTGCCATCAGCGTCTAGTGAAATAGTTACATCCATAGGTATACAAACCGGAGCGATGTTATCTACCACTGAAATGGTTTGATTACAGGTACCTGTATTGCCACAATTATCAGTCGCCATCCACGTACGTGTTAATGTATATACCTGAGGACATGCCCCGGCGACAGAAACATCTGTAAATGAAATTTCCGGGGCATCATCGCAAACATCTGTTGCGGTAGCTACTCCAGTAACATCCGGTGATGTGCTAACGGTACATTCAATAATAACATCTGCCGGACAAAAAACTACCGGAGCTACATTATCATCAATTGTAATCGTTTGTTCACAAGTACTTGTGTTCCCACATCGATCGGTGGCAATCCATGTTCTTGTGATACTGTATCCATCAGGACATCCTATACCCGATGTAATATCATCGTAAGAAATAATTGGTGCATCATCACAATTGTCAATGGCATCAGCTTCTCCTGTATCTGCAGGATCTGTACTTTCATCACATTGCACCGTTACATTAGCAGGGCATGTGATCACAGGTGGTGTGCTATCAACTATACTGATGAGTTGTAAGCAAGTACTTGTGTGCCCACATCCATCGGTGGCTGTCCAAGTTCTGAATATAAATGACTCTTGTTCGCAACCACTACCCTCAAAGGAATCTTCAAATGTTACTTCAGGGCTACTACACTCATCGGTTGCTGTTGCAAAACCTGTATTTAATGGCTCTGTACTGTCATCACATTCAATCGTGATATCAGCCGGACAGGATATCACCGGAGCTAGGTCATCTGTCAGTACAATGATCTGATTGCACGTACTGCTATTACCACAATCATCCGTAGCTATCCAGGTTCGCGTAATGGTCAATAGTATAGGACAATCGCCTCCAATAGTTACATCATTGAATGTAACCCCAGGAGCATCATCACACACATCCGTTGCTGTTGCAAAACCTGTACTGATCGGATCTGTACTTTCAATGCATGCAATCGTAACATTTGAAGGACATGAAATAACTGGTGCAACATCATCAATGATGTCTATCAATTGAATACATGTATTTGTATTTCCACATTCGTCAGTGGCTGTCCATGTTCGTGTAATAGTACTTGATCCCGTACATCCACCTGCTGCTATGTCATCTACAAAATCAACTACCGGATTATTATCACATCCATCACTTGCTGTCGCTTCTCCCGTATCTGCAGGGTCTGTACTATCCGTACATCCAATCGTTACATCTGACGGACAGCTTATCACTGGAGGCGTGCTGTCACCAATAGTAATTATCTGAACACAATTTGTACTATTACCACAGTCATCCGTAGCGGTCCAAGTTCTTGTGATCGTATAAGCTTGAGGGCACAAACCACTTACGGTGATATCAGCAAAATTTACCACTGGATCTTCATCACAGCTATCGTCCGCTGTAGCATTCCCTGTGTTGTCAGGAAGAGTATCCTCAAGGCACTCTATGGTTATGTCGGCAGGGCATGTGATGGCTGGTGGTGTACTGTCATCAATCACAATCACTTGAACACAGTTTGTTGAATTTCCACAGGCGTCTGTCGCTGTCCAGGTTCTATTAATGGTGTATTCCTGAGGACATCCGCCTCCAATGGTTACATCCGTAAAATCGACATCAGGATTTGTATCGCAATTATCAATCGCTGTTGAAGATCCTGTATTAGATGGATCTGTGCTGTCACCACATTCAATCGTCACATCCGTTGCACAAATGATACTTGGCGGTGTGCTATCATCAATAACAATAATTTGAACACAGTTCGTTGCATTACCACATGCATCTGTCGCTGTCCACGTTCTCGTTATAGTATACGCCTGAGGACATCCACCACCTATGGTAACATCGCTGGATTCAATTAATGGAGCAGAATCACAATTATCAGTAGCCGTAGCAAAACCTGTATCTATTGGATCTGTACTATCATCACATTCTATCGTCACACTTGATGGGCAAACGATAGTTGGGGGGGTGTCATCAACGACAGAAATAGTCTGTACACAAGTATTTGTATTTCCACATGCATCGGTCGCAGTCCAAGTTCTGTTTATAGTATACGCTTGCGGGCAGCTTCCATCAACATTGGTATCTTCAAAAACAACTACTGGAGCATCATCGCAGTTGTCACTAGCCATAGCAACACCTGTATCCAATGGATCTGTACTATCATCACAATCTATTGTCACATTGACCGGGCAATTAATTGTTGGTGGTGTGCTATCATCGACTGAAATCGTTTGCAGACATGTGCTGGTGTTACCACACATATCTGTAGCCGTCCAGGTACGATTAATCGTATATGCATGTGGACAAGCGCCATCAATAGATATATCGCTATAATCCACCAATGGTGCTGTCGTGCAGTTATCAGTTGCCGTGGCAAAACCCGTAGCGATTGGATCCGTACTTTCATCACATTCAATGGTCACACTATTAGGACAAATAATCGCAGGTGGAACACTGTCATCAATAAAAATAGTTTGAACACATGTACTTGTGTTGCCGCAAGCATCGGTGGCACTCCATGTTCTTGTAATAGTAGATTCCTGAGGACATCCACCATCGGCAATTACATCGCTATAATCAATATCGGGTGCAGTATCACAATTATCCAGAGCAGTTGCTATTCCTGTATTGACCGGATCAGAACTTTCATCACATTCGATCGTTACACTGGAAGGGCAAGTGATTACCGGTGCTGTACTGTCATCCACAGTGATGACTTGTATACAATTTGTACCATTTCCACAAGCATCAGTTGCTGTCCATGTTCTGGTGATCGTATATTCCTGCGGACAAGCACCTGATAAAGTTGCATCACTATAGGTAACAATTGGAGCGCTATCACAATTATCAGAAGCCGTTGTAAATCCTGTATTGGATGGATCCGTGCTTTCAACACATTCGATCGTAACATTTGCTGCGCAAAATGTAATGGTTGGAGGTGTATTATCAATGACCTCAATTATTTGTGTACACGTCATCGAATTCCCACAAGCATCTGTCGCCGTCCATGTTCTGGTGATGGTATATTCCTGTGGGCAAAGGCCATCGCTTGTAACATCATCAAAAGTAATATCCGGATTATTATCACAAATATCAATGGCACTTGCCGACCCTGTATTGACAGGTAGTGTGCTTTCATCACATTCAATCGTTGTATTGGATGGGCAAGTAATGGAAGGTGCCGTGGTATCTTCGATTGTAATCGTCTGATTGCATGTAGATATATTTCCACAAGCATCCCGCGCCGTCCATGTTCTGGTGATGGTATATTCCTGAGGGCAAGCACCTCCAATCGTTACATCGCTGTATTCAACATTCGGATTATTGTCACAATTGTCTGTTGCACTTGCGAATCCGGTATTTCCAGGAAGTGTGCTTTCATCACATTCAATGGCTAAGTTGGCCGGGCATTCGATGATCGGTGGTGTTGAATCATTAACATTAATGACCTGAACACATGTACTTGTATTCCCACAACCATCGGCAGCTGTCCAGGTACGTGTGATGGTATATTCTTGAGCACAATCCAGAGAAGCTGTTGTGATATCACTAAAGGAAATATCAGGTGACATATCACAATCATCTGTTGCACTTGCAGATCCTGTATTAGCAGGAAGTGTACTTTCAGTACATTCAATCACCACATCACTTGGGCAAGTAATAGTCGGTGATGTGGTATCCTCGAAATAAATTGTTTGCACACAGCTTGACTGGTTATTACACTCATCAATAGCTATATGTGTTCGAATGATTAATGCCGTGCATTGCTCATCCATGTCATTGACACAAGCAAAAAATTCAACAACCACTGTGGCACCCTCACCCTCTACGCAATCAGTTGCTCTTTGATCCAACGCAAAGACATCACCGGCGGTGACTACAACTGTAGCAGTACCACTTTGGATATCATTTCCATCATCATCTGTGAGCTGATAAAAAGTGCCATTCAAACTATAACCAAAAGGATCATAGCTTGGTCCGTCACTATCTACTGTTTCATAGTGCCAATCAAAAACAATCTGGCCTGTCTCCGTAATATTGATCCTAAACTGAACTGATGCATTAGAACAATTCGTACCATCCGCGCTCGTCAACATCACTTCATTATCTCCCATGATCGTGACACTACCCCCTTCAACGGGAATAATAGTTGACCATAGACTTATATCATACGGCCCATTGAAACCAACGACTGGATTGATACAAAATACATCTGCATAGGTAATGGTAAGATCAGTACTACAATTATCTGTTGCTGTAGCAAGATCAGTCGGAAAAGGATCTCCCGTACATTCTATGGTTAGATCATCCGGACAGACAATTATTGGTGGAACATCATCATCCACAAAAATGACTTGCAGGCATGTACTTGAATTAGCACAATCGTCAGTCGCCACCCAGGTTCTATTGATTATATATTCATGAGGACAAGATCCCTCTAATGTTACATCAGTATAAGTCACATCTGGTGAACTATCACAAAAATCTGTAGCCGTTGCTGACCCGGTATTAACCGGCAAGGTATTATCCTCACAAGAAATAGTAATATCTGAAGGGCATGAAATGACTGGCGGCGTATTATCTGTTAACTCAATCATTTGCATACAAGTGGCTTTATTGCCACTAT
>JBBKXT010000145.1:0-26094 GCA_037969625.1 Saprospiraceae bacterium
GTTAGTTCGAAGGAATACTGAACTACGTAGATGATTGGATTCTTTGTTTTAGGATCGGTTTGTTTGAGGATGATCTCAATATCTGTGGTCTCGCCGATCTCTTTTTCGCTACTATCAAAAACGGCATTGATCGTACCTGTCTCTCCCGGTTTAAAGACTTTAAATTGCGGCCAATCCAGGGTAGTACATTCACATGAAGAAACCAGCTCGATTTCAATGGGCACATTACCCATATTCGTAAAGGAATAACTCATTGGCCGCTTTTCTCCTTTTCGGACAGTGCCTAATTCAACCATTTTTTTATCAAAAAGCAAACTGATCTTTGGATCGGTCACAGGGACAGTTCCTTTTGAAAGGTCAGCAGGATAAATATTAATTACCTTTTTTTTTTGGTCTCCTAAGTCTGATTTTCTAATTTCAATGGTCGTAGGACCCGCGATGATTTTGAACTCTGTACGTCGATTCACTCGATGTTCTTCATCCGTACAATTGATGCCATTGATACAGTCATTGAGAATATTCTTCTCTCCATATCCAACGGCTTCGATTCTTTTTTCACTAATGCCTTTGGCGACCAACCAGTTCTTTGCAGATTGTGCTCTGCGTTGGGATAGTCGTTCGTTGTAATCATCATTTCCCTGTGCATCCGTATGGGAAGATAACTCTATCACCATATCCGGATATTTATTCATGAGTTCCAACAGAAAGCCAAGATCTTTTTCGGCATCGGCCAGAATCTTGTCATCATCAAAATCATAATAAATATTATTTAGACGAATCGGCTCATTGATCGTGACGGTTTCCATGGTGGAATCATCAATCTTACGGGCCATCTTTACAGTTCGTCGAATGGTTTGATTATCGAGCATCCCGACGGTATTAAATTCAAACTCGGCCGGCATATAACCCTCTTTTTCCATCAGCACTTTATAGGCTTTATCCTGATCCAATGCAAATTGGAAATCATTAATATTCATCTCAGTTTTCTGCTCAGACTTTCCGGTTTTTCCGCGATCAACTTCATACACAGTCACCTTGGCGCCCATGAGTGGGTTAGTGCCATCATAAGCTGAGGCGATCAAATCAATTAATATTTCTCTGATGTGGAATTGGTAAATGTCGTCACAGCAAGTTTTTGACTTCATCGATCTCGAACCTTCTGCGGGTCTGTTGGATACGAGGAAACCTAGTTTTCCTTCTTCATTGACAGAAAAGAAAATATCATCATAGGAAGAGTTATAGCCTGCCCCTAAATTGGCGGGATTGCCCCAGTCTTTTCCATTCCATTCAGAACGAAAAATATCAAAGCCTCCAAGTCCGGGATGACCGTTGGATGAGTAATAAATCTTTCCATCCAAATAAAACGGAGTTTCTTCATCTCCGGGGGAATTGACGATCTGTCCGAGATTCACTGGAAACGAGTAGGTTTCGTCATCAATTCGATCCGCATAATAAATATCAAATCCACCGAATCCACCGGGCATGTTAGAAGAGAAATACAAAACTTCTTTTCCAAACAAAATTCCTGGTACTGCTTGTTTGGCGATATAGTTACCATTAATACCTTTCAACTCAATAGGTGCACCCCAATTTTGACCTTGGGCAACACTAACAAAAATTTTACTGCTCGCCAGATCATTGCCTAATAATTCAGATCTTGTAAAAAACATGCGGCTGCCATCAGGGGAGATACT
The DNA here is from genome assembly GCA_037969625.1 of Saprospiraceae bacterium. Lineage (GTDB taxonomy): Bacteria > Bacteroidota > Bacteroidia > Chitinophagales > Saprospiraceae > Opimibacter. Next base: position 1,695 of record JBBKXT010000145.1, read on the forward strand.
TGGATTGCCGGTATGGTATCCTTCTCTGTTAATTTTCGAACTCATTGCTTTGGCTTTCTCCCATTCACCATCTTCATCGGCTTCCGAAGTATATATCTTCAAATAATAATCGCCTTCTTTTCCATTCAATGTAATCAACTCACGGGTGCGCATGGATGAAAAATATAGATTGCCATCCGATCCCAGCCATGGTGATGCATCCGTATACGAGTAGTTGACATTCTTACCTACATTCTCAACGACGAGATCGATCGGTGGTTTTGATTTAACGGCTAATTGGATACCGGCAACTTCATTGTCCGCAAGGGTCAACAAACTATCGGCAACATTCAGCCCGGCGAAAAAATTAAACGCATCGATAGACTCCTGGTATTTTCCATTGACTTTAAGTACCTGCGCATATTCAAATACAGATATCGGATACTTTTCGCCCTGATCTTTCTCTACGATCCTACTGAGCCATCGTTCAGCTCGAGAATAATCTCTTAATTTGATTTGGAGGGTGGCGATTTTCACTGCGATATCTGGATCACGTGTTTCTTTATAGACATTTTCATACCATTCAAGGGCGGTATAATAATCCGGGATTTCCAGACTTGCCTCAGCCGTTTCAATCATCATGTATATCGGCACTTCATCCACTGGTTGTGCTGAAATCCATGTGGCTGCCATTACTAGCAGCAATGTATAAATTGATCTCTTCATTTTCATGTTTAAAATCTTGGGCAAAAGATGATTGGATCCGGATTAGGTCGTTTGTATATTCTTCCAACATATTGAGCGGCCAGTTCGAAAGCACCAAAGGAACCGCTGGCGGATGTCAGTGAAGAAATATTGACATCATAACCGAGCATCACTCGAATGTCCTTAATATCTGCCCCCAGCATAATCTGGATGGCGTCACCAATTCCTGCTCCGCTGCGATACCCTAGTCCTCCGCGAAGGACAATCTCTTTTTCCGGATCATAATTTAAATCAAGCATACCTTGTATGACCAACGAACTAGCTGCGCTGCCCATTATCTTTTGGTAGGTGATATTTGGTGAAAACCGAACTTTATTTGATAGGACTGTTGACATTCCGATTTCACCATAGGCTCGAGGGTCTACTCTGTATTGTCCGCCTTGGGTCAGGAGGGACCAATCGGGTTTACCGAATTTTCCGGCTGCTAAACCGATGTAGAATTCATCTGTCTTATTATACTTCGATGTAAATTTCAAACCTCCCACATGATCCAGGAAGCCTTTCTTTTCTGTATCAATATTGGCCAAATCGATTGAAGACTCTAATTCGCCTAAAATCTGGTCTTCGAAAATAAGTTTGTTGGGATCCTGAATTTCTCTTTGCACGGACCCTGTTTGATATCCGATCGCCAAGGTGCTGGTTCCCTGTTTATTCAGAGCAAGGTGATAGGCCGCTGAGGCTTTAAAGGCGGATTGGGTCAGTGCTCCTGAGCCGGATTTGTCAGAATAGAAAAACATACCAACCCCTACCCAGTCAGTTTTCTTAAATCCTCTGATCACAGGTACATCCACAGAGAAAGTGGGTGTCTTATAGCCTGCATTGCCGGCTACGCTGCGATATTGGTCCCGATAGAGGGCCGAAATCCGATAGGAGCCATAAAAACCTCCTGTGGTGGCGGGATTAAATGCCAGGGGAGTCATTCTATGCAGTGTAAAGTGGATATCCTGAGCCTGGATGGATCCAAAACCAAGGGCTAAAATCAAGCCTATTACAGCACGCAAGGAGAGTCGTCGTATATTCATATGTAGCTTTAAGCGTTTAACAATCGCTTTAATGATCTAATTTGTCTGCAAAATATCAAATATTACTGTTTTTCTTAAAGGATGTTGCCTAAACCCTTAATAATGTGTACAAATGTCTGGTGTAAGCCGACATTTATTTGCCTGATGGCTCTTTTTTGGGTTATTTCCGCTTGTGGGCAAAAAGATACCACGAGTTTTTGGGAGGCGCCTAATTCTTTCCACAAAGGAAGATTCTGGACAGCCGCCGGGACCGGTGTAGTGGCTTATACCGGGACTGTTATCGCGTTAAATGATTTATGGTATAAAGATTATCCTCGATCCTCGTTTCATGGATTTAATGATTGGGGCGAATGGCAGCAAATGGACAAGGCGGGGCATATGTTTACGACCTATTTTGCCACTGATTGGCTATTTAATGTGTCACGGTGGACCGGCATGAAAAAAAAGTCTGCTATTCTGACCGGCAGTCTTGTTGCTTTAGGGATACAGACCTCTCTTGAGATATTGGATGGATTTTCTTCGAAATGGGGATTTTCATCTTCTGATATGGCTTTCAACATCGCAGGAGCAGGTGCTTTTGCCGTACAGCAATCCGTGTGGGATGAGCAGCGCATCCGGATGAAGATGTCGACCACCTACTACACCTATCCGGAAGAATTGGTGATGGGTGTGCCCGGCGGCGAAACTACCATTCGAGAGCGCACGGATGATCTGTATGGTACTTCTTTTCTTCAAACTTTTCTCAAAGACTACAATGCACAGACCATTTGGTTGTCTGTAAATATCCACTCATTTCTAAAGGAGGAAAGTAAATTTCCGAAATGGCTAAACGTTGCTATGGGTTATGGTGGTGAGAACATGTACGGTGGCTTTGACAACACCTGGGAAATCGATGGAAATACTTTTGCGACTTCTGATGCGCAGTATCCGCGCTATCGTCAGATCATCTTATCTCCTGATATAGATTTGAGTAAACTCAATATTAAAAGCAAGCCATTGAAGGCATTGGTGTATATGCTTAATATTTTCAAGTTTCCTGCTCCGGCGGTGGTGTTTAATGGGAAAGGGGGTGTTGAGTGGGATTGGCTTTATTATTAGAGGTGAGGGGTAAGTAGTGAGTATTGAGTAGCGAAGGGCGTGTGTCATCCTTCGCTAAAGCTTCGGCGACTAAAAGGCACACCTGCCGGGCCGCCTTGTGTATTTGAGGGTGTGCCACAAATGCAGCGCGGATTATACAGCAAAGGACCAAGGGCTGTGAAGGGTTAGTAGTTAGGGGTGAGCTCACGATCAATCGGGAGAGGGGTGAGTAATGTGGATTGGGTAATGTGTAGTGAAAAAAAATCTCGCGTCTGTGATACTAAACTCCCTAAACATTGTAACCGAAGGTAACAATACTCAACTTTTTTCAATCGCCGAAGCTCAACGAGCGAAGGAGATCTAAACTCATCGACAAATGAAAATCCTCATCAGAATTGAGACAGTGATTGCTGGTGGGCACAGTGTTTAGGAAGTTTAGCGATACCGCCTGTTCGGCGCCACTGTTTAGAAAGTTTAGGTTTTTGATCTCCCTGTTTCCATCGGAATGTAACCATGACAACAGGAGATGAACTAAACTTTCTAAACATTGTAACCGAAGGTGACAATACTCAACTTTTTTTAATCGCCGAATCCGCCTCAGGCGGAGAAGGAGATCTAAACTCATCGACCGATGATAATCCTATTTGAGACAGTTGACTTGAGACAGCTATTGCTGGATGGCACAGTGTTTAGAAAGTTTAGCGTTACCGCCTGTCCGGCGGCACTGTTTAGGAAGTTTAGTTTTTTGATATCTCTGTTTCTGATGAGTTTTGCTGCTGTAAAGAGAAGTTATACTAAACTCTCTAAACTTTGTAACCAAAGGTGACAATACTCAACTTTTTTTAATCGCCGAATCCGCCTCAGGCGGAGAAGGAGATCTAAACACATCGACAAATCAAAATCCTCATCAGACAATAGAAGTATCCCACCTCTTTCCAGAATTCTATGCCTTTGTACCTCGAATAGCCGCGACATAGCGCTTCATTTCTTCCCGAACTTTCGGGAATAGGAATAGCAGACCAATCATATTTGGGAATACCATGGCGAGGATCATTGCATCAGAAAATTTGATGACGGCATCAAGTGTTGCGGAAGCGCCAATGACTACAAACACAAGGAATAAAATCTTATAGGCCATATCTGCAGCATTTCCGCGACCGAAGAGATACTTCCATGATTGAAGTCCATAATAGGACCATGAAATCATTGTGGAGATGGCAAATAATACAATGGCTATCGTCAGGATATAGGAGAAGTGTGGAATGACACTATCAAAGGCGAGCGTCGTTAAATCGACACCACCTACATTTCCACCGGTAGCATTTAGAATGACATTTCCGGCTCCATCACCACCATAAACGAATGCACCATCGCGATTAAACATAATAATCACAAACGCTGTCATTGTACAGATGACCACTGTATCAATAAAAGGTTCGAGCAAGGCTACAAGTCCTTCAGAGGCAGGGTATTTTGTTTTCACTGCCGCGTGAGCAATGGATGCTGAACCCGCTCCTGCTTCATTTGAAAATGCAGCTCTTTGAAAACCAACGATTAGGACGCCTATTAATCCTCCTAAACCAGCTTGTGGAGAAAATGCCTGACTGAAAATCATACCAATGGCATCATCAATAAAATCATAGTTGTAAAATATAATCACCAGTGAAGCAAGTATATAAATAATCGCCATGGCAGGAACAAGTTTTTCTGTGACGGTGGCTATTCTTTTGATCCCTCCGATGATCACTACACCCACGATGACCGCCAATATGACCCCTATCATAAAGCCTGATGAACCACCTGACAAACCTAACATGCCCACTACTTGAGCAGCAGCTTGATTAGATTGAAATGCGTTACCACCTCCAAAGGATGCACCTACACAAAGTATCGCAAACAACACAGCCAGTATCTTTCCTAAAGTACCGGCATTTATCTCTGCAAAACCACGTTTGAGGTAATACATGGGGCCTCCGTAAACAGTGCCGTTGGCATCGATGTCACGATATTTAACACCAAGCGTACATTCAACAAATTTTGTGGACATACCCAGTAAACCACAGATGATCATCCAGAAAGTAGCACCAGGTCCACCAATGGCAATGGCGACTGCGACACCTGCTATATTTCCTAATCCAACCGTACCGGATACGGCTGCAGTCAATGCTTGAAAGTGATTGACCTCTCCGGTTTGTGATTCATCTTTGATCGTTCCTTTAACATCCCCTTCAAAAACAATCGCGCTCTCTTCAGCTGTGTGCTTATCCAGGTGATCGTACTTTCCGCGAACGACTTGAATCGCCATTGGAAACCGTCGGACATTGACAAAAGAAAAATAAATCGTAAAAAACAAGGCACCTCCCACCAATAGAAGTACTACGATCGGAATACTAGTGGTCTCGGTCAAAGGAATATCATACAAAACAACTCCTACCCACCAATCAGCAATGGGTAAAAACCAGTCATTAATTTTTTCATCCAGTCCTTTTGATGCAACCTCTTCGCCTTGTGCAAAAAGGAAAAGTGGAAGTATCGATAATACGGCTACTAAGAGACCTTTCAAAGGGGATTTCATAAACATAGTGTGACTTGTTTTCAGGTGAATATTTAGTTAAAAGTGGCATAGCCAGTACAAAGATTTTCACCTTTTGGGAAGAACTCATTAGGCCTTAACCCAGGTGGTTTCTTGTACAAACAGGTGTCAAAATAGAGAATATGGGTTGTTTGTCGAAGTTTAAGGCAAAAAAAATGAGAAATTCATTGAAAACTCAGGAGAATAGGCAGGAATGGTAGAAGAGGGAATAGGTTATTTGGCCTGAAATGGTAAAGAATACTCCTGCATCTCTGTTTACCATGAAGGACTTCACTGCGTTTACCATGAAGGACTTCACTGCGTTACGCCTTCATGGTAAACCACAGAAACATCTATAGAACACAAGTCGTTGGAGCAAACTCCAACAACGCCTTTGGGCATTGACCTTATCTTTCGGTTAAATTGTGATTGAGCTTAAAAGATTACTTTTTTTTGATAAACCCACTCAACAACAAGCGTCAAAGACGCTGCGTGCTCAACTCTCCATTAGATCGCCTTCAAGATCCTCGTGATCGTCTTGACATCCCCCATGGTATAGAAATGGATACAGGGCACACCTTCTTTGATCAGCTCCTTGCATTGAGCGATGGACCACTCGATCCCAACTTCCAACATGTCCGCATCCGTCTTGGTTTTATTAACCGCTTTGACGAGTTCATCCGGCATATTGACAAAAAACTTGCGTGGGATGGATGCCAGTTGGTATCGTTTGGTTAATGGTTTGATGCCGGGAACAATCGGCGCGGTAATCCCCAGGGCTCGACATGAAGCGACGTAATCGAGATATCTCTTGTTGTCAAAATACATCTGTGTAACGATGTATTCAGCGCCGGCATTGATTTTCTCATTGGTAAAACTCAGATCAAAATCAATATTGGGTGCCTCGAAATGCTTTTCGGGATAGCCGGCGATACCAATACAAAAATCGGTTTTATTGCCTTTTTCAATATTCGGGTCCAGGTATTTACCCTTATTCATATTCGCGATATGATGGACGAGATCCAAGGCATACTTATGCCCGCCAACCGTAGGTACAAATTTATCTTCAAACGCCATGGCGTCGCCTCGAAGCGCCAACACATTCTTGATGCCCAGGAAATCAAGATCAATCAATGCATTCTCCGTATCCTCTTTTGTAAAACCCCCACAGATCAGATGCGGAACAGCCTCTACACCATATTTATGCATGATCGCCGCACAGATACCAACGGTCCCGGGACGCTTCCGAATGGCCGTTTTCTCATAATAGCCACTCTCGTGCTTGTTATACACAAACTCCTCCCGATGGTATGTCACATCAATAAAAGGTGGCTTGAATTCCATCAGGGTATCGAGCAATCGAAATATATCTGACATACTGCCGCCTTTAAGGGGTGGAAGTATCTCAAAAGAGATCAGGGTCTTGCCCTTGGATGCGTTGAAATAGTCTATTACTTTCATAGGATGACCGGTAAAGGTATAGCACTTGCCTAAAACGACAAAACCCCGAACCATTGTCCGGGGTGTTTATCAACATTGATTCGCATCAATGTTTATTCAGGATCAACATTGTTTTTGTCAGTTGGGTATCTCCAAATCGGATCGTATAGTAGTACAATCCCTGAGGCCAACTATTGTTTTTTATTTCTAATTGCTGCTTTCCGGCAGCAAATTCTTGCGCTATCGTCGTCATTTCAATGCCCAATGCATTCGTAATCGTCAGACTGACCATACCTGATTCTCCAAGTTCAAATGGAATCACTGTTTTGTTCTCCCATGGATTTGGTGTGTTCTGATGCAATTGTACCTGATCCGCACCTTGTTCATATGATGCCTCTCTCCATGTCAGGGACAATGTGAATGGTTCTTTATTGGCATCATAAATTTCAGAGGTCATAAAATCATGGTTGATACTGACTAACTCACTGATCATACCTGATTTATCTGCTTGCAATTGAAGTCGAACAATTTGCTCAGTCTTCACAGGCTCTTCCGGTGTCCATGCAAAACGAATGCTGGAACCATCTGCAAACCACATCTCCGATGTCAGTCCTGTTGCCAACCCTTCCATATCAATCAAGGCCGCATCCTTCAGGACAATATCCCACTGACCACCAGCCAACTTGTTTTCAAAAGCTGACAGACTGATTTCTACAACAAACTCCTCCCCTTCTTCGACATGTTTGTCCACGGCTGTAAATTCAGCGGATGCTTCACTACGTGGGAGTAATCCATCGACATTGGCTTTGACTGATTCATTCAGGTCACCAATTTTAACACCTATAAAGTTTTCAATTGTCTGTGTATTCACCATGAATGAAACCTCCTGTTCAAAAGGCCATGGACTGTATGGATCCTGGAAGTCAAAACTTTCAGGAATAAATACCCATGATGTATTGTTCGGGAATGTTGTGTACTCACCGATGATCAATCGCCTGATTTCAATTAAGTCAATCGCAGAGACAGTCTTATTGTTGTTTGCATCAGCTGCAATTAATAAGTATGGACTATTCAAGGAAGCCTTGCCTAACAAGTGCTCTTGCAGTCTGATCAAGTCGAGTGTGCTGACACCATTTTTGTGGTTGTCATTTCTTTCTGCTTTCAAGGTGTACATCTCACCTGCCGGCACGACAGGGAAGTCAAATGTTCCTTGCTCGGTAGTCGTCCATGATCCGAATACATTGCCTGAGGTCATCAACGTGATACCTACACTCTTCACAGGGATTGCCTGTTGATTTGCTGTATTGACGACTCCGGTAATTCCATTAGAAGGAAATCCGCAAACACCTGTTGGATCTGTAAAGACAATCGTTGTAGAGCAATACTCTGTGTTGCCCCAGTTGTCCAATACATATATGTCCACCGGCATCTGCACCCCTAAAGCCAGGATATCATCGCAAGTAAATTGCATACTTGGCTGATAGGTTGTTCCTGAGAATGAGTATCTGAGTTCATTCTTTGGTGTACAGTTATCATAACTACTTGCATTAAAGTCTTTCGCCCAAATCGTCACAGTACCGTTGGATGGCATAGGAACCGTGCTCAGCCCATTCACACACACAGGTGTAGGTTTCTTGCAATCTTCAAGTCTGATTCTGTCCTCACAAGTTGACAAACCTCCGCAACCATCTTGTACAGACCAAAGCACTTTATAATGCGCTGATGGATTGAATCGATCATTGTATTCAAGGCCATTTGTTCTCAGCGCAAAATCAGGACTCACGGCTGTATTCAAGACTAGGTCAAATGTTCCATCCGGATTCATCGATACAAAAGTATTTCCAACACCGATGAGTGGTTGTGAACTGTTTGGCGGATAAATTTTCACATCATACTTAACAGTCTCAGAGCAGATATCTTCAATGTGCTTTCTGATATTGAGATGCACAAAACAAGAGGTCTCTGATCCCGGTTGTATGACTTCTGTCACTTCTTCGTCCAGTGTGCAATAGGTCTGAATATCATTATTACATTCTGTAAACAATGCACCTGCAGAATCTGTGATCTTCACCACCTGGGTATATCTCCAGATACCTTTTCCTGTACTTGCATTAAATTGACACCAGTCAAGTACTGTCCAGTCTCTTAATATTTTCACACAAGCGCCATCGATGTGTTCAAACACTCTTTCTTTGAGATTGATACCGATTTGCGCACATCCATCATTAAGGATAATTGGATAAATGGTATCCGGAATACCACAATGATCTACTTCGACATCCGATGGCCAGATGATATCATCTGTTGGATCGTTGGGATTTTGATTATTGATATAGAATGGATCAAAATTGATAACCCAAATGTTTTGTGTGCATGACCCTACTCTTCCTGCAGGATCTGTTGCGATAAATCTTCTTTGAACGAGCTTCACTGCTCCCGGAGGTGCATTGCCCGGCAGATCATCTCCGCTGCAATCATCGTATACGCGTACTTGAATATCAAGTTCAAGATTACAATTGTCGGTGACATATCCATCTATTCCCCAGTAATGTGGTTGTGTGAAATTTGGATTGCCCGGATCATTGATAAAAATTGGCTGACGCTCACTTTCATCGTATGTAAATCCATCCACGACAGTACCAAATAATCGGTTGGTTGGATCATCTAAGAAATAAGGATCAAACCAGAAATCGCAACTCACCTGGATGTCCGGTGGACATGTCACATTTGGCGCAACTTTATCTTGTACCTCAACTTCAACCATGCAATAATTCACATTGCCTTGCAGGTCCATGACTTCCAGTTCTACAAGTATATAATCTTGTCCGGCATCACAACATGCTACAGGCACATATTCGCTAAACGACATTCCCAGGTCATGGCTATTGATGATGCCATCAGGAATGTGACTAAACCCATCCGTCGTCCAGTCAAAGCTGATACAACTACTGAGTCTTCTTGCTCTGAAGGTTACAGGTCCACAATTATCAAAACTACCATCATCAAGTGTTGTTGCAGGTAGCAAGGCAACACCCATTGGATCTTGATTATTGATCGCTATGGTTGTATGTGCATCACAATAAGCGGTAGGTGGTGTGCTATCGTAAAGATTAATTGTTGATTCGCAAATCGCAAGATTTCCGCAATCATCTCTTACCTCCCATGCAATAAAATACTGTCCGATACCTAACTGTGGAAGTTTATACACGCCATTAATCGGATCAATGATTTGTCCATTCAATTTCAGGACATAGGTCAGCGGATCAGAACCACAAGCATCATATGCAGGTGGCGGTGTCAAAGTAACTTCTGCGCCACAATCTCCAAAATCTGATGGTGAATCAATTACTGCCTGGCAATCGATCACTGGAGGTTGATTATCTTCTACATTGATAATCTGTGTATGGTTAATAATATTGGCAGAATTACACCAGTCTACAAGTGTCCATTCTCTTTTAACAGCATAGGACGCTCCGCAATAGGCTATTACTTTATCAAGATATCCTTTAAAGAAAGTACCGCAAAATGGACCTTCTATATCACCGGTGCAGGACGGATCAGGTGTACCATCCGGGCGGATACAATTATTGCCACAATAAATAGTGGTATCACTTGGAAATACAAACATATCTATCGTACCTCGTCTGAGATACAGCGTCTCCTCGCAAGTTGCTTTGCGACCACTTGGATCTGTTGCAGACCAGTATCTGGTAATTATATTTGCATAAATTCCATCACACATATGTAATTCCTCTACATCACTGTATCTGATTAAGGTAGGTCCACAATTATCAATTCCAGTCACTGTGAATGCGTTATTACCAAGTGGTGTCACGATCGAACCATCCGGTACAGGAAAATGTGGTATTGATCCCGGTCTGATATCATCGGTACATTCCAATGTAATATCAGAACAGAACAATGCCGGTGGCAATTTATCTTCGATCAATAATTGGCTACAGCAGTAACTACCGGTTTCCGGATCTGTGATACATGCTTCCAAGTATTTCCCAATGTGTGGGTAGGCAAATAATACACCATTGTGGTACTGAGCCGATGGATCACTAAACTCAATAATATAATGATCATAGCAACCATACTCACTGCCTTCCAATAGCATATCTGCGTTAATGACTGCTTCACAATTGAGTCCAACAGACACATGTAGTGTATCCTGGCATGCCAGACTTCCATTTGCATCATACTCAATGACTTCAATTGTAAAAGAACATACTTCAGAATATCCGAGCTGATCCGTAATCATAAACTCAAGCTCAGTAATGCCTACCGGAAAGAAATCTCCATTTAATAGACCTGTTCCATCAATTTGACTGATGATCGGATCCTGTCCGCATAAACCTTGTGGGGTCATCGTGTAATTCACGATCGCTCCACATTCTCCTGGACCTACTTGAGTAGTGATATTAGCAGGGCAGTCCATGATAAACAGACCACCTGAAAGTGTTACAATGATTTCTTCGGTCGTGACATTACCCTGATCATCTGTCGCCGTGATTTGAATAATCACTTCATTATCCGTCATGAAATCTTCGCATGTCAATACCACCTGGCTAAGACCAAGCGCGACATTCTGGTCACAGTTGTCAGTAACTTCCACTATGACCATTCCTGGGTTTAACAAGATGCTATCCCCTCCTGCAAATGAAACCGAAATATTTTTGACGATCATCGATGGCTTAATTGTATCGATGAGATAAATCATCTGTGTATATTCTTCTACATGACCGCAATAGTCGATACAAACCCACTTACGTCCATACTGAAACGGAGCTATTTCTCCAAGCTCTACTGCATATGTTGTATCCATCAAATAAGCGCACGCATTTTCAGGAACTATTAATGAGCCTGTTAATCCAAGATCCATCATATCCGCATCGCAAGGGATATAAGCATCTTCCGGGAACTGCACTTGATTCATGCTGTAATTCATCACCGTTATCTGCTGAATGGAAGAACTGGCATTACCACACTGGTCCGTTAGTGTCCAAACACGTTGAATGATTGGGTCTGACTCGCAATTTGAAATTGCGGACATATCATCATACCATGAGATAACAATATCATCTAATGGCGCACAATTGTCTGTGTATACATCTACATAACCGGTATTGTCAAAATCGATTGGATCATCATCACATTGAATCTGGATATTAAACGGTGTGTAGAAAATCGGACCTAAGGTGTCAATAAATTGAATGTACTGGATGGCTGTAGAGAAGTTACCACAAAGGTCCGTGGCTTGCCAGATTCTTTCTCGTTGTCCTGTACTATTGCAAAATGACAGTCCTGTATCATCGTCTCTGAATGTGATTGCAATTGAATTCTGCGGAGTACATGCATCGACTGCTGTCGCTGAACCCAATACTTCGAGATCATCAGCGTATTCGCAGCTGATCGTTAGGTTGACCGGCAAGGTAATAACAGGAGCCAAATCATCAACTACTTCAATGGTCTGCATGCATGAATTAGAATTTCCGCAATCATCATAGACCACCCATGTTCTGAATAATGTTCCTGTTCCATTACATCCGTTTAATCCGGAGGTATTATCGAAATGGAGTAGATCCATGTCCGGTACTGCTGTGCAGTTATCACTTATTTCCGGAATACCAAGTACATTCGGATCTAATGATTCACCACAATTGACGGTCAATGAACTTGCACATGCAATGGTTGGAATAGTGGTATCAACGATTCTAATTGTTTGTTTAGCGCTGGTTGAATTTCCACATAAATCTGTTACGATCCAAGTTCTAATCAATGTACCTGTTTGATTGCATCCTATAACTCCTTCTTCATCATTCAGAATCACAATATCCAAATTTGCGCTAGGTGTACAATTGTCTTGCGCTGTTATATTGCCTGTTACAGAAACATCCAAAGAGGATTCACAAGAGACTGTGATCGCTGGTGGAGCGGTTACCACCGGTGCTTTTGTATCTACAATGGTAATTGTTTGCACGCAAGTAGAATAGTTTCCGCATGCATCTTTGGCGATCCAGGTACGAACTAGATTTCCAGTACCATTACATCCCGTCAGGGCTGAAATATCATCACTATAGTCAATAAGGATTTGAGCGGCTGGTGTACAATTGTCAGTAGCTAAAGCCCATCCTTGTGTATCCGGCGAACGATCTACTTCACAAGAAATCGCATAGGAAGATGGGCACTGAATTTCAGGCGCTTCATTATCGACAATTTCAATCGTTTGAGTACAAATCGCTTCATTTCCACATTGATCGGTTGCTTTCCAATTTCTGTAAATAAAACCAGAGCCATTACAATTGCCTACTTGAGAAAGATCATCTTCATACGTAATGACGATAAATAAACTCGCTGTACAATAATCTGTAGCGGTTGCTTTTCCATGAAATTGTGGCGTGGTAGGATCCTGGCAGTTGATGACCACGTTAGCAGGACATTTGATCACCGGTGCGGTTGTATCTGCTACTGTGATTGTTTGAACACAGCTTCCGATATTTCCACATGCATCTTTCAACGTCCAGGTTCTGAGGATAACACCTGTATTGGTGCAACCGGTCAAACCACTTAAATTATCGCTGTACCCCAGGATCAATTCATCTGAAGGTGTACAATTGTCTGTGCCTGTTGGATATCCAAGTACATCAGGATTATTATAAAATCCACAATCAATAAGGGTATCTCTTGGGCAAACTATTATTGGTGCTGTATGATCTACAATCGTAATCAACTGTGTGCACGTTTTAACATTTCCACATGCGTCACTAGCTGACCAAACTCTTAAAATCAAACCTGTTTTATTACAATCATTGAGTTGTGCATTGTCAGTATAAGTAATGTTCACATTTGCTGTACAATTGTCTGTTCCGGATGCATATCCCGTGAAAGATGGATCTATAGAATCTGAGCAACTAATCTCAATATTAGCAGGGCAGGTAATCAATGGATCTGTATCATCGATGATCCATATTTGCTGAACGCATGTTGATACATTTCCACAAAGGTCTGTTGCAGACCAGGTTCTTTTGAGAATACCAGTACCATTGCAACCAAACAATAATGATACATCATCGCTATAGGCGATGATGATATCATTTTGTGCAGTACAATTATCTGATGCTGTGGCTTGACCCGTTACATCGGGCAAAACAGAAGATTCACAACTAATCGTTGCAGGCGGTGGACAGGTTAAAGTTGGTTTTAGCAAATCCGTAATATGAATCAACTGTGAACAGCTCGCGCTGTTGCCACAAGCATCAGTAACTATAAATGTTCTTTTAAGTGTTCCTGTATTATTACATCCCAATGGGACGATTTCTATATCTGAAAAAGTAACAACCAATGCGCCTGTTGGCGTGCAGTTATCACTTACGACTGGTGAACCAGTCACGCCAAGACCTATGCCTGCCGCACAATCAACGGTTATTGCAGCAGGGCACGTGATCGTTGGCAGTGTGGTATCGATGATGGTGATTGTCTGAATACAACCGGACATATTACCACATCCATCTATCGCCGTCCAATGACGTTCTACTAATCCGGTGCCGTTACAAACTTGCTCTATGACTTGATCTGTATATCCTGTAAAAACACTACCACAAAGATCCGTGGCTGAAAAATTACCTGTTACTGCAGGCAAGATGGATGATTCACATGATACGGTCACATTTGCCGGGCATGTATAAGCAGGAGGCGTTGAATCCTCCAAAGTGATAAACTGAGCACCTGTTGATATATTATTACATGCATCCTTCGCTGACCAGGTTCTTACGATGGTGCCGGTGCCACTGCAACCAGTCAATCCGAAAACATTATCGGAAAAGGATACTATTAGTTCGTCGACTGAAGTACAATTATCTAAGGCAGTCGCCATTCCCGTATTCTCCACTGAAGGTATTTCCTCACAGGAAAGTGTTACAGAAGGTGGTACATTTAAAACAGGTGCTTGATTATCGATGATCACGATTGTTTGAATACAAGAAGCAATATTCCCACACTTATCTTCTGCCTTCCAATGTCTGGTAAAGGATCCGGTACCATTACATTGATTTAAATTGTGTGTGTCATCTGTATAAGAATATAAGATCAGGTTTGCAGGAGTACAATTATCTGAAGCTACAGCCATCCCTAAGGTTGCCGGAGTGGTATCAGATTGACATGATATAATCATGAAAGGAGGACAGGTCAGCGCCGGAGATGTGTTGTCTTCCACAACGATGTTTTGCATACAAGTGGCTGACGCGCCACATACATCGGTAGCTGTCCATGTTCTTCTGATTGTTCCTGTTCCCATACAACCAGTCATTTGTCCCATATTATCATCATAGGTTAAAGTCACATTTGATGATGTGGGACAATTTGTAGTTGCCGTTGCAGAACCAGTATTCTCTGGTATTGGCGGTGTACTACAAGAAATGGTGAGGGTTGGGGGGCAGCTGATAGAGACTTGGCCTTGTATAAAGGCAAAAGGCGCAATGCCTACCAAAACTGCAAAAGCCCATCTCATGACATTTTCCCTGAAGGGGTGGCCATAGGGGCTTGAACCTTTGTAATTAATACGATTCTTCATGTTCGATCCTGTTGTCACATGACGGTTTAATGCCATGTATAAATTCCTGATAACAAACATGAAGCAAAACGTATGCCAGTTTTTTATAATATGTAGTGGAATTTAGCAGTAAACGAACATATTATGCTGAATTATAATATGTTATGAATGGCTGGTCACCATTATGGAAGAATCAAATAAAAGTGATGCCGAGGTGAAACGAGTCTGTTTTTTGGAAAAAACGGGCAAAATCGGCTAAAATCCCTTATCCAAATCGAAAGGAATTTAGGTTACTATATTATTCGTGTCTCGAGAAATTCAAGAGATTCTTCACTTCGATCAGAATGACAATGGTTGTTCGTCACGAGTTATGAGCATTCCTTTTAGCCCACAGCAGATTCCTCGCTGCGCAGAGAATGACCCATTTTGAGGTTTTCAAGAGACAAGAAAACACCTATTACATCCAAATAACTACAAACCAATGACTTACATATTAACAAAGGTCTTTTGTAGCAATTCTCACCGCTTGTTTCTATCTTGAACTACTATCAAACATCAAATCCAACATGGCTTTCAGCGAATATCTTGTAGACAGAGTACGCCGGCGACTTAGTTCTGCCGGTCATATAGAGGAAAAGAAAATGATGGGCGGACTCATCTTTATGGTCAATGAAAAGATGTGTATCGGGGTAGATATGGATCGCAAAACCGGTGCAGACAGAATTATGGTCAGAGTGGGCAAAGAAGCACATGAAGATTTACTGGATCGAGAAGGTTGTCGTGCGATGGATTTTACCGGAAAATCAATGAAAGGATTTCTATTTGTATACCCGGAAGGCATTGATCAGGATGATGACCTCGATTTTTGGGTTGACAAGGCGCTCTGGTTTAACCAGTTTGCCAAAAAAAGTAAAAAATAAAATAGCATGCTATCATCCTCCACTTTTAGGTTTTTAAAAGACTTAAAAGCAAATAACAACCGTGATTGGTTTACAGCCAACAAGCCGCGATACGAAGCTGCACGCGAAGAGTTCGAACAATTTATTGCCAGCCTGCATACAGAGATTGTAAAATTTGACGACTCGATTGGTGCTATCGAACCAAAGAAAACTATTTTTAGAATTTATAGAGATGTACGTTTCTCAAAAAACAAAGATCCCTATAAAACAAATTTTGGCGCACACATCCATCCGGGTGAAAAACAAGCCGTGCATTCCGTTGCCGGCTATTACATTCATATCGAACCGGGAGGTAAGAGCATGTTGGCCGGAGGTGCCTATCTCCCACAAGGCCCATGGCTAAAAGCGATTCGACAGGAAATTGATTTTAATGGAAAGGATTTTAAAAAAATAATCAATGCAAAGTCGTTTACAACCTACTTTGAGCTCGAAGGTGAAAAACTAGTTCGCCCACCACAAGGTTATGATGCATCACATCCGGATATCGAATGGCTAAAACAAAAAAGCTTTCTGGCCGTCCACCATCCTTCCGATAAAATAGTGCAGTCATCTGATTTCCTCAAACACTGTCATAAAGCATTCAAAGCGCTCTACCCTTTTGATCAGTTTTTAAACAGAGCGCTTGACTAATGCTCCAGACATGATTCGAAACTCAGTTATTCATTTTTATCGCATATTTACATCACCGGCTACTGAAACGCAGTCAGATCAACCACTACACTAAACCAAATAAATGAAAAATTACGCTGCCCCGATTCTCCTTACGTGCTTGATTTGTTGCACTAGTCTTCTCTTCTCATGCAGTAAAGATCCAGAGGTCATCATCGAAAAAGAGATCGTAACCGTAACGGATACCATCATCATTGTAGATACACTCACCGTCATCGAAACGATCTTTGAAACGATTCCTGACACCGCAACGACTTACCTACTCGTTCGACATGCAGAAACATCCGGCGGCGGCAGCAATCCAAGTCTAAGTATCGTCGGGCAGGAACGTGCAATGGAATTAAATAGAATACTTGAAAATGTTCCAGTAGATGCTGTTCTCTCGACCAACTTCAATCGAACGATGCAAACAGCAGGACCCACCGCAATTGCAAAAAACCTTTCCATTCAAACGTATGATCCGTTTGCTCCCGATGCAGTTATTGACAACACCTTGAATAATTTTCACGATGGGTTTATACTGATCGTTGGTCACTCCAATACAACACCTGACTTTCTAAATAAAATGGTAGGTGAAAACACTTATGCGGATATTTCGGAATCAGATTATAGTAATCTCTACATCGTCTCCCTGTTTGAAAAAGGTCGAGCAAAGGTGGTGCACTTAAAATATGGCAACTAACATCACTTGATGACCGTTACGTCTCCCGTATAAACCTCTTCAACCCCATCAAA
The DNA here is from genome assembly GCA_037969625.1 of Saprospiraceae bacterium. Taxonomy (GTDB): domain Bacteria; phylum Bacteroidota; class Bacteroidia; order Chitinophagales; family Saprospiraceae; genus Opimibacter. The sequence continues at coordinate 19,464 of JBBKXT010000145.1, forward strand.
AAATTCTATTTCTGCCACATAGACATAGACACCCGGATTAATTTCTTCATTGTTGAACCGTCCGTCCCAACCGACACTGATGTCATTTGGTTGAATAGCTGACGTTTCATACAAGACCTCTCCCCATCGACTATAAATCGTGAATTTCTTTATACTTGAAATCTGATTTTCTTTGGCAGAAATAAACAGCACATCATTGATACCATCTCCATTTGGCGAAATCGCATTAGGAATATAAACTTTACGACTTCTATCTACTAGCACTTGCATATGATCAGTGGCCGTACATCCATTTTCATCATAGAGCGTTGCCACCAACGTCACGGTGTTATAAGCGTGAATGATTCCTTCAAGGCAGTCCAAGTCCAGACACTCTATCAAATTATTAGGCGTCCACAGAATCGTATCTATGATCACAGATGGCGGACTAACCGTTACTTGAAAGTATCCATCTTCACCGAGATCGATCTCAATATCAGACCCCAAATCAATACTTATCTCAGCGGGTGTTCCCAGTTGTATGAGTGTATCTAATAGACATCCACTGGCATCTTCAATGGTTACCAAATAATCACCCGGTGGCAAGTCACTGAAAAAATCATTGGTACTCAATGCACCACTATTCAATGTATACATAAACGGAGGTGTACCACCTGCCACTGACTCAACGCTAATGATACCATTCTGATCACCAAAGCAAGAAGGATCCTGACTCATCACCAATGCTTCCGTTGGTATATCGGTATTGGCTTGTACAACAATCGAAGCTGAATCAACACATCCTGAAATAGTATTTCTTATGGTTAACTTATAGGTTCCCGGCTTATTGATCGTGGGCTTTAATGTATTTTCATTTCCATCGATGATTATGCCCGGGCCTGTCCACAGTACCTGAGCCCCTGGATCAGCCGTAGACGCACTTGCATCCAATGTCTGTATCGCATGACTACAATCAAATTCTATCGCATTGGCAATCGTTACTTTCGGAACAGCATTAATAATGACAGAAACTGTTGTTGCATCTTCAGGGCATGCGCCATTCGCCACAAGCAGATATTCAAAAGTGTAATTTCCAGGTACTTGATTAAGTGTTCGGAAAGTTGCTGCATTCGCATCAAAGGCACCATTTTGTGAAGTCGTTCCGGAAGTTTCCATCCAGGACCCATTGGCATCAGCGCCTACCAACAAACTCGTCAAATCCACTGTTTCATCTTCATTCGTACAAAAGGAAAGTGCGGGTGCTGCTGAACCTGCGTTGACTTCATCATCCACATCAATACTTATTGAATAGTCAAGAGGGCATCCCGGTGGCGGCTGATTAATCAAAGCAAACTGCAAATCATACTGTCCCGGATCACCTGATGTGGCATCAAATAGTGAACCTACCAGAGTCGCTGGATTTGATCCAGCTGGAGTAGCAATGATTGACCAACTACCAGATTCCGTTGTATTTTCAATACTTGTCAAATCCAACATATCACCTGCATTACATAAAGGATCTGCAGCATGGAAAAACACATCCGCACATTCACAATCTATCACTGTAATCGTTACATTATATTTCTCTTCGGGACAAGGAGGCATCGCGGAATTAGTCGTGTACACAAACAGATAATTTCCTGCAGTCACACCATCGAAATTGAGGTTTGTAAACTGGCCACTTGCTCCCGAATTATTTGCATCCATCCAAGACCCATTCATATCACCTGCGGTCACTAAATCAAATAAATTTATCACCGAACCTCCTGCTGTTGTATTGCAAAGAGAACTTGTCGCCTGTACTGTTGAAGAAGGCGGCAGGACTTCAGAAACTGAAACACTTGAGCTTCCTGAACATCCTTGATTGTCCGAAACCGTTACCGTGTAAATACCTGCAACATCGACAAACAAGTTTTGCATTATAAATCCATTGGACCAAATGTATGTATCAAATCCGGCGCCGGCATTCAAAGTAATATTTCCACCTTCACAAAAAGCATTTCCACCTGTGATGACCGGGCTTAAGGAAGTGCTCTCCGAAACTGTAACATCTCCAGAACCGATACAACCATTGACATCCACAACTGTCACCATATAAGTGCCTGGCACATCAACCGTAATCACTTGTGTTGTTGAATCATTGCTCCATAAATAATTTGTGTAGCCTGATCCCGCATCCAGTGTAGAATATCCGCCGATACAATAAGTCGTAGATCCACCGATGGTTACGATCGGATTGGCATTGATGGTTGTATTAATACTTGTGGCACCGGTACAACCATCTGAATCAGTCACAGTCAGAAAAAATGTTCCCGCAGTATTCACATTGATCGTCTGTGTCGTTTCTGTTGTTGACCAACTATAACCAACATACCCTGATCCTGCATCAAGTGTTGTGTTCCCACCTGCGCAGAAAGCTAAAGTGCCTGAAATCTGTGGCATCAGTGAGGCCAACTCTGTCACTTGGAAAGAATCAATACCGCTGCAACCATTTGCATTTGTCACGGTAACATAACGCCATCCGGAAGAAAAAACTTCAAGTGTTTGATTGGTACTGGAATTATTCCACAAGTAATTGGCATAGCCTGCCCCGGCATCAAGGGTGGATGAAAAACCGGTACAAAATGAGTCTTGTCCAGTGATCATTGGCAGTGGAAAACTATTCACCTGTACTGAAGTTGCTACTGGATTAGAGCTACATCCATCTACATTGACGATGAGAATATACGAACCTGCTTCAAAAGCATTCGTTGGGTTTTGAACATTTGATTGATAACCATTTGGCCCAGTCCACCAATAAGAAATTGTTGTGCCTGAAGAAGTCGTTGATCCCAATAATTCTATCAACTCGCCTTCACAATACGGTCCGTTGTTGGTAGCGATCGCATCGGGAGGTGCATTAAATATCACTTCTGTCATTGTCGGAGCAGATGGACAACCATCCACTGTAATGAGAAGTGTATAGATACCTGCTTCGGTTGCATCCGACGGGTTTTGTATATCGGATGTATAACCATTTGGCCCGGTCCAACTATACACTATATTATTTCCTGTTGAACTGGTTGCTCCGAGTAATTGTATCGCTTGTCCGTTACAATAAGGACCTTCATTTAATGCCGACGCATCAGGCATACTAGTCAAAACAACAGTTGTGGTGATGAGCGGGGCCGGACATCCATCGACTGTTACCTGGAGTGTATAATTTCCGGCTTCTGTTGCGTCCGTAGGATTCTGAACGGAGGAGCTATAACTATTGGGACCTTCCCACTCGTAAGTAATCGTTGTGCCCTGATCATCTGTATTCCCAAAAAGCAAAATTTGTTGACCTTCACATAAGGGTCCATTATTGCTTACCGTGACTTCAGGGATATCGATAATGGTGATGTCTTCATAAATCGTTGATGCACAATTATTGCCATCCGTATAGGTATAACTGATTGTATAAGTTCCTGGGCTTTCCATGCTGGGGTAGACTTCTCCATCCGGTGTAACAATTGATCCGTCAAACTCACCTCCCGGTGGGATCCCTACCAGCGTAAAAAAATCTGTTCCAGCACATAAGGGGCTTGGGTTGACCATTGCAACATCCGGATTCGGATGGCTTGTCACCGTTGTTACCACTGAGTTGGTACATCCATTGGCATCTGTTATGACTACCGTATGCATCCCTGTAAGGGTCGCTACATAGGTTTCTCCTGTAGCCATTTCAGAAGGCGTTGTCCATTCATATTCATAAGGGCTTAAGCCACCGCTACCGAATGCTGTGAGCAATATTGAGCCATCATTGTCACAAAATTCTGCAGGATCCGGATCTATTATTACATCAGGGCTTACATTCACTTCTATATCCAAAAAGGCTGTACCCGAGCAATTATCAACACTTGTAAAAGTATATGAAACGGTGTGTGTCCCCGGACCATTCAGTGCCGGATCGAAGGTATTCCCTGTTGCTGCTCCACCCCAAACTCCACCTGTAGGAGAACCCACAAGAGTATGAGGCATACCGGATTCACAAAGCGGATCCACTGGTGTAATTGAAACTATCGGTAAAGGATTAATGGTGACTTCCATTTCATCTTCATCCATACAATCACCTTCTGTCACTACCAGTGTATAGGTAATAGAGCCTGTTTGTCCTGATGGAAAATTTGCTGAAGGATCTTCCAGATTAGGATCGTTGAGAAACGACGTGCCGCCATTTGTTCCGGACCACTCATACATCACACCTCCATCACCTCCTTCACTACCTCCGTTCAGCAACACATCAATATCTCCTTCACATACATCTATATCCGGGCCGGCCACTGCACTAAGAGCGCAAGGTGGTTCAGCATCGCAATCAAGCCACGGCGCTGCGGAATCTGTCCATGTCATCACAAATCCATCCATGGTACCCAGCCAGTTATCTATCATTAAATAGAATCCTTGTCCGGGTTGAACGGTTAATAAAGCAACAAAACCATCACCAGTCCCGGGACCTTCAGTAAAATCTGTAGTGCCCATGCCCATGCCTGTTTCAGGACAAAATCCGCATTGCGCACTTGATGATGAACATCTAATCGGAAATCCTAATGCGCCACAATCCACATCGGGACCAAATAAAGCCCAATCATAATCTTCTCCAAAACCTCCGTTAGGGGAAATAATAAATCCCAATTCGAGGTTTGGCGGTGCTAATGGGTTAATTTCAAAATAAAACCAAGCCGAATTCTGCTCAAGGACAGTAATACAACCTTCATGATTATCCGGATCTGCAAAATCGTTAATCCCTGGTCCTTGCGGATTAAATTCTAAATCAGCACTGGTACACAATACGATAGCGTAGGCACAATCATTCGGTATTCCCGGTGGTTGTGCGTAACTATTCACTGTTATAAAAAAAAGAGCAATAAGTACAAGTAGAGTTGGTTTCATTATTTCAGGTGATGCAGATCTAAAGGGATCCTTTGTAAAATTGGATTCGTTCGTTTTGGTCTTGAAGGCTAATTTAATCAATTTAAAGCACAATTAAGTGTCAGGCATTTTGCTTCGATCAGGAGTAATCGCCTTAATTAACCGCGGTTAATTAACTAAAAGATACGTCAGAAACAGGATTCGCTGCATCGTTGCAATGCCGTAAAAGTGCAAAAGAGAGTGTATTTTGGAGAATCAGAACCTGATTTTTTAGAAAAAACTGATAATTGTTCGCCCTTATTATTCTTGCATGACCCACTTATCCATCAAAAACGCAACCATAACCATCAATGTTTCCAATTTGGATCGATCCATTGATTGCTATAAAACGCTTGGTTTTATACTTGAAAAAAGATGGGGTGAACGCGATGCTGAAATGATCGCTCCCGGGATGATCATCGGACTCCACCCGATTAGAGGCAAACCTCAAATAAGTGGATCAGGGAATACTTCCATTGGATTTACATGTGATGATTATGAAAAAGTTAAACCTCTACTGACTGAAAAATCTATTTCATCTTCTGAACGAAATAAGGAAGGCGGAAAATTTATTCACTTTCAATATCCGGAAGACACTTCTCTTTATTTTATTGAACCTAAAGGGTAAACTGATTAATTTAACTGCATGGAGTATTTTCGATACGGCAAAAAAGAAATGGACTACTTATCGGAGAGGGATGACAAGTTAGCTGCAGTCATCAAACAATATGGCAAACTGAATCGAAAAGTAAATCCTTCTATTTTTGAAGCGTTGGTGTCAAGCATTATTGCTCAACAAATTTCAAACAAAGCAGCCGGAACAGTCAACGCAAGATTAAAAGAACTTCTTGGAGAAGTGACACCGGCAACCATTGGCGCATGTGATCATCAGTCTATTCAACAATGTGGAATGACTGGTAAAAAAGCAAACTACATAAAGACTAGTGCCGATGCTATTCTTTTGGGAAAAATCAACCTTGACAACCTACCATCCCTAACTGATAAAGCAATCATTGGGCAACTGACATCACTTCCAGGCGTAGGTCTATGGACAGCAGAGATGCTTTTACTGCATGCTTTACAAAGGCCAGATATTTTCAGCCATAATGACCTGGTGATTAACAGAAACTTAATGGCCCTCCATCATCTGGACAAGATGGACAAAACTACCTTTAAGGTTTATAAAAAACTTTATTCCCCATACGGCTCAGTAGCGATGATCTATTTGTGGCATCAAAATACCTAGCACTTTTCTATTCGTGAGGCGAATAAAATTGTTTCACAAAGTAATATCTTCATTATCAAATTTAAATTAAGTGACCAACATAAAATCAATTCTACATTTCATAGCTATTATCTGGGTGTGTTTTGCAACTTCTTTAGAGGCTCAAACGCCATCCGATTTTCGCGTCATTGGCTATTATGCAGGCCCAACAAATCTTGTCGATAGTTTTGAAACCGACCAGCTCACACACATTATTTTTTGCTTCGGACATTTGGATGGGAACAAACTTCATATTGGAAGTGCACAGGATAGTGCGACCATCAAAAGCATAGTCAAAAGAAAGAAAACAAACCCCGATTTGAAGGTGCTCTTGTCGCTCGGTGGTTGGAGTGGCTGCGAGACGTGCTCTGATGTTTTCTATTCAAAAGCGGGCCGCGAAGAATTTGCGGAATCTGTTAAAGAATTGACAGCTTATTTCAATACAGACGGAATTGA
>JBBKXT010000146.1:0-12572 GCA_037969625.1 Saprospiraceae bacterium
TTGTTACTGTAGTTTAATTCAGGCAATGTTCGATCAGGATTTACTTCCATCAACACCTGATAGTCCCCTTGCAGGTTAGAGGTCACTTTTTCAAAAGTCACAGGAGCGATTGAATTTCCATTTATCTCCGGGATGATGGTAGTAAGTTCTTCAGTGATATTATCTCCATTGATACGCAAAGAAACCGGCATGGAACTGACATCGTAGGGGCTTACGTTTTCTATATGGGCCCAAAGACTCATTTTTTCTCCCTGATCGAGTGTGTCTGCAATAAATGCAAATCCTGCATCCGGTTGAATGATTAATTCTGGATAACCTTCATACAAGACGCGCCACATTTTCAATTTAGCAGGGTTATAGTTGATACTATCCTCGATAGAAAATTTTAATTGGACGTAGGGATATATTGAAGCATCAATAGCCGAAATAACAGTGTCTTTGGACACAAGATTATTGGATATAATGAGTGTATCACTAAAGTCTGCAGAAAGAGCAAAGGCAGAAATAATATTTTGACCTGCTGTGTCCGGATCATTTACCTGTGTGTCGGATAGTATCGAATACCATTTGGAAGCCGGGCCTACTAATCGGGAGATGTGTTTCCCTTTATCCAAAGAGCCTTTAAGATCAACGCTCATGAAGATAATATCAGATGAATCTACTCCAATCAACTCTTGTATGGTGCCCCGATCTTTTTGAAAGTAAATTATATAGGGCGGTGGTCGATGGCCTGCTGTCGCTAATGATCTTATTTCAGAAGTTGGATGCTGAGCTTCGATCATCGTGAAAATACTTTTTCCAAAAGTAACTTCATCGTCTGCCCAAAGTTCAGGATAATAACTCGGATAAAGTGGATGTTGGTAGGTATAGAAAAACACATAATATCCGGATGGGATAACATTCTCTACGAAATCAATCAGCGCTTGCCGACTTTCAGGAAGGTCCATTCTGTATGGAAAACATCTGGCATCAAACGAGAGATGATTGGCCGATCCGTAAAGACCAGGATTCGGGTTATACATAAACTCACCGGTCAGGGAATCGATGGCGACCACAAAAGCCTGAACATTTCTATTTCTAAAACCGGTAAAAAACTCAGCCGGAATATCACCATCCATAACCACTTTTGGAATCAAGCCCAGATCTATATCATGATATCTGTTGAGAATATTAAAATCAATGGACTTGCTTTCAAATGCAAAATCACGTCTAGTACTATCGGCAAACACCTGGTCCAGGTCATTGTCTGTAAACTGATAGAAATGCGATTGATTCCAGCCCGGAAAGCTACCCGGTTTATACAGAAATGATTTTCTATTCCACAAATATCCTTGCGTCGGAGATATACTATCTGTACTGACGCGCCAGTAATATACCTGATCCGGAAGCCACGTCATTGATGGAGACCATTTCAGTATCGGACTATGATCAGGAAACCTGTCTTTGACGAGCATCGGACTATTAAAAAGAGCCGTTGTATCGATCTGAACAACAATATCAATATACTTGCTAAATGAGTTGCTTCCTGTTGCGATCAATTCAGGCACCGCTTTAGTAACGATGCTGAAGTCAGGTGGGTAAACAGCAGCAACTAAATTGTCGACAACAATTATTTCCACCCCTTTCACACCCAGATTATCAATTAATTGATTGTTTTCTTCTGCTGCAGGATCAGGGAGTTCATCAATCGCGTCATCGGGATCTACTGTGATCAATAATCTGAAAGCACCCGAGCTACCACCAGTAGACAAAGGCAGTCTTACGGAAATTAAATTTTGAAAAGCTACTGCCTCCAGTGTATCCTTTTTGATAGGTATCTCTTGTCCATCAGGCAGTTTTATGCTAATATCATAAACAACTTCTTCGTGAAGGTTTCTGCCAATATTAGAAATCACAAAATCCAAATCAAAACTATCCAATTTTATATCGAGCACTTTCGGGCTTATCGAAACTGATTTTCGGTCCACAACATAATCCGGGCCTGCCAGTGGATGCAACTGCAAAGCAGGATCTCCTTGAAAAGTATGCTGTTCAAGTAAATAACGGTTAATGTTATGAACATTTGTATCCGGATCAACAGAATTGCTGACAGCTTGTAATCCAAACAAGTTTGATTCACCAAGCGTACAACCATAATTTAAATTGCCAAAGTAATCATACCAGGGTCTGGCCCACTTAATCAACGCTGATGCAAACTGAGATCCTGAACCGGATAAAAAAGCGATCGCTCCTTCATCTTTGGTTTGAACATAATTGTCACTAAGGCTCAATCGTGTCCCATGTATTTGCCCAGCACTGCAACCCATAGCACTAAATATGGGATAACGCCCTTTATTGTTCCACACGGAGGGTTCATGAATATTGTATTCAAATGTACTGGAGGCAGAATGCCCAAGATAATTAATGATGCCGCAGCCCTCATTTAAAAGTTTGAGTAATTGTGCTGATTCGGTTTCTCCAATGACATCCGTTGATTGTTTTTGGAAAAAACTAACATCCGCTCCGTATCCGGACGCTTCAATATCATCCGCCAGCGACTGTAAAATATTTTTAAAATCTTTCTGCTCAGTGGAGGTCTTTCCTCCGCCCAGATGAATTACACTTTTAATCCACGCTTTTTCTTCAAGAGACTGATCTTTGTAGCGTGACAGATCATGCTCCTTTACCTTGCTGAGATAATTGGCTATACCCTGAGCATTTGTGATCGCCAGTCTGCCGATCGGATATCGCGGCAACAGATCCCATAAGGTAGCGGCCAATAAATTATCACCTCCCGGACGACCAAATGTTGGAACGAAAAACAAACTCTCCCATTGACCATTTTCCGTACGCGAAATGTTGTATTCAATCCCTCGTCCGATGATAAATATCATTTCTGCAGAAGGCCAATTTCGATGCATAAACTCAACAAAGTTTCGGACTGCTTGCGGATGCTTTTCTATTCCATAACCAAATTGATCGTACAAGTCTAGTATAGAGTAAGCTTTTGCTTTATAGCTTCCACCGGCTTCAGAAAGTCTGTATTGGATATATTCACTTTCTGTACCGGAAGGCATCAATGCAGGATGTGTGATTACTATATATTCAGTATCATCCTCGGAAAAATCTATAAATGAAGTTTCATTCAACTCATCGACTATTTTAATGGCACTGGACTGATTAACGATTCGAAGGGTCGTTTCGTTAAGTACTTCAGGCCATAAAAAATGAAAACGATTTGGAGAAAGCTGACTCGCTTCCATGCGCGATGATCCATCTGTAGAATATAGAAGAGGATTCGAGCCACCGGTGTCGAATGCATCAAAATCAAAATACTGTGATTCAGATTTTGGTTCAAGAGTGATCAGTGATTCGCTTTGCCCATCCAGATTATTTAGTCGGGGATAGGCAAGAGTTATATTCACCAGGGAATGTCTGCTGATTGAATTGTTATTGGTTATGGCTAGTTCATTATTGGCCAAAACAGAAGACAGCGGGATGGAATAAATGGTATCCCTGATCTGAATGTCTGTAGCCAACAGTGTGTCCAGTACTGTTCCATTCCAGTGGATAATAAATTGGTGGTCCCCATAATTGGTCGAAACCAGTCGAAGATGAAGCGTTGCACTTGTACCAATCGCTATTTGTGACGTAATGATTTGTGTACTGCTATTCGTTTGGTGCAACTTGCAAAACCCTTCCCCATGCGTATAGCTTGCATAGGAAAGATTAATGCCACTGGCTTGAAAGTATGGGTCATAACTTGAATCATAGAACGCAATTGTTTCCTTGTGCAAATAAGACGGTTCAACCATCGGTGGATTGCTGATGTCATTTATGATAGTGGACACGCGCAATGGGGTAAGAGCGGGATCTAGAGACAAGTAATAAGGTCGTCGATCCGTATACATACTGTAATTTGGATTGAGCATGTTCTGATCGGGTTTGTGATACAGATACCGATCAAATTCTCCTCGATTTTGAAATCCATAAAATTCAATAAAGTCATTCGACCCAAATACATCCTCCGTACTCACATAAATAGCGACTTGTCTACCTAAGCTGATAAGTTTAAAATCGGTCCCTTTTGTTCCTGTGGGAATGCCTGCTCCAATCAATGCACTATAAGGTATACGGTAGATACCATCTTCCTCAACAATAAATTTAGCGTAGTGCGTTTCGTAGTTGATCCATTCATTTCCAATCAAGGTATCCTGATCCACCAGCATCTGTGCGGATGAATGGAGAGTACCAAATAAAAGGATGAAGAGTATAAGATATAACTTGCCCTGCATAGGTGGAAAAGTGGTCTGTAAGTGATATTCGCTGTAAAGTTAGGTATTTCAGTGCGTATGGCGCAATACTTAAAGGGCATGCAAGGCGACTAAACAGCTAGATAATCAGCTATTTAAGAAATCCTGAACGGTCTCCGTAAAGTCTTCAGGGGCCTCGGCATGCACCCAATGACCGGCATTGGAAATAGTCTTTAACGAATATTGAGGAAACAGCTGCTCAATAACGGGTAGGTCGTCTGTCAAAATATAACGTGATTTCTCTCCTCGAATAAACAACGTCGGACCCTTAAAAGGCTCATTTGAGGTGACTTCTTCGACCAATTGATTGTAGGCGGAAATGATGACTGGCATATTCGCCTTCCAACTGAATCCACTCCCTTGCAAACGGGTGAGGTTCTTCATTAAAAACTGAATCGTCGATTGATCATCACCCAGATATCGGCCAAAAATTTCTTCGGCGTCAGATCGCTCATTGATATGTTCCGGGACAATCGCTTCTATCGCTTCTATCGCTTCTATCACTACTGTATGTTGAGGTGGATAATTTTTTGGAGCGATGTCTACAACCACAAGCTTGTCTACAAAAGTCGGGTGCGTCAGTGCAAACTGCATAGCGACCTTTCCGCCCATAGAGTGCCCGATTAGGGAGGCAGTGTCCAAATCGAGATCGATCATCAGTTCGTGGATATCTTCTGACATCACGTCAAAATTCATTTTCGGGTCATGCGGAGAGCGACCATGATTGCGCATATCAACGACAATACATTGGTAATCCGCTTCCAAATTCTTTGCGATGGTCCGCCAATTATCTCCACTGCCAAAAAGGCCGTGCATGATGATGATCGGCTTTCCGCTTCCGTAAATTTTATATTGCAGTTTCATTTTGTCAATAATTATTGTCCAATCACAAAAGTGTTGAAACAACCTTTCAATAAAAATCCTCGTCTATTAAAATGGTAAAAACAAGCAATAGTTTAAAGTAATGTTAGAAAGCAATTCTTAGAATGAAAGTCCCTCATTCTCCAGCCATTGCCATATCAGGTCCTCTTCGATTCCTCTATGGCAGCCAAAGCTGAGGATTTTCTTCATTTGATTGATTGGTTCTTCCCGCCGAATCGTTTCTCTTTTCTTTGAGAGTACAGCCTCCATCATGCGTTTATAATCTTCTGCATCAATCGTATCGAGTGCACTTGCGATCAGCGATTCACTAAATCCCTTTCGAAATAAACCGTTTTGTATTTTTATTCTTCCCCATTGATCAAGCCGCCATTTGTCAGAAGTGTAAAACCCGACATATCTTTCATCATTCAGAAAATTCTCTTTATATAGATTCGCAATGATTGCTTCAAACTCATCTTCCGGTGCATCGTAAGCTGTTAGTTTTTTGACGACATCCTGAAGACATCGCTCTGCTCTTGCACAATACGCCATGATTTTATCTACATAGTCCGGGCGGTCCTTCTGCATCATTGTTTTGTAGTATTAGAAAGGCTTTTGGTCTTGATTGATTGATATGCAATTGGCAGGCACTTCCCCTTTAAAAGTTGGTGTTGTAATGACTAAAAAATATCCGCCACCACCTGCGCCACAAAACTTGATAAACACACCGGAATTTTTTCGAAGCATATCCCATTGATTCTTTATGTCGGCAGGAATAAAGGAAGAAAAATACTTCCGCTGGAAATCACAAATGATATCAAGACACTCTTCTAGTTTCTGTGCCGATCCGGAAAGATAAAAATGTATTCCGTGTTCTACCATAGGAATGAGTTCGCTGGATATTCTCCATTTAAAATCATCCTCTGCTAACATCTCACGATACGATTTGACCAGGGATCCTGTTGATCGAGCGATCCCTGAATCCAGGAGATACACCTTGTATGGATCGGGCCATCCGGGATCATTGATTGTAAGTAATTCACCAGTTTCACTTTTGTATAAAGCCTTCTTCGAATACGAAACTAATGGATCCATACCTGAGCTTGAACCATGAAAATAAGATTCCATTTTTGCCAGCATCGCATGTGTCGTCAAACTATCCTCCGTGTTCTTTTTAACATACCGGTCGTAGATAGCTGCGACATATGCGCCCGAACTACCAAGTCCGAAACCGATAGGTATATCCGCTAAATAACTTAATCCATTCCCGGCCTCCTGAAGTATTTCACTGGCAATTTCAGGAGAGATGATTTCATTAGCTTCCAACCATACCACGTAGTCCTTGATGGGAGCTTCTTCTTTCGTGTTTGCTTTATCCTGTCGCTCCCATCGCCCACTCCATTGATGCAGAGGTACTGCCAATGCCTGTGATCCACTGAGCACCGTATACTCACCAAATAGTAAAAGCTTTGCAGGATAATAAGATAACAAATGACTGAAGGATTTGATTAACGAATATCTAAAAATTGTACCCAATTGGAATCATTCACCGGTTTTAGTTGAAGTATATTTTCACAAAAATCGACTACCGGATCCCATACTTCTTTCAACTGATGATTAAATAAATCGGATGAAATAATATGTGTGCCTGCCAATTTCAGTGGTAGTTGTTTTTTTAATTCACTTGGAGTACCCAACTGGTCGAACATCTCCACCATTCGTTTGACAGAAACAACATTGTCCTGATGGTTTTCATCCTGATAATAGTAAGTTGAAAATGTGGGTTGCTCTATTTTGGAGAATGTTTCGGGAGTCATCGTCTTGTTAATAATTGATTTCAAAACGATGAGTCCTTCTATCCGATAGCTTGTGTACCAATATTGTTGTGCAGCGCCCGGCGCTTTCCAACCATAAAAATTTGATCCAAGAATGCTTTGGCTGATTTGTAAGCCCCAGGGCCAGGCCATCACAAAAGATCTTGGATCATAGTAATCAATGTTAGGAGATAATAAGATTTGAGCTTCCACCAGGTCCGGAAATTGAGCTGCCAAAAAGAGTGAAAATGTACTGCCTGTGGAACAGGAGACAACAATTACTTTCTCTCCAATTGACTTTCCAATAGTTATAGCGTCAAGGGCTGATTGCATCCAGGCAATCGGATTAATATTTTGTAAAGGATTGTCACTGACGACCCCATGATCCTCGAGACGAGCGAGATATAGGTTGCAACCATACCGATGGGCTAGTGCTTCGTGCAATGGATCACCCTCCTCTTGACTTGCTCCATTTCCGTGCAAATAGACAATGCTATAAGGCGTTTTTTGATAGGGATGTGCCCATAAAATTCTTGCTTCATTATCCGGCTTTAGGTTTAACGAAGTTTCTTTTATCGAAATACTGTCTTCAAGTGCTTTTAGATCTAAAGTAATGTCAGGTATGGCAATCGATGAAAAATCAGGAGTCTTTTCTTTAGGCCCCATAAAAAAAATGACGAGCAGCAAGCCAACTCCTCCTAACAAAAATGTCGGCCATTTTCTCTTTCTTAAAGGCATGTAGATCGAAATATAGATGAATGATTAATAGAAATAGGTTCGAATATATTCATAGATGCTATATCTGTTCCTGAAGATAAAAATAAGAGAGAGGAGCGTTACAAAAAGAACTATCAATCTAAAATTTCGACCGTGTCGTTTCAAACGTTCGCGTCGATTTTGATAACGTACTCTCGAGGTGTAAGACATTTAAGTGAAAAGTGGATAGTGAAAATATATGGTTGCTTTGATGATAAAGATTAGTAGAATTGAAAGATTAGAAGTTTAGTAGGTTATAAAGATTGGAAATATTAAATAAAATGTCTCAGGTCCCCTGTACTGCGCTCCAATCGCGTCTTAGGTCCAATAATCTCAGGTCTAAGGTCCAATAATCTTAGGTCTAATAGAATAAGCTCAAAATTACAGCTTTATTTCTGATGATAGAAAGGAGTGCCATGCTTAAAGATCTTTATGTCTTTCCCATGAATTTTGATCGTCGATTTCACCGAGTATTTGCAGATAGTGTTCATACCGCAAAAAAGATATTTCTCCTTCTTCAATAGCCGCTTTAACAGCACAACCCGGTTCATTTCGATGGAGGCAATTATCAAAACGGCAGTCGGATGATTTCTCAAAAAATTCTTTAAAGTTGTGCGCCACATCCATTGGTTCCAGATTATTGAAGGACAACATTTTAATGCCGGGCGTATCAATGATAAACCCTCCAAAATCAAGTTTATACATCTCCGCGAAGGTGGTGGTGTGCTGGCCTTTTCCAGAATGATCTGATATTTCCTCCGTGCGCAATTCTAATCCGGGCTGTAATGCATTGATCAATGTAGATTTTCCGACGCCTGATTGACCCGCCACAAGTGTCGTTTTGTTTTTTAATAGTGCCCTCAAGTCATCAACGCCTTCGCTTGAAATGGCAGAACAGCTGATGGCCTGATGGCCTATGTCTTCATACATATATTTCAGTCCGCCATACATTTCGAGTTCTTCTTCTCCAAAAAGATCACTTTTATTGACGACAATGATGACCGGAATATTATGTGGTTCTGTCATTAATAGAAATCGATCAATAAAACCAAGTTTGATTTTCGGGTTAATGATCGTCGTCACTAAAACAGCCTGATCTACATTAGCCGCTAATAGGTGGAGATCGTGTTTTTTTCTTGGTGATTGCCGTACGACATAGTTACGTCGAGGAAGGACCTTGGTGATAATCCCCTTAAACTGATCACCGACCTCATACTGCAGCTCCACTTCGTCACCTACCCCTACAGGATTGGTTGTTTTAATGTCTTCTAAACGCAACTTGCCAAGCGTTCGACAAGGAAGGATGGTTCCATCTTCAAGTTGAATGTCATGCCAACTGCCGGTTACTCGTGCAACGATCCCTTTCATTTAAAAGCGTTGTGATGGAATAAAAACTTCAAATCGGTTTGGGTTACCTTCATAGCCGGTAAGTAATCTGGAATATCTAAACCCTACTGTAAAGGTGCTTAAATAAAAATCAAATAATAATTCAGCACCGGCACTGCTCATATGTGAAGACACCGCTTCGAAGGAGTCTGAGTACGAAATGTCATAGAAGGGCTGGAGTCTTATTCTAGGCACATACAGTATATTCCCAAGTCCAATATCGGGATATATAAGAGGAAAGCCATAAGTAAATCCAAGTTTATAATTCGTGCCACCATCTTGAAATTGAAATCCTCTGGCCCCAACATATGCACTGCTTAATCGAACTGTATTTATCCCATTATCCTGAATGAGCATGTTTCCGGTAATGATCGAATAATTGGAAGCCCTGATGCCGGGAAAGGCAAAGTCTGTTGCTGCAAACCATTGCTGAATTTGTGTGCCCGTAACTTCATGTGCATAACTAAACTCCAGCCGCTGTGCAAAGGAAGGAATGGGTTGGCGATAAGCTTTCTTTCTGCTGTTCGTAAAAACAATACGCTGTCTGGCATAATAGATATCTGAAATTTTAAGCTGTGAACCATCAATGACCCTTATTTTCCGATTTCCGGTACTTATGATTGAGGAAACCTCTATCGATTGATTGTAAACGCCGGGGGTAAAGTGGAGTGGAAGAGAAATACCACCAAAAACTTCGTTTAATATCGTGCGCAGATTAAGACTGTCAATCGATGACGGTCGTCTGGTCGTGTTTTTATAGCCCAATAAAAGAACCGGATACCACATGCCGAGACTAATATCAAAATAAGGTCCGCCAGCCTGATTATTTCTATTGTAGGCATATCCGGCCGCCATCGATATTGTCTTCAATATGTTTTGGGATCGTAACTCAGTTCCATAGAGTGGAGCATTGATGACTAAGCTGAGGCCATAATAGTTAAATGCATTCTTCCAGGGAGAGTATTTCTTTTGTTCAAATGAGTTCTCTTCGAGGGGCTCTGATAATAAGTTGCGCGTCGAGGCATCCGGAACATATTTTATACCATCGTCCAGATTTGTGAGTAACCATTGGCGGGGTAGTCCCGGTAGACGAACCAATTTGCTTCCATTGTTTGCATACTGTGAACAGACGAGGTTGTCCTGTACAGGATCCCAGGTGGGGTCATAATGCGCCTGGTTTCCACCACTCACCTGATAAAAAATACCTTCCATCCGATCAACAGCATAAACCTGATCTACATCATCTATACCACATGTCAGGAAAATCCATGGTCCAGCCTGCACATGCCTGCCTAACACATTATAACTGTAGTGGGTGATTTGTTTTATGATTCCTGTTTCTATGTCTTGTTCTACAAGGCACATCCTTCCATCACTGTTTCTGGCTGTAGCGATAATGGTTTTGTTTTCATCATCAAACGCTGGGTACCCGAAATATAGATTTTCAGGATTTGGGAGCTCGCTAAGTGTTTGGCCGGTATTGGCATCAAGAATATGTAGGGCAAACTTTCCATCCAATGCGGAATGCAAGGCCACAATCTTATTTCCGGTAGCATCAAGGGATGGCGTAAAATACCCTTTTGATGTTTTAAAATCTTTTTTCTTTTTTTCCAAAACATCATAAACGACAATAACATTTTTATCTGTTCGCAACCATCTTGCATCAACTCTTCTTTCTGTCCAGACTAATCGATCATCACTGTAGTCGAAATACGTATCGTTGTTTCGTCCCTGAGCGACAATTTTTTTGCGTCTTCCATCAGTAGATATTTTGTAAATCGTGGCAATGGAATCAAAACTGGTGATTGACGTATAAATCGCTCCATCTCCACCAACACTTGGATACGCCATATCGAAAAAGGCATTTTGGCTATTCTTTTCTGATATGGGGATAGTTGGATAAGTTATATCGGTTACTTCTCTTGCGTTACATTCTTCGCCATAAAACTTAATAGCATCTTCATAGAGAAAGCGATTGCTTTTCCCATAGAATTTTTTAACGACACCTGAAAAGGGATCATAGATTGGACTCATTCTTGGGGCGAGCCGAAATATAGTATCCCAGGTTGCCTCGCCGAAAGCATGATTGCCATACATCGTCATGAGGTATCCTAATGGATATTGATCAGGAACATTTTGCTTATAGGAACCATTGCGCAAAACGTAATACTTCCAAAATTCATTCTTCCTGTTTTTCTCCCGAAAGGGAAGTGTAAACCGACTCAGGCGACCTCTGCCTTGTGGTGTCCATTTTGTTTCAACATCAATAGCCTCTCCCTCCCGAAGCCAGTTTGCAATCGCAAGTCCATACATTCCTTCAAATGCCCTTTCCCCAAAAAGCATCTTTATAATGTGCGATATCCCGGTGTTTACCGCATTAACTTGCTGGACGTGGCGGTATTCATGAATAGCTAAAAGATCTTCCCAATGCAATGATCCAAGAATAAAAGGATTTTCATATGGCTGAAGCATCAGTTCTGAGACATAAGGTGCCAGCCCTACATAACCATTGGATTCATTTGTGAAAGGTTGAAGAATAGCAGATATGGGTTTGTATCTGCCTTCGGTTGTCATGGGATCGACGGAAGCTAATTTTAGCATTAGTCCGCCTATTCGCTTTGCTGAGGCTTCATGTCCTTCGGGAAAAATTATGCTCAGACTATCATGCCTGAGTTCTTGCCATTTCGTTTTGTAAGGCAACAGACCCAGCTCCTGCGCTTGACTATTTACTCCGGAAAAAAGAAGAAAAATAAAGAGAAGAAATCCAGCACCCCTAGACATGCAGTGCTACATTATGTGCGTGTATAGTGGCCGAAACTTCAATTAAAAGAGAGGGATCATATTCAAAGGCATTGCCCATAACGATGACATCAGCGCCTGCTTTTAAATTCTCGTTTACTTTCTCTGCGGATTTTATACCTCCACCAACAATCAAAGGAACATTGATCGCACCACTGACGGATTCGATCATTTCTGCCGAAATAGGTGTTGAAGCACCACTGCCGGCATCCATAAATATCAACTTCAAACCAAGTAGCTCTGCGGCCATTGCGGTACATGCTGCGATATCGGATTTGTTTGATGGGATAGGTGAGGTATTACTCATGTAAAGCACCGTGGTGCCTACTCCGCCATCAATGAGCATATAGCCTGTTGGAAGCACCTCCAGCGAACTCAATTTCAGATACGGAGCAGCAATCACATGTTGACCGATTAACAGATCAGGGTTTCTACCGGACACCAGTGATAGAAATAGAATGGCATCTGCTTTATGACTCAATTGGTAAGAACTGCCTGGGAAAAGAATCAGCGGGATGTCACATCTTTCACGGATCATTTGCAAACATTGATCCAATTGACTATTGACCAGTAAACTGCCACCGATGAAAAAGTAATCTGTCTTACAACGAACCGCAAGATCAATAATCTGATCTAATTTTCCAAGTCGCATTTTATCCGGATC
>JBBKXT010000147.1:0-6560 GCA_037969625.1 Saprospiraceae bacterium
TATGGAATCATTCCTGCCGGCAGTTTACTGCTCTTATATGGCTTCATTGCATTCTACTTGTTTGCTGTTCTTGGTTTTGGTTTACTCGTATCCACTTTTTGTGAAACGCAGCAACAAGCTATGTTTATCATGTTCTTCTTCCTCATGGTATTCATTCTGATGGGCGGATTATTTACACCGATTGAAAGCATGCCACCCTGGGCGCAAACCATTACGATCTTCAATCCATTAAAATACCTTATTGAGGTGATGCGGATGATTATCCTAAAGGGAAGTGGCTGGCGTGATATCATGCCGCATGTGGGGAGTATCGCACTTTTTGCATTGGTTTTAAATTCATGGGCTATCTGGAACTATAAGAAAACAGTATAAACCCGAAAATCATGTCTAAGCCTCAGTAGCAAACAAGTGTATAGACAACTATATACTTTTGATGGTCAATTGATTTTCACTACTTTTCTTCAATCCACACCTTGATTAAGTTCTCAAACTAACCGATTAAACTTAGGTTTAAATTGAGTCAATTTACTCTAGGCGGTGACAAAAACTCCTTCTCCGGATAGGAATTCATATGCGCATTTTATTAAAACAATGTCACAGGAAGCAATGCACAAGAATGGACTTACCTTGGACGTTAATTGAACGAATCCATTTGCATCCATTTTAAATGAAAATAACACTTTCTTCAGTATTATTGATGTTCATCTGTTACCTACCGACCGAAGCGCAGATAACCGGTTTGTGGAAGATCACAGACGAACACTCAAAAGTGGAAAAGTCTATTGTGGAGGTTTTTGAAAAAGACTCCATGTACCATGCGCGTGTAGTCAGCATACTTCCAACCTCGAAGCGGACCCATTGTGATGCCTGTGAGGGCGACTTGAAGGACAAGCCTCTTGTTGGCATGGTTATTATATATGATTTAACGAAAACTCCTACCGGAGGAAAAGATGGGAGAATCCTAAATCCCGTTAATGGAAAAACTTATTCTTGCTATATTGAATTGGTTGAACCTAACAAACTTAAACTCAGGGCATATCTTGGATGGCCTGCCTTCGGCAAGACGATGTATTACAGCAGATATTGAAGGCAATCCTTGAAAAAAGCTGCGGACGAATACACGTAAGGCCTCATCAGGTTTAAGTGATCCCTGTTTACTTTAAAAACTAATTCCTGTTTTTATGTAATCCAAAACCAGGTGTTTGGCAGACACGCAAAGCGTCCATGGGGTGTATCTCTGAAGCAACAATTTTATATTTTTCGCATTATACTAGTGTCTACTTCAAATCTCTCATTGTTTGCATTGTCATATGAACCGTTTATTTACAACCCTTGCAATCCTTGGACTGATCTACGGCGGCTCTGTCGATGCTCAGATCACAGGATTGTGGAAGTCCACTGATCATGTGGATAACGCTGAAAAGTCTATCGTTAAGATTTACGAAATGCAGGGAAAGTATTTTGGGGTGGTTGAAAAACTACTTCCTGCTGCAACAATTACGCATTGCACCGGATGCGAAGGGGATTTGAAAAACAAATCAATTGTTGGAATGATCATCATGAAAGACATCCAAATAAAAGGTAAAAATGGAAAAAACGGAAAAATACTCGATCCTAGTAATGGAAAGTATTATTCCTGTGACATCAAACTTGAAAGCAAGAATACATTGAAGGTTACCGGCTATATTGGTGTTTCCTGGTTAGGAAAGGATATGTATTGGCATCGGGTAGAGTAGAGATGAAGCGTGAGGATTGAGTGGCTAAAACTGCGCCTCTGCGCGCTATTACTCTTTTCTTTGCGCCTTTGCTCCCGCTCAGCGGGATTTGCGCGCAAAAAGTGTCCCGCTGATTTCACAGAGATCGCAGATCTTATTTTTTCTAAACCCACTCAACAACAAGAGCCAAAGGCTCCTCATCCCGCTAAGCGGGAAAACCTCCTTCGCTCGCAGTAGTACCTTTTGCGAAGGCGAGACTCAACACACATGCCTATCTCTTAAACATTAAAAGAAATACCCTGCGCCAGTGGCAGATCCTTTCCCCAATTCAAGGTACTCGTCTGACGACGCATATACACCTTCCAGGCATCAGATCCACTTTCACGACCACCACCGGTTTCTTTCTCACCACCAAAAGCACCACCGATCTCAGCACCGGAAGTACCAATATTTACATTCGCTATGCCACAGTCTGAACCGGCTGCTGAAAGAAACTGCTCAGCCTCTCGCATGCTATTGGTCATAATGGCGGAAGACAATCCCTGAGGCACATCATTCTGTAGTTTGATCGCCTCGTTTAATGTTCTGTAAGACATCACATAAAGGATCGGTGCAAATGTTTCTGATTGAACTATGTCAAAATTGTTTTTCACTTCTGCGATACATGGCTTGACGTAACAACCACTGGCATATTTTCTTCCTTTCAAGACACCGCCCGGCACCAACATCGTTCCACCTTGCTCTTCAATCGCTTTTAATGCTTTGGTATATTGATCGACTGCTTGTATATCAATCAATGGTCCCATGTGATTTTTAGCATCTAGCGGATTTCCAATGACTACTTGTGCATAGGCTTTGACCAATGCATTGGTGACCTTTGTATAAATAGATTCGTGGACGATCAATCGTCGGGTAGACGTGCATCGCTGTCCGGCAGTACCTACAGCACCAAATACAGCACCCGTCAGCACTACTTTAAGATCCGCTTCCGGTGTAATGATCATGGCATTGTTTCCACCTAATTCCAATAACGATTTTCCAAAACGACTCGCTACCGTAGCGCCAACAATTCTACCCATTCTAGTAGATCCTGTCGCTGACACAAGTGCCACCTTTGGATCATGTGTCATTAATTCACCAACACGATAATCACCATTGATCAATGAAACGATCCCTTCCGGCAGTTCATTTTGTTTGAGAATATCTTGGAAAATATTCATACACGCGACACCGCATAAGGGTGTTTTCTCTGAAGGTTTCCAAACCACTACATCACCGCAAACCAAGGCGAGCATGGCATTCCATGACCACACGGCAACGGGAAAATTAAAGGCTGAAATCACACCTACGATCCCCAGCGGATGATATTGTTCGTACATCCTGTGATGCGTGCGTTCAGAATGCATCGTCAGACCATAGAGCTGACGTGATAAGCCAACAGCAAAATCACAGATATCAATCATCTCCTGCACTTCACCATATCCTTCCTGCAGACTCTTGCCCATTTCATATGAAACTAGTCGTCCTAAAGGATCTTTATATTTTCGCAATGCTTCTCCATATTGACGGACTATTTCTCCACGCTTCGGAGCAGGTACCATGCGCCAGGTATTAAAAGCTTGCTCGGCCGTTTTGATCACTTTCTTGTACTCTTTTGCTGAAGTCAAACCCGCAGAAGCAATCAATTGACCGTCCACAGGGGAAATGGAAGGTTGATAACTTTCTGCTTTGAAAGATTTCTGGCCGGTGATCGTACCGTTATTAAATTTCTTTATACCCAGTGTGGAGAGAAAACGTGTGTCAATTGCCATTGGTCATTGTGTTTATAGGCTGAAATAATATCCCAAAAATATACAAGTCGTATACATTTCAATGGGAATGCAAAGATGGTTAAACCTTGTAAACTCTTTGTAAGCAAAGAAGTTTAAAAATCACGGCACAAAGGTAAAAATGATTAATGCATCAAACTTACAGTACCGGTATATACCGGATAACCTTTAGATGTAACCTGATATTGATACAATCCGGCAGGCCAAGTGGCAGACGGAATAATATGCGTCGTTGAAATCAAAGACGGTGATGTATACACCATTTGCCCGATAGCATTGAATACATGAATCGCCGGTTTTTCTATTTCAGGCATCTTTATTGTAAAATCATTACTCGCCGGATTGGGATAGACAGAAAACGCATTGCGATCAGGTGTTGTCGTTGCGACAACTCCATCTTCTATCGAAATGATTTGAAAATTATCAAAATAGAATCCATCTTTATGCTCAAATCCATCGGTCACCAATAAAAATCGCAGTTGAATTTTATGTCCGATATAAGAACTCAGATCAACATTTTCTAGCACCCAGTTGGCTTGTTTTCCATCATATAACGGCTCTTCATAAAGTTGAAATAGCGAACCAAGATTAGATTGTTCGCCGCAGAGATTGTCCCATGATGCACCATCTGTACTCGCTTGAAAAACGACATAATCAAATTGATCTTCGATTTCCCATTTTGCCCAAAACTGTGCATAGGCCGTAGTTGTAATTCTTAGATCAACTTCCTGATCAAGCATGATGGCTTCGTGTGCATTTGGAATATATGGTGCATTGGGGCTATCAGTGATTGAGAACGGACCTGATTTAAAATCTTCCGTCGTTGTACCCCAATTTGGGCCTTTAGATAGATCCCATTTGGAAAGATCTCCATCATCTGCCAAAATCGTTTTATAATCTATTCTGGATTTTGAGATCGTATCACGGAAAGTATAAGTGCCTTGCTGACAGACGATCTCTATTTTTACTGTTGATCCATAAGCGATCTGGTTGTCCACCGTAAAAGTCAGGTCTCTTTCTACTGTTTCAAATTTATTCAGATCAAGTTGGATGGGCTGAGGTACCTCAGTAATATGTGGACTCAAGGCATTAAAAGAAATTTGCACTTCTCCATCCAACAAACCATAACGGTTAAAACCAAGCTTGAGTGAATTGACACCAGGCTGAATATACCTGGGCGTTTCATCCGTGATATCAATGAGTGAATTGACCATTCTGGCGGACAGCAAATTGAGCTCAAGGGTTGATTGGCATAAAGGAATAATACGGTCACTTGGCGGATAAAAACCATCATCTGAATCACCCATTTCCGGTGTAAAGGAATATATTCCTTTCTCACCATACATCCAGTCATCGGAATCACCATTTGTCATATAACCAAGTGTTTCCATCCCGGTACCAAATACAAATCGATTCAACTGAGTGAGTTTGTTCCCATAATTAGTAAACAAAGCGGAATCCGGTGTTACCTCATCATTAAAGCCCCATGGATAAATCAAGACATTGCCAAAAGCGTGATAGTTGAGTGCAATTTGAAAATCATGTTGGTTGCAGAAATACGCCATGGCCTGTGTTTCAGGCTCTGAAAATGGTGCAGGTCCTCGATAGGTATCACTACCAGAAAAACCGGAAGATCCTTCATCATCAAATCCCCATTGGTGTCCATAGTTTCTATTGATATCCACCCCATCAAATTCAGGCTCAAAGGAACCATTCATATTGTTGTCCCGCATATTCTTGCGGTGGTTGCGCGTAAATATGTCATCCTGTGCGTTGTACCCACCAACATTATAATTCAAACCATCCGGGTTGACCACCGGCACAAAGAATAGTTCGGTATTATCTACGATTTGGGTAACGAGTGGATCTTTACCATAATTTTCAAGCAGATACCACATATAGTAAATCGTCTGACTTACTGTAATCAATTCACGAGCATGGTGAAGACCTGTATAGAGCAGCTCAGGTTCGTTTTCGTTCACATTAGCATTGTCCGAAATTTTCACCCAAAAGATTCTGTTATTTTGCCACGTCCGAAAATCAGCAATAGGCTCTCTGACGGTAATCAGGTTTGGATATAAAAAGGCCATAATATCGAGCTGATCGATAATTTCAGGCAAAGAAAAGAATCCACCGATATTTCCTAATTCGAAGTTTTTGGGAACTGCCTCATTAAATTCATGCTCCTGACAGTCCAGAAAGTTCTCCCGACTATGTTGATGACTGCTTTGTTGATTGCGATAGATCGACATATCCGCTACGTCCACCGTGTATCGAATGCCCATCTCGTCAAAGCGTCTTAACTCATAATCTTGTGCCAGCGTGGTAAATCCATCTCTGGAGTGGCTGTGCCCATGAGACAGATCAATCCCGGCTTTGGCAAGATCGCTTTTAGTCTGGGTACCATCAATGGTGAAGGTCACTTTGGAAACGGTGGTCTGAGCCCCTGCATCCTGTAATAGGCAGACCAGGCAAAGTAGGAGGATTATTCTTAGCATGAACAAGGAATCATTAATTCAATATGGGGCATAAAAAGCGATGCAAAGTTAGAAATATCCCTTATCAGATGCCCTCTTTTGCTCGATCAATGCCAATTATATTTCAAATGTATAAAATTTTTATCATATTTTAACTATTTAATATGTGTTATTCGTCTATGTTCAGTGGATTAAGGGAGAAGTTGTGAATTATAAAAGAAGACGCCAGACATCAGACGCCAGATGCCAGACACGAGATAAATGGACGCGCGACTAGTCGACATGCGAAACAATACGCGATTCACTCCTCACCTCTAAAATGGACGCCAGACGCCAGACATGGGACGCAAATGGGGAGTGAGTGACTTGACGATGATTGAAAAAACACAAGTCTAGCTTATCGCATCTCGCGTCCTCTACCAAAATTGAATAATTTTTCTATCTTTCGTGCCGATCAATAAATTTTCGATGGATTTCATAAAATCGAAAAACCAACAAATTATGATCCTCGGGAGTCTTGCTTTAGAGCGGGACTCTTT
>JBBKXT010000148.1:0-6983 GCA_037969625.1 Saprospiraceae bacterium
CAGTATTTAACCTATAATGATATGCGGAGTCATGACGTAGGAGTGATTACGACATTATCTATTGGCTATATATTTATTACCTAAGGAATTATTGATGAGCTACTATAAACGTAGACGGTTCGGTTTCTTCAACAAATCGGAAGTTAGGGTTTGGGTTTAAAAAAACTGATAAACGATTCCTTTTTTGATCTTGATATATTGATAATGGAGCGGTCTATCATTTCAATATAACCACCCTCTGTTTTGACATACTTTTTGACATGGTCCAGGTTGATCAAGTGAGAGTGGTGGGTTCTAAAAAAGCGATGAGACTCTAAAAGCGACTGTAAGTATATTAATGGTTTGGAAACCAATAATTGATTTCCATTTTCCATAAAGATATTTGTATAATTATTGTCCGCTTTACAGCGAATGATTGACTTAATTTCAATGAATTCATATCCTTCCATCGTAGGCAATGCAATCCTTGTGAAAACATCATCTTTTTGGTTGATCTTTTCCAGTAGTGCTTGCGCTCGTTGTTTCCCAAATTTCTTTTTAGAAGTGATTACTCGTTGTAGGGCGTTATGCAGGTCTTGAATGTCAACTGGCTTTAACAGATAGTCAATCGCAAAATACTTAAAGGCTTTGATGGCATATTGATCATACGCCGTAATAAATATAACCGGAAAATCTACGGCCGGCAACGCATCTAACATTTCAAACCCATTCATCCAAGGCATTTCAATATCCAACAGCAAGAGGTCAGGGTTTTTCTTTTGGATGGCGATCAACGCCTTTTTTGGATCTGTAAATGTTTTCTTTACAGTAATTTCCATATTAAGGCGATGAAGGTCGTGCTCCAGTATTTCTATTCCCTCCTCTTCATCATCAACAATATATATATGAAGTGCCTCTTTCATTTTTAGTTTTTCTCCTTGACAGATCTGATGAATATTTTAACGCGTGTGCCCATTGATCTTTGGTGGTCCATAAGGTCTTCTATTTCCGTTTTGACAAGGTTGTGATGAATTTTGTTAATCAAGTCTATTCTATTATTTGTTATGGCGGTTCCCAAAGAACTGTTTTTCTTGCTTCTTGAAGGACTAATCTGGCCGGAGGCCTCTCGGCCGATACCATTATCTTCGACTGTGCATAAAACACCATTTTCCAACTGGATAAACTGTAATAGTAATTTTCGGGGACCTTCTTTATGCATCAAACCATGCCATATTGCATTTTCAATAAATGGTTGAATGAGCATCGGTGGAATTTTGGTGTTAGAAAGATCAATGTCCGAATCAATATCAATGACAAAATCAAATTTTTCTTTAAATCGTTTATTCTCTATTTCAATGTAAAGCGTCAAGGCCTTTATTTCTTGCTCTAAACTAAGAAATTCTAATTTTGAATTTTCAAGAATGATTCTGATTAATTGTGAAAATTTAGTAAGATAATCTGCGGCTTCATTAGGCCCTTTTTTGACCACATAGTTTTTAATCGAATTCAAGCTATTAAAGATAAAGTGAGGATTCATTTGGGACCGTAGCGCTTGCATTTCCATTTTGGCTATTTCACTTTCATATTGGGCCTTCAGTTTTTCTTCTTTTCTTGTTTTCATTATTCGATTTCTATTATACCAAATCAGCCCGATTCCCAATAATAAAAATAAAAATATTTTGAACCAAAGTTTTTGATATAAAAGGATCTTAAAAGTGATTTGGGCCAGATGTTCCGAAACGATATTTTCCTGGTCTTTAATCCTGGCCTCAAAACTAAATGTACCTCCTTTTATATTATTATAAGATATGGATTGTGAAGGCGTGATACTTCTCCAGTTTTTATCGATCCCTTGCAATCTGTATTCATATACATACCGATTGGGGTAAACAGGATTCACCAGTGCAAACTTGAGCGATATATCGCCCTCCACAGGGACCTCTAAATTTACCACTCCGGACGTGGTGTCCAGATTTTGTAGTCTGTTATTTATAGAACACGCTGTTATCGTTAGCTTTGGTTTGGCCACCCTCGGAAATAGAGCGTGTTTGGATCGGAATAACCCGGCATGACAAAGCGCCCATACAACGCCGCGATGGTCAATCATGACATCTGTAAAGTGTCCCAAAGTATATTCATCTTTTATGATAAAAGGGGATGTTGTCTTTTGCGCGTGATTGTATAATCCAACTTGATCAGATCCGGCATAGATAAATAAGTCATCTTCAATGTGATTTAATCGGTGAATGACATTGTACAAGCCCACATCCGCTGTCACAGGGGTGACGATTAATGTGTTTGACCACGACGCTGTTTCAGGATTTAAAACAGCGATTCCTGCACCCCAGGTGGTAATCATTA
Organism: Saprospiraceae bacterium; assembly: GCA_037969625.1. Classification (GTDB taxonomy): domain Bacteria; phylum Bacteroidota; class Bacteroidia; order Chitinophagales; family Saprospiraceae; genus Opimibacter. The sequence continues at coordinate 2,341 of JBBKXT010000148.1, forward strand.
TTTCATTTCCATAGGTTATGACATCTATTGGAGCAATGGGTTGGTTGATCCCTTCATTTTGAAAGGGAATTTTAATATACTCGAAACTTGATGTAGCGATGTCAAATAGCAACAGTTCTTTTGCTGTAGTGATCCAGATTTTATTTCTTTCAGAAGCGTGTTTTGCAATGCCTCGAATAGTATTGCCCTTGTCATTCACCACAGATCCTGACGGGGAAAAACGAGCGCTTGAATCTGGATAAGGGACAAATGGTTCTGATAAAACATTTGAATGAATGTTATAGAAGAAGAAGCCCAACATGGTATTAATGATCAACGTATCAGCATTCCACCTAAAGGGTTTTGCAGAAAGCACATTTTGAATAGCAAGAAGCGTGGTGTCTCCAGGTCGGATGTTTTTAAGAATATTGTTTTGATAATCGAATTGTACAAGACCCGTTTTGTGTGACGAGCGCCAAAAAGTTCCATTTTTATCTTCGATAATTCCATTGGTTGCAGGATCGATGGGCTGAAGGAGGGCATTATTGGGTTGTTCAAATTTCAACCATTGATAGCCATCATATCGAAAAACACCGACTTCTGATCCCACCCAGACATAGCCTGCTTTGTCACATAACAGCGTAGTGTTGGAATGTTGCGCTAAAGCGATTTCTGATACCTTTTCAAAGGAAGTCGTGTCTGGTAGAAAGGGAAAATCGGGTGCTTGTCCGACAAGAGAATAATTACAATGAGCAAAGATGATGATACAAATGAGATACTTCATATTGAGCTAGACCACGTAGTATTTACTTTACGACAATACCTAGAAGGGTTGTTCCCGGTGCCCAAAGTACGGGTGTATTTTCATCTTCACCAACATTATAACAAAAGACTCTCAGAAAATAGGAATCAGCATCATTATAAATTGCACCAGTGATAAAATTTTCTGTAACAGTTTGTGTAGAGACACCTGCCGTCTTGACTGAAACAATTACCGTTGCTACATCACTTAGGTGGGGCTTTTGAAGTAATTGAACCTTAAGATTTCGATCTGAGGTAGCATCTTTGGCATATAAAGTTATTTGATTGATAATATCCCCTTGATTAAATTTTATCCCTGCTACCATACGTGTACAATCATCATCACCGTTATTTCCTTCTACAAATTGCCCATCTGCAATATATCCATGGGTTACGCCACCCCCTGACCATGCTGCATAACATTGGAATGAAGCTGGACTCACGGTATATATTTCTTCTATCGCAAATGGCCTGCCATCGGCATTAACACGCATTTCTCTGACTCCTGTGCCGGCGAGAGAAGTAATTCTAACATCTCCTTCTACATGTAAATTGGCTGCCGGGAAGGCTGTCCCAATACCAACATTGTCTGCGAAATAATTTGCTGTACCACCATATCCCCAACTAAAATAGGAACCATTATACCATATGGCTTCATCCCCATGGACGAGTAAAGCCGGACCGGAGGATATGTTCTTATTCAAGTTGGCAGTGCCGTTGATATCTAAGGAATAAGCGGGGGATGAAGTGCCTATTCCTACATTGTCAGGAAAATAATTTGCTGTGCCGCCATTTCCCCATCTAAAATAATTGTCATTATACCAGATAGCTTCATCCCCATTGACGAGTAATGCCGGACCGCTTAGCACGCCTCTATTCAAATTTGCCAATCCATTTACATCTAGGGGATAAAGAGGATTGTCGTGGCCAATGGAGAGTTGCCCGTTACTTCTAAAACTAAACTTTATACTCGCGGAAGTGAAATCATTGTTTGAATGATAAAAATCAAGCCATTCGCTATTATTCGTAATTCGCCAATCATCCGGGCTTCCATTACGCATCAATTCCAATCCTACGATGCCCCCATTGGTAGATCGAAGTCTTGCATATTGATTCCCATCGGCACCGACATCTAACATTCTTTCGGGTGTATAATTACCAATACCTACATTCTGACTGATCGCCTCTGTGATCATAAAAACGGATAGTATAAAGAATAAATATTTCATCATAACTTTTTTATAAAGTTGCATGAATGTCTATTCTAAAACTCGTGCAAATGTGTTGTTTGGTGTTTTGATTGGTTGTTGGTACGTTTTAATGAGTAAGTAGCATGTGTGATTTCTCTTTAGTACTGGTTTTTGTCATCAATTGATCATAAAAATCGATTTAGCCCTGCATGCAGATAGCACTCGTTTGTTTTTCCAGGCGTAAAAGTTTAGAAGGAGTTCTGCAGGCTTGGAGTTATTGGTCGGATCAATCCGAGGGTGACTTCCCATGACGGAAAATGTGTCCAGTAGCTTTTCTTTAGAATTTTGTATTCTTCTTTTGTCGCTGTAGCTTTTGAGAAGGCAATGATGGGTTGTCATTGTCGAAATGGAATTTCAATGTCCACATGATATCATGTGCAATGGAGTCACTTTGGCCTACATTGAAGAAAATCTCTTTCATATTGATTGCTACACAAGCTGATCGCCAATTCAATTTCTACTATCGCCTTCGTAAACAGCTCTATTTTTTCAAAGTACTCAGTAGCTTGACGGGATAGGGATAGACTTCTGCGCTCAGTGGTTTTTGTTAGATCTAACGAATGCTTAGGTGTGAGCCACCGTTTTGCGAATCCCTAAGAAACATACGAAGCCAATGAATCGAGCGTACCAAGTTACTCTTTCTGATGTCGTATTTATTCTAATCGATTTTAAACCTTTAAGCAAGTCGTGTTAATTTTAGCCTCGGTCCAAAGTGGAGGTCAATACGAGCTCTCCGGACGGTCAGATTATTTTTATTATCAGGGTATAAAAGGATATTCACTATGCAGTACATTTGCTATATCATCAACAGCACATACATATGAACGCATGGTTAAAAATCTTGGTTTTTGTGTTTACTGGTTGGATGATTTGCAATACCAATCTATCAGCCCAGAACCCCATCCTGGATTCACTGTGGCGTGTATGGCATGACGTTATGATTTCTGATACGACGCGATTGGAAGCGCTAGATAAATTAATCTGGGATGAATACCTTTATAGCCAACCGGACTCTGCCTTTTATTTTGCTCAACTGGCTTATGATTTCGCGGAAGAAAGGGGCCTTAAAAAATTTATGGGTTTTGCTTTAAATGTCCAGGGTATTTCTTATCGGTTGCGAGGGGAATATGGCAAAGCATTGGAATATTATCAAAGGTGCTTAACGATCAGGGAGGCGATGGGCGATCTAAAGAGAGTGGCGGGATCGCTTAATAATATTGGTCTCATTTATGCTTCACAGGATCAGTATCCCAAAGCACTGGAATTCTATAAAAGAAGTCTAAAAATTTATGAAGACATCAATGATAAACCCGGATCAGCGAATGTCCTCAATAATATTGGGATCATCTATGTAAGTCATAAAGACAAGTCCAAGGCGCTACAATATTTCGAAAGGAGCCTGGCGATCTATGTAGAGAGTGGAGATAAAAAAGCGATTGCAGACTGCCTGACTAACATTGGCAATAATTTTAAGGATCAAGGCAGTTATTTAAAGGCGCTAGAACACTATCAGGAAGGCATGGCTATCTACGTGGAAATTGTAGATAAAAAAGGAATAGCGGATTGTCTGATAAATATTGGACATACGACAAGAGCTCAAGGTGATCCGCTCAAGGCATTAATATATTATGAAAGAAGCATTGAGCTTTATGAAGAAATCGGGGACAAGTATGGGATTGTAAATTGCCATATTGGCCTAGGAACAAGTTACAAGGTGTTAGGACTGTATAAGGCGGCCATTCAGGAATGTCAAAAAGGATTGCATCTGGCCAAGGAGATCGAAACAATTTCCACCCAGAAAGATGCCTGTAAATGTCTTTACGATGCATACAAAGCCATCGGTAACACCGAGAAGGCATTAGTTTACCATGAACAAATGCTGGGATTATTAGATAGTCTACAGACGGAAGAAACAGCCCAGCAATTAGAACGCATGGAGTTTCAAACGCAAATGCTGGCAGATAGTCTACGACAGGAAGAAGAAAAACTACGGGTACGCATCGAAAATGATCAGAAACTTTCCAGGGAAAGTCGGAAGAGAAACATTGCTATAGCCGGAGGAGTATTTTTCATCTTAGTGGCAGCAAGTTTGTTTACCCGTGTTCGATATATGCGCAGAACAAAAGCGGTCATAGAAAAAGAGCGCGATCGATCAGATAATCTATTGCTCAATATTCTGCCATCAGAGATTGCGGAAGAACTGAAAGAACATGGTCGTTCTGCGGCTCGTGAATTCGACAAGGTATCTATTCTCTTCACTGATTTCAAGAATTTTACCCAAACCTCAGAGCAACTAAGTGCCCAGAAACTGGTCGAAGAGATCAATACCTGCTTTGGGGTGTTTGATAAGATATGTGAGGCGTTTAATATTGAGAAAATTAAAACGATTGGAGACTCTTACATGGCCGCGGGAGGTTTGCCTATTCCATATGATGAGGCTGTCAAAAATACCGTCATGGCGGGGCTTAAAATGGCTTCATTCATATTGTCCAGAAAGGATGAACAGGATGCAGAAGGCCACGTACCGTTCGAGATGCGTATTGGTATCCACACGGGCCCGGTCGTGGCTGGAATTGTTGGACTTAAGAAGTTCCAATATGACATTTGGGGTGA
>JBBKXT010000149.1:0-3971 GCA_037969625.1 Saprospiraceae bacterium
GGCCCGGATCCATTGACCACGAGCCCCGATGACGCGACAAAACGCCAAACAATTTAAAGACCAACTTTCATCACAACCGTTGCATATTTTTTCGAATTCAACAAATGAAATTTCACAAACCGGACATACTTCCTGAACAATACATCACCTTATTGTCCAATGCATTTCTAGAGGCTGGCGAACCCATTCGTGCGGAACAACAGCGCGCCTATACAAAACACCAGTTTGCTTACTATGGATTGATTGCACCACGTTGGCTGGCAATTGCGAAAGAATTTTTTGCAACCTACGGTATGTACACAGGCAAGCAATTGGAGGAATTTGTTTTGGGCTGTTTGGATAAGGAATATCGCGAATTACATTTCGCAGGATTGCAGATGATGGAAAAGATGCTCAAACATCAAAACAAATCATTTATACATGTTTTAGAAAAAACCATCATCACACAATCCTGGTGGGATAGCGTGGATTGGATTGCAAAACTAGTTGGATTTCATTTTAAAGCATATCCTGAATTGCAACAAACGTATGCACGAAAATGGATCCATTCTGACAATATGTGGTTGCAGCGAGTAGCGATCATCCATCAATTATTTTACAGAGAACAAACCGATGAAAAGCTTTTATTTGAAATGATCCTTCAGGTAGCGGACAGCAAAGAATTCTTTTTGCGAAAAGCCTGTGGTTGGGCCTTACGACAACATGCCAAAGTTTATCCGAATCACGTCAAAGTATTTATTGAAAGCCACACTTTTTCCGGTTTGACCATCCGGGAAGCGAAAAAACAACTGAACAAAAACGAAAAGTGAAAAGGTTACCCTGAATACTGCCGCAAGTAGTCATACAGGGTGAAAATCGAAGAGCAGCCACCCTGCAAGCCGACGAAGGAGGTCGTTCAGGGGTGAAAAAAGCTTTTATGGTCATTTGGTTCCAAAATTAGGAGGATGGGCTCATGTCTAGCATCTCGCGTCTCATATCTCGCTTCCTGCTCTTCGCCCTACGCCTCCTGCCTTACGCTCTTCGCCACTATTTTCTATTCGTAGCGCAGCGCCTCAATTGGATCCAGCCTGGAGGCTTTCAGCGCCGGGTATAAACCAGACACCAGTCCAACCACCATGCAGGTGATAAAACCAAGGATAATCCAGGCCCAGGGTATTATAAATTTACCGCCCAAAGCAAGTGCGACACCATTACCCATCAAAATGCCAAGGATGATGCCTACAATACCTCCGAGTTGACAGATTAAAACCGCCTCGGTGAGAAATTGTGACATTATATTTGCTCGCGTAGCCCCAAGGGCTTTTGTGATCCCTATTTCGCGGGTTCTTTCAGTCACGGAGACCAGCATAATATTCATTAAGCCGATCGCAGCTCCCAGAAGTGTAATCATCCCAATGCCAATCGTGACCAATCGAATCGTAACGGTATTGTCTTTTAGCATAGTCATCAGACTATCACTTTGACGTGTTTCAAAATCATTGTCTTCTGCGGCGCGAAGTTTTCTGATATTTCGCATGATACCGGTAGCCATAGAAACCGCATCATCCAACGATTCAGCTTCATCCGTGGTGACAGAAATATTATAGCCTTTGTTTGCATAGCCATAGAGATTTCGTTCAGTCATGAGTGGAATCATAATTCTTCGATCAGCACTGCGTCCCATGCTGGAGCCTTTTGAAGCCAGCACACCGATAACTGTAAATCTTTTTCCGTCCACAGTAATATCGCTGTTTAACGAAGCAGCAGCTTTTCCATCAAAAAGATCAGTAACGATATCCATACCAATCAAAGCAACCTGAGTCCCGGATTCCTGCTCGATGTTTGTAAAGTTTCGCCCCAGATCGAGTGAGTAATCCTTGACTTTCAGAAATTGATCATCAATCCCTACCACAAGAACGGTTGGGTTTGTTTTTTCATCTCTGTACTTAAGGGTTGCACTGCCTGTGGCATAGCCATAAACAGATATATTGGAGGAAGGAAAATCATAGCGATCTTTAAAAGCAAGTGCTTCCCGAAAATCAATGGGATCACCTCGTTTTGCACGTCGTCCATCTCTGTTGGATTGAATACTGCTGCCGGTAGGAATGATATCAAAAGAGTTGGCACCCATTCTTGAAAAACTATCATTCATCGTAAAGAGCAAGGCATCTATTGAAGTCAAAATGCCTACCAATGCCATGATGCCAAAAGCAATAATCAGAAGTGTCAGTACAGCCCTCAAAGCATTGGCTCGGACAGATTTGATGGATTGTGATAGGTTTTCGCTGAATTGCATAGTTTATGATTCCGGAATTATAAAGATAGCATCTCTGGGGCTAGAATATTTTTTATTACAGCGCGAAATAGACCTGTCGTGTCTCCGCTTCGACTAAGTTTCAAAAATAACGCGAAGATGTGCTGATACAGCTTGATGTATTTTATCAGGAGCGGCTATCACCTCCCCATTTTCCAGCATACGATCTTCTCCTTTAAAATCAGTGGTGATACCTCCGGCTTCACTGACGATTAAAATACCTCCGGCAATGTCCCAGGCATTCAGCGTAGTTTCGTAATAAACATCAAAACGACCGCAGGCGACATAAGCGAGATCAATGGCTGCTGAGCCAAGTCTTCGTATACCACTGGCATGGTTTAGGAAAAAATCAAATGCGGCACTCAACTTAGGCAGATTTCCTCGCGAAGCATAGGGAAACCCGGTTGCGACAATTGACTCTTCGATTTGGGTTCTTTTGGAAACACTAATCTTTTCTCCATTACACCAGGCACCTCCGTTTTTCCAGGCATAAAACGTTTCTCTGTTTTCCACATCAGCAACGATACCAATCAAGATATCTCCCTGATGAACCAATCCCACAGAAACAGCATAAAAAGGAATCTGCTGCAAAAAATTAGTTGTTCCATCCAAAGGATCGATGATCCAGGTATAAGCGGATGTTTGTTGTTTGACGGTTTCTTCTTCAGTGATAAAACCGGCTTCCGGAAGTATTTTGCCAAGACCGGAAACTAAAATTTCTTCAGCGGTCTTATCTACATAACTGACCAAGCTATTTTTAGACTTAGTAATTATATCATCTGCTTTTACTTTGCCGGCTTGTGATCGAATAAAAACGGCCGCTTCTTCGACGACTACAAGTGCTTTGTCCAATACATCTTTTAACTCCATGGCAGCGAAGATACAATCTTGTCAAAAGAGGCTTCATGTAAATTGTCCTGAAGTAAAAATTAGAATGAATAAATAGAGGAGATTATAAATTTGAAAGACAGAATAATTTGCAAGAAATTATCCTAGCTCTCTCCACCTTGGAATAAGATTGTGAAACTGCTTGAAATCGATTTAGGTTTGCTGCTGATCTCTTGCTTGCATATGTGGATTGATGGTTTCCACTGTAAGAACGATGAAAACAATGATCAGGGTAAATACTGAAAATGGGCCCATCCCAAAATAATTTTATGCGGCTAAACGCGTTTAATTCATTGAAATTAAGGGATTTGTGGCTTTTGTGGCAAAAATACGTGTATAACTTTTAGGGGTTGGGATTCGTTTTATAATTAACTCCTTTATAAAGACTTTCTGATTCGCTCTCCCTGGAAAGTTACTGATGGCAGCTATAGTGCTGTGATCAAACGATCATAAAAATATGTAGTCATGAAAAAATTTTCTGTTGAATTGGCAAAGCCAAAACAAAAAGAGCAGCGCGAAAAATTGGCATCCAAAACAAATAAAAATGCTGTAAGCAATTCGGAGGCACATGATAAAAAGAAAATGAAAGACAGGTTTGCTAATAAAAATTCACCGGAAGCTGAAGACCATGTAACGCCTAAAAAACTTAATGAGCATAATGTTGGGCGTCAACATTGGCCAAACGAAAAGCCTTGGTAGTTTTTATCAGAGCAAACCAAATTGTTAACCTTAAAAAATATATGTTATGAGCAGTCTATTGTATTTAATCGCCGTTATCCTTGTCATATTA
>JBBKXT010000150.1:0-24557 GCA_037969625.1 Saprospiraceae bacterium
TGTGCAAAAGTACTGCCATTAGGGATATTTGTGCCAATTTGACAGAAAAACGGGATTTAAGGGCAATTGCGGCAGTCTATTAACTCCGATTTAGACGGCTAATGTCATGAAAATTAGCCTTTTGATTACATGCGATCGTCTAGCAACTTGGCAATCTCCTTAAAATCAGGATCGACTGCCATAATCACTCCTTCCGGATTGATTAGAAATTTAGTCGGTATTTGCTTGACCGTATAGGCAAGCGTTGTGGGGGAGTCAAAGGACGACGATTCCATGAGATGATATGGCCAGACCAAGCCATCCTTTTGGATCGCTTGTGCCCAATTTGATTGATTTCTTTCCAATCCAATACTGACTATTTCAAAATCTGATGCCCCCTTAAATTTCTTGCCATGGTACCTCTTGTACAGTTCAACCAGTTCAGGGTTCGACTTTCTACATGGGCCACACCAACTTCCCCAAAAGTCAAGCAATACAAACTTGCCATTGAGATCAGACAATGCGAATGGAGCACCATTTGGTAGTGTTCCGGTTATTTCAATCGATTTTGCCCCGGTAATATTTTTTGGCTTGAGATACAGGTTTTTACCAATTCGAATCGCTATAAAAGCCACCACAGCGATTCCTACAAACAACAAAGTATTCTTCATAGTGCTGATTAACAATAGAAAGGGGAAATTGTTAAAAGAGCGAAGAGCGTGTAGCATAAGGCCTTGCGCCTTATGCATGAAGGCCTTGCGCCTTATGGATGAGGGCGTTGAGCATTGGGCGGGAGGCAGGAAGCGGGAGGCGGGAGGATCTCCAAATTTGTTATTCGTAAAAATTTATCGCTTCTGTATCTTGCATCTCGTGTCTCGTGTCTATCGCAAATAACCGTTTACCTTTGACACACTATTATACCAAACATTAAAAATATTTCCATGGAAATGCTCACTATTGATCCGAAGGAAACTTTGCAAAAAGATCTGCATCAGTTTATCGTTGGGTCTGTTGCTCCGCGACCAATCGCTTTTGTCAGTACAGTCGATAAAAATGGCAACAAGAATTTAGCCCCCTATAGTTTTTTTAATGCTTTTAGTTCTAATCCTCCGATTGTTGTCTTCTCAAGCAATCGACGGGCTACTGACAATTCAACGAAGGATACGCTTCATAACATAAAAGAGACAGGAGAGTGCGTCATTAATGCGGTAAATTACAATATCGTCAGGCAAATGGCCGTGGCTTCCGTTGATTTCCCAAGTGATATCAACGAGTTTGAAAAAACGGGTCTGACACCAATACCAGCTGATTTAGTGAAAGCCTCTCGGGTGGCCGAATCACCATCACATATGGAATGCAAAGTAAAAGAAGTGATCACCCTAGGAGATGATGGAGGTGCGGGACATCTGATCATTTGTGAAGTGGTGCGTATGCACATTGACAAGGAAGTATTGACTGATCAAAATCGCATAGACCCACATAAAATAGATCTCATGGGTAGGCTTGGAAGAGCCTACTATGTGCGATGCAGTGGGCAGGCGATTCACACGGTTGTTCAAAACTTCAAACCGGCAACTTTAGGTTTTGATCAACTGCCTGAAGAAATCAGAAGTAGTAAAGTGTTGACAGGAAATGATCTTGGCAAACTAGCCGGACAAGTTGAAATGCCGACGAAAGAAGAACTCCTCGAAGCGAGGGCGTTGCCTGGTGTGGTGGAAGCTTTGGGCAATGAAAACTCAAATACCAAAGTTCATTATCTGGCTAAGACTTTTTTAGATCAGGATGAAGTCAGAAAAGGATTCAGTATTCTTCTTTTGAAATAAACCTTAGTTGATTCCGTAAATCCACATGGGAGGAACATTTCCTAAAACAAATTTCACTTTATGCAGTGGCAAATCACGATAATGCCACTTCATGACCGGGGGCATGTAAGTAAAAAATCTATACACCGCACCTTTCTCCGTTTGCTTGAGGATGGCATCAAATATCTTTAGATGTATTTGTTTTTGCAAAAAAGGGAGACTTGAAATAATTAAATCTGCTTTCGGCAAATTCAATTCTTCAAGAATTTCATTCATGCGATGCGCACTGTCATGCCTCACCTTTACTCTGCTACCAAATTTATTGCGAAGCAGATTGACATAAGATTCCTCAAGGTCGATCAGGACAATGTTCGTATCCGGTTTGCATGATGCAAGAATCTCCTCTGTAAAAGTGCCAGGACCCGGGCCAAGCTCAACTACCGTTCTAACCTTTCCCCAATCGATTCCGGAAAGGATAGCTTTCGCTGCCTTTTTAGAACTTGGCACAACGGAAGCGTTGCGAACAGGGTTCTTAATAAAGTTTAAAAGGAAAAGCCCTCTTTCTTTCCAAATATCCCGACCTGTATCAGCCCCCTTCACGATAGCCGTTGAAGAACCTGAAGCATCAGGTTTCGACATTTTGTTTTCCAGGGATTTGCCCATGATTGGATATTGAAATTGAACTGCTAAAGTAGGGCTTCATAAGCGATAATCAATCATGCCCACTTTTGTTGGACCTGTTAAGACGAGCTGACATTCAATAATTTAATACGAAAAAGTGGTTAAAAATAAAATTGGAAGGTCTCCATCTGTTACTCTTCTTCCCCTTCGTCTGCCCGATTCATGAAAACAAAGCCTCCGTTTCCTTCGCCCAGCACTAAGCAGCAATATTGTTGAGGCATCCCATTAATTTTGAGTTTGATTTCCTCCACTTGATCCATCTTGACAATCCCTTTAATGTAAAACTCCTCTAGGGTTGAAATATTGACGGACCAATCTCCTGTGATGTGCTCCCGATTGGCTAATGGAATACCGACCGTCACCTCCTGCTGATGAAAGACAAAAACAGGATATAACGAAATGCCCTCATTCAGGACACCTTCAAACGCTTCAAACATCATCGGACGATACTGATGAATCTCGGCACTAAAATGTTCTAAATATTTTTCTTGCTTTTCACTCATAACCTTTCCAATAAAGCTACACACTCTATGTGCTGTGTCTGCGGAAACATATCCACAGGGACTGCCGTAATCAATTTATATTTTTCACTGAGCATTTTTATATCTCTTGCTTGTGTTGCCGGATTACAGCTGACATAAACGATCCGTTTTGGATCTGCTACCAGCAAGTGTTTAATGACATTTGGATGCATACCAGCGCGTGGTGGATCCGTGATGACTACATCCGGATGGCCATGAAGTTGTACAAACTCCGGATCAAGAATCATCTCGACCGTGCCCACTACAAAATCAGTATTTGTCAAACCATTGAGGGCTGCATTCTCCTTGGCATCATCCATAGCTTCAGCGATTTGTTCAATGCCAACAACTCGGCTACAACTATCCGCCATATAAATACCGATACTCCCGACACCACAATATAAATCGTACACCACATCTGTTTTCGTTAATCCTGCGAGTTTTTTTGTCAGCGCATACAGATTCTCGGCCTGAACACTATTGGTTTGAAAAAATGATTTAGGACCGATGTTAAAATTAACGTGGTGCAGTTTTTCAACCAATGTCTTTGCACCATAGGCATGTTGCGCTTTCAGGTCATGTATCGAATCATTTACTTTTGTATTAATACAGGAATAAATGGATACGATCTCCGGAAATGCAGCCGCCAAACTATCCACAAGTAATTTAATCCATTCGTGATTTTCTTCACCGACCACAAGAACGATCATGATATCACCTGCCCTATTATTGCGGACGATTATATTCCGTATAAAGCCCGTTTTCTCGCGCATTTGAAAGAATGGCCACTGATTTTTCTTTGCCTGGGATTTAATAAATAACCGAATTTTATTAGAGGCATCGTTTTGCAAATAACAATGGTCTATATCTAGTATTTTGTCAAAGGACCCAGGCAAATGAAAACCAATCCCTTCGCGCTCAAAGACTTCATCCGAAGCCAGTTCTTCTTCTGTCAGCCATCGGCGATCAGAGGCTGTGTATTCAAGTTTGTTTCTATAATATTGCTGATCCGGAGCGGCCACAATGGGCTGTATCAACGCTGCGTCGAGCTCACCTATACGCTGGAAGGCATCCTGTACTCTTTTTGATTTATATCGAAGCTGTGCCGCATAGGACATGTGCTGCCATTTGCAACCTCCACACAATCCGAAATGGGAACAAAAAGGTTCGGTACGATCTTCGGAGAATTTTGATATGGCCGTTGTTTTTGCCACGAACATTCCTTTCCGTTTCTTGGTAGCAATGGCATCAACAATATCTCCCGGCACAGCACCACTCACCTGTATGATTCGTCCATCTTCACATCTTCCTATGGCCAGGCCTTCTTCCGCCGTGTCAATAATATTCACCTGGTGAAATTCTCTCCTGTCCATTTTTCTTGATCTCGCCATCGTGTAAAGGTAGTGCTTGAAACAGAAAACTAGCGGATAATACCTATCCTCATGATTACTTTATTTCAATCAGGTATTTCGTATCGAGTTTTTCAGCTCTTGTTTTCGGATTAATAAATTTCATGGATAGTCGGGTCACTGAAAAATCATCGAATGCCTTGATTATATTGTGTGGTGGCATATCAGCCAAAGCACTTTTAGGGACATATATCCAGGTTCCTGATGCCACATGGTGTTGTTCTCCTTCCAGCACCTCAGGAATCAATTGATCACTATAATAATGCAAATTATAACTATGCTTTTCATACCAAAACACTTTTTCGGGATGGTGCTTTTCAATATACTTACCTGCCTGACTTCCACTTTGATATTGGACTAGGCTCGGATAAAAATGAGCACTCAACACCAGTTGAAACAAAAGCATCCCCATTAAGGAGGGCAAAATCCATCGATCCACGGCGTCCAGTGACTTTTTTCTCCACCACCAAATGGCAACATAAAAAATCAGCCAAATCAATGGGAGCCAAATGGATTGGATAGGAAAAGCCCAAAACATGACTAACAAGGTGCCCACTAATAATAAATGGATGATAACAAGTTGTGCATATTCTAACCATTGCGGCAAAACACTTGCCTTACGGACAATAAAGTCGGCGATTATGATACAAATGAATGGAAAAAGTGGAAAAATATAATGCGGCAGCTTATATCTGGAGAATGACAATGCCGCCAAAATCAAAACAAAACCGCTAATGGATATCCATTCACGTACCGTCTTTCGGATTGGAGCCGTACTGAAGATTTTCTTAATTCGAATAAAAATAGCGGGAACAAACAACAATATCCATGGCTGAAGATCCCATAAAATAGTTTGAATAAAAAAATACCAAGGCGTATTGTTTGCCCAATAATTTTCTCCTGTAATCCTGCCAAAACTCTGTGTCCAAAAGAAAAACTTTATACCTGATGGACCTTGCATACCATATACTTCCTTTTCAGGGTGCAGATCAAATTGATGATACAGACCAAAACACATTGGGGCAAGCACAAGGGCAATGATTGGAATGAGAAGAAGCCAGGCCGGATCAAAAATTTTCTTCCATTCACCTGTCATGAGTAAATGAACTCCTATCGCTACAGCCGGGATTACCAATCCGATTGGTCCTTTACTTAACATTGCAGCTCCAATAGCAACCCCTCCGAGAAGCAAATACTTAATTTTACTTTTTTTGAGATATTCAGATAACCACCAGACTGATAAAATCACGAAAGCTGTCAAAATGCCATCGGTACGAATATCATTTGTCATTAAGTTGAAGGCTTGCGAAGTGCCGAAAATGAGTGCTGCAAAAACACCCGTTTTTCGATTGTACCATAATCGGGCAAATCGGTAAGTACACCACATGGCAAGGAACATCAATAGAACCGGCAATAGTTTGTAGGCGATGTTCGTATTCCCCATTAAACCAATTGCCAATGAGGACATCCAGAACAATAAAGGAGGTTTGTCTAAATAATCCTTCCCTACACAATACACTTCCAGGTAGCTTCCTGTCTCCGCCATATCACGGGCGATCGAAGCATACTGGGCGGCATCTACTTCCATGATATCTATCCGCATGCTAAAAAAGGCAACAATCAGGATGCACACCAGGAAAAATGAATACCTGTATTGAAACAACCAGGCTTGTATCGATGAAAATCTTTTGTTCATTCAACCCGCAAGATAATTCAATACCCATCACATAAAAGTGTTGGGCGCGTATGAAATCTCATTAACGGAAAATCAAGTACTTCAAAATCTGAAAAATTTTTCCAAAAGAGAAACGTTTATACATGGGAATAGGCAGGATTATTGCCGCCTATCTGAACACGTTCATGCGTTGTAAAATCTATACGAGATGCGACATAACAAGCTAAATCAACTACTCATCGGCTGCTTTTTGCTGATTGGCTATACACTTACAGCACAATCTTCCTTTGGGATAAGGGTAGGGGTCATCAATGCCAACCAGGATGTCCACATAGGGGATACCAAAGAGGAGTTATCCGGAAAACTGGGCGCAGATATAGCCTTTGTTGGCGAGATTCCACTCTTCTTTTTCACCTTAAGCCCTGAAATCCACTGGCTGCAGAAAGGGGGTAAAATCGAAGACCTGAATAGTTCCTTTGGTGAATACTCAAGAACCTTCAATTATCTTGAAATTCCACTCTTGGTTCGGCTAAATTTCGGTACTGGGCTGGGTTTCTCATTTTTCGCAGGTCCTAGTTTTGGCTATTTGTTAAATGGTACAGACAAGGATCATGATGGAAGCACGACCGACATCGATCTTGATTTTTACAAACGCACTGAATTTGGAGCCCATTTCGGTGGAGGATTAAGCCTTGGGCCTCTTAAATTTGATATTCGTTATATCCTTGGTCTTACCGATATATTTGATCGAGATTCCGACATTGAGGTCACTAATTCTTCCCTTGGAGCGGGAGTGACTTTTATGTTTTAATTTATTCTTGCGGATATTCCCCCTTAAATAAATTATTCCCCTGAATACTCAGAACATAACGAGTATTAGTTATACACAAATTACAACCTTTGAGTAGTTCTGACATAGCATTTAACGAGACGATTCTTGAAACTTATTGAAGCATATTCTTGTTTTCTCTTTTTTAACTAATAACTCAACTCTATGATGAACAAACTTTTTACACTAAAACTAATCGGACTTGCATTCGTTTTGATATGCACTGTTTCAGCTATTCAGGCGCAGGACGGTTCTGCCAATCCAGCTGCCAATAATGGTGGATTCGGGATAAGGGTCGGTGGAAATATCTCCAATCAGGATTTTGAAAATGGTGACCTCCTCGATGATCCGAAATCAAAGTTCGGTCTTGATCTTGCTGTCCTCTATGCGATTCCTTTGGGCGGAGGGACTTTCATGCTACAACCTGAACTTCATTGGTTACAAAATGGCTCAGTGATCAATGACATTCAATCAAACGAAGAGATCACGAGTACCCTAAACTATCTTGAGTTGCCGGTATTATTAAGATGGAACTTTGGTGGATCGCTTAAAGTATTTGCTTTAGGTGGAGTTAGTGCCGGTTATTTACTAGGTGGAAAACTTGAAGGGGGCCCTGAGGATGATGTCAAGGAGATATATAATGATCTTGACTTCTCTGGCATTCTTGGTCTGGGTATTGGCCTGGGATCCATTGAGTTTGATATTCGCTATCGTGCCGGACTTTCTGATATTTCAGAAAGTGGAGGGAATTATGGAAAAATAACTAACAGCTCTTTTGGCGCCGGTGTAAGTCTTGTGTTCTAAAGCTTTATTCCGAAAATATTTATCCACTCTATTTGGTGGCTTACAAACTTAAAAACCGTTGTCGGACCTTAATTCGGCAACGGTTTTGTTTTTTCCTAACATATTCCAAAAAATCGGATGTAAAAGGCTCATATTGAGCTTCTAAGCCCTGGAACAAAGGAAATCAAACTAGCCCTTTTCAAGCCATTTGAAATCCATACCTTTGCGGGTCTTATGGAATCGGCTAAAAACAGCATAGACCCAAAAAAATTACCTCAACACGTGGCTGTCATCATGGATGGCAACGGTCGTTGGGCTAAAAAACACGGGAAGCCTAGAATCTTTGGGCACCGGAATGGTGTTAAAGCAGTCCGAGAAATCTCGGAGGCTGCTGCTGAAATCGGTATTCCATACCTTACATTATATGCCTTTTCTACTGAAAACTGGAATCGACCTCCCTTGGAAGTAAACGCACTCATGGAGATACTGGTCATCACAATTCGGGATGAATTGGAAACTATGAACAAAAACAACATTCGCCTTGGTGTCATCGGTGATATTGATCGTTTGCCGAAATCAACTAAAAAGGCTTTATTGGAGGGCATAGAAAACACAAAAAACAATACGCGCATGACCTTGACGCTGGCTTTGAATTATTCAGCTCGATGGGAGATCACGGAATCAATGCGAAAAGCGGTGCAAATGGCTGTTAAGGGAACCATGGCTCCTGAAGACATCACTGAGGAAACCGTTAAATCACTACTTTCAACATCACAGATGCCTGATCCTGAACTACTTATAAGAACAAGTGGAGAATACCGGATCAGTAACTTCCTTCTTTGGCAGATTGCCTATACAGAGTTATATTTTTCCGATGTGTACTGGCCTGATTTTGACCGGGAAAGATTTTATAATGCCATCATCGATTTTCAACATCGGGAGCGCCGGTTTGGAAAAATCAGTGAACAAATCAATCCATAAGCCAAATCAAACAACACATTACACTACTAATACGTTTTTGTCGCAGATAATCAGATCACCCGCATGAAGAGCACTTTTTACTATTCTTTTCTCACTATTATTCTTTCCCTATTTGTCTTGTCTCCGGCAACGCTTGTTGCTCAAACCACACCCATCAAATATGGCGAAGTAGAAGAATTAGAAATCGGAGGTGTCGAAGTACAGGGTGTGTTTTTTAGTGATCCCAATGCGATAAAATCGGTAGCCGGTTTGAAAGTAGGTCAGGTCATTAAAATTCCGGGTGCTGATATCACTCGTGCCATGCGTAATCTATGGAAGCTTCGTCTTTTTGATGATGTTCAGATCCTGCAAGACAAAAGAATCGACAATATTATTTTTCTGTCTATCAAACTCACTGAAAAATCCCGACTCGGCGGATGGTCATTTCGCGGTGTGCCTCAAAGCGTGCATGATGACCTCAATGATATATTGACTCCTTTTCTCATCAAGGGCCAAGTGGCGGCGACTGCCAATCAGGTAAATGCCAAAAATGCCATTAGACAATTCTATGAAGAGAAAGGATATTTTGATGCAGTAGTGACCGTCAGAGAAGAAGATTCACGCTCCAATCTGATTAACCTTGTTTTTGATATTGATATCAAAGAAAGAATCAAAATCGAAAAGATCTCTTGCGAAGGCTGTATACAAGTATCCGAACGCGAACTAAGAAAGAATTTCAAGAACACCAAAGCAAAATCTCACCTACTCAAAAAATCGAAATTTGTTCAATCCGATTACGAAACGGATAAAAGAGTAGTCATCCAGGAATATCGGAACCTTGGGTATCGTGATGCATATATCGTCAGTGATACCCTCTGGCGAAATGAAGATGGTCTGATGGAGCTTACCATCACCATCTCTGAAGGAGAGCAGTATTATTTTGGCCTGATCACCTGGAAAGGAAATACGATTCATTCCAGTGACCAGCTCAATCGGATTTTAGGTATTCGCAAAGGTGAAATTTATAGTGATGAATTACTCGAGTCTAGACTTCGATTCAGTATTGATGGTCGGGACATTACCTCTACGTACATGGATGATGGGTATTTGTTTTTCAATGTTGTTCCTACAGAGCTTTCTATTGAAGATCATATCATCAATCTAGAAATGAGAATTTTCGAAGGGCCGCAAGCAACCATTGATGAAGTCATCATTAAAGGAAACACGCGAACGCACGAACATGTCATCCGTCGGGAATTAAGGACAACACCCGGACAAAAATTTAGTCGATCCGACATTATTCGATCTCAACGACAGATCATTGCACTGGGCTATTTCAATCCGGAGAATTTAGGTATTCAAACACCTGTAGACCAAACCAATGGTACCGTTGATATCATATACGAAGTAGAAGAACGCCCTTCGGATCAGCTTGAATTGAGTGCAGGCTGGGGAGGATTTGGTCAAAGCAAAATCATTGGAACCCTTGGGGTGACCTTTAACAATTTCTCGCTTCGTAATCTGTTTAATCGCGAATCATGGAGTCCGCTTCCTCAAGGGGATGGACAGCGGTTGTCGGTGCGTGTGCAGACCAATGGAGATTTCTTTCAATCCTATAATTTTTCTTTGACGGAGCCCTGGCTTGGGGGGAAAAGACCAAATTCATTTACAATTGGAGGCGTGATCACTAATGTGGATCAAACTTATTATCAAGGTGGAAAATTAAATATATCCAGAGCATTTGTTGGACTGGGTTCGCGATTAAAATGGCCTGATGATAATTTCATTTCGAATACCACTTTGAGTCTTGAATTTATCAAACTTAATAATTACGCAACAGGTGATTTCGTGGATCCAAATACAGGACAAATTATTTCAAATGGTTTGTTCAAGAACTTTTCCATTGCACAAACGATCGCCCGAACAACAATCAATGAACCGACCTTTCCTCGTTCAGGTTCTTTAGTGAGCGTTACAGTTCAATTAACACCCCCCTACAGTACATTATTTGGAAGAGATTATAATATTGAAGATCCTCAAAGCACCTATGAATACGTTGAGTATGTCAAATGGGATGTTGCCGCTGATTGGTATTCTCCATTAGTGGGGAAAATGGTTCTTAAAACATCTGCCAAGCTTGGCTTCCTGAGTTTCTATAACCCCGATATTGGGGCACCCCCGTTTGAACGTTATGAGTTAGGAGGAGATGGCTTGAGTACCCAACAATTTGGTATTACAGGAAAAGATATTATCTCTTCCAGAGGATATGAAATCGCTCACTTCCCGGCTAACCGAGCCGGAGGCGCTACTATATATAACAAGTTTACCATTGAGGTTCGATACCCTCTTTCCCTTAATCCGAGTTCGACCATTTATGGCCTTGTCTTTGTTCAAAGTGCCAATGCCTGGAAAAAGTTTGAAAACTATAATCCTTTTGATTTGCTGCGCTCTGCAGGTTTTGGGGTGAGAGCTTTCCTCCCGATGTTTGGTTTGCTAGGGTTTGACTTGGGTTATGGTATTGACAATCCTTCATTGATCAATACGGATGCACGATGGGGCGCTTATGGAAACTTCAATATTGTCTTAGGATTTGAACCTGATTAATGGCTTACCAATATATCTATCGTACTGGGATTTTCATTCTCTTTCTTTTACTCACTTCGTGCGCATCTGTTCCAAAAGGGACGTTTGTAAACAACCCATCCGAAGCACCTGATTACAGTGATACAAGGAATTGGGCAGCGCTTCCTTTTCGATTAGACAGTGCTGATGCTTTGCCTCTCGCTTCATGGCATGATGTCCAGGCAGATGCTGCGGTAGACGTTTTTTTCATACATCCTACGACCTATGTTGGCAAATCAGGAGAAAAAGATTGGAACGCTGGCATCCGGGAGGAAAAGGTCAATTTGCGAACCGACAAAAGTACTATAAGATATCAGGCAAGCATATTTAATGGTGCCGGAAAAGTGTATGCGCCTCGATACAGACAAGCTCATTTACACTGTTATTACGCTTCCCAAAGCATGGAGGCGATGAAGGCGCTTGAACTTGCTTATCAAGATGTCAGTGCTGCCTTTCAATATTATCTTGATCATTATAATCAGGGACGACCCTTCATCATCGCCTCCCATAGTCAAGGTACGGATCATGCCAAAAGGATTATTCTCGAATTCATTGATGAAAAACCGATTCAGCATCAACTCGTTGTTGCTTATCTTGTAGGCTTTGCTGTTACAGATAATAATTTCAAAGAGATCAAACCATGTCGCTATCCGGAAGAAACAAATTGCTTTTGTAGCTGGCGAACTTTTAAAGAAGGATATATTCCCAAAAAAATTCATTTTCCGGATACTAATGTAGTTGTGACAAACCCCGTAACCTGGGATATAAACAAACCGGAAAGCACAAAATCAGAACAATTGGGGGCTGTGCTTAGGAATTTTTATAAAGTATATCCGAATTTGGTGGAAACGAAAATATATAAGGACTTACTTTGGGTCAACAAACCGAAATTTCCCGGTAGCTTTTTACTATCAACCAAAAACTATCATATTGCAGATTATAATTTCTTTTATGCCGATGTTCGGCAAAATGCACAGGACCGAGTTCGTGCCTATTTTGCAAAGAAATAAATATTAATGGATCATAACGGTCAACGCTCACATTGGAAAATATACCTGGGTATCGCAGGTATCATTATCCTATTGATTTCTCTCGCCTATACTACTTATCTCGCACAACGATTACAAGAAGGAGAGCGAAACAAAGCATTGTTAATATTCAATGCATACCAGACCCTTATCGCTGCAGATATCGATGCCGATGTCGACCTTCAACTCACTATTTTTGAAAACAACAAGGACATTCCAATCTTAGTTGCTACAGGGGCTGGAGAGGTGTTATTTGGAAAAAACTTTGGCATTGATTTAGACACGAATAAAGTTTTTTTACAACAGCGATTAAATCGCCTGAAACTTAAAGGTCCTGAGCCGATCAGTATCGCTGAAGATTCTGCCAGTGAATTTATTTATTATCAGAATTCCAAACTGCATGAGTTATTAACTTTTTTTCCGCTCATTCAGTTATTACTTCTGATTGCTTTTGTTTCGATAGGTTTCATCAGTATTAATAATGCTAGAAGGGCAGAGCAAAATCGGGTTTGGGTCGGCATGGCTAAGGAAACGGCTCACCAACTTGGAACTCCGATTAGTGCGATCATCGGCTGGATTGAACATCTCCGGTCAGCTTTCCCTGAAGGATCTGAAGAGTTGAATGCATTAAAAGCAATGCAAGATGAAGTATTGGATGAAATGCAAAATGATGTAGATCGACTTGATCTGATTGCTGATCGATTTAGTAAAATTGGATCCTCCCCTTCATTGACTTCTGTCAACATCTATTCACAAATGAGGGAGATCACCAATTACATTCGGAGGCGAGCTTCCCGTAAAATTAAATTTCATGAGCCGGCAGCTGATATAGCTCCTTTATTGACTGATATTAATCCGCCGTTATTCAATTGGGTGATCGAAAATATCATGCGAAATGCTTTGGATGCTCTGGAAGAAGGGACGGGTTCGATCACATGGGAAGTTACGGATCATAATGGGTATGTTGAAGTGGAAATTTCTGATAGTGGCAAGGGCATCCTTGCATCGAAATTAAAAACAGTCTTTGAACCAGGCTATACGACAAAAACCAGAGGCTGGGGACTTGGTCTAAGCCTGGCCAAACGAATCATTGAAAACTATCACAAAGGGAAAATATTTGTTAAATCCTCTAAAATTGGTGAAGGCACAACATTTGCTATCCATCTTCCAAAAAAAGCTAATAAGTAACTAGCTGGCACTTACTAAGGAACATATTAAGAATAATGCCAATCGAAAGTAATTTTACGAATGTTAAGTTTATAATCTGTGTAAATAAAACAGTCCTTCGTTTTGTATCAGATAAGTTTTTACATTTATAGCCCCAGAAAAACCAATGCCATGCAAAACATAAATTTGTACATGCAATAGAATCTAACTTAGTCAAGTTCAAAATAAAATTTATGAGTCATCATCTGAATGAATACCTGAAACATATTAATCTTGACCCGGCCAATATTCATTATATGAAAACACCGGCGGAACTTATTGAAGATTCTATCTCCCAAAAGCTGGGGATTTTATCGGATACTGGTGCCTTATGTATTGATACCGGAAAATTTACCGGAAGGTCGCCCAAGGACAGGTTTATTGTTAAGGATGAGATTACATCCTCCGCTGTAGATTGGAGCTCATCATTCAACATTCCATTTGAACAGGAAAAATACGAACTTGTCAAAAGTGATATCATGAATTATATCCGCAAGCAAATTACCTATGTGCATGATGGATATGTTTGTGCTGATGAAAACTATCGACTCAATGTCAGAGTCATAGCGGAGCAACCATGGAGTGCATTATTCGCCAATAACATGTTTCTCCGACTCGAATCAAATGAGGTGGCCAGCTTTGCACCTCAATGGACTGTCATATGCGCTCCAGACTTTCTGGCGGACCCTGAAAAACACGGCACCCGTCAATCGAATTTTGCAATTATGAATTTCACGGATTGCACTATCCTTATTGGTGGGACCGGATATACTGGTGAAATTAAAAAAGGCATATTCAGTGTATTAAATTTTCTACTGCCGCATAAGGAAAAAACATTGTCTATGCATTGCTCTTCCAATGTTGGCAAAAAAGGGGACACGGCTGTTTTCTTTGGCTTATCCGGAACAGGAAAAACAACACTGAGTGCCGATCCACACCGGGATCTCATTGGTGATGATGAGCATGGCTGGTCAGAGGGCGGTGTTTTTAATTTTGAAGGTGGTTGCTATGCAAAATGCATTGACTTGACGGAGGAAAAAGAACCGGATATTTTTCGAGCGATCAAGCATGGTGCTTTACTTGAAAATATCAAATTTTTTCCCGAGACGAGGAAAGTGGATTATGAAAATGTTTCCATTACAGAAAACACGCGCGTTTCGTATCCGCTTTATCACATTGATAATATGATGCCCGGATCAAAAGCAGGTCATCCCAAAAATATATTCTTCTTGACGGCAGATGCTTTTGGTGTACTTCCTCCCATCAGTAAATTAACACCGGGTCAGGCGATGTATCATTTTATTTCAGGATATACCGCCAAGGTGGCAGGTACTGAAGCAGGGGTTACTGAACCACAAGAGACATTTTCTGCTTGTTTCGGAGCACCTTTCCTACCCTTACATCCGACGCAATATGCTTCCATGTTAGGCGAAAAAATGCAACGACATAAAGTAAATGTTTGGTTGATCAACACAGGCTGGTCCGGTGGTCCATACGGAGTTGGCAATCGAATCAGGCTTTCCAATACCCGGTCCATGATCACTGCCGCCCTGGAAGGCAATTTGACTAATGTTGAATACAAAACACATGAGGTATTCAATCTGGCGATGCCTACGCATTGCCCCGGCCTCAGTGATCAAAGTATATTACATCCTTCAGGTACCTGGGGTGACCCGGCAGCTTATCATGCAAAAGCGTTACTTCTGGCGCAATCCTTCCATAAAAATTTTCAAAAATTTGCGTCTTACGCATCTGAAGAAATCCTTGCGGGAGGCCCAAACCATGTTTCATAAAACTTGAATTATCTTGAATTAAGTGACGGACGTCTGTCAACTGATTTAATGCTAAACGATCAA
Source organism: Saprospiraceae bacterium (assembly GCA_037969625.1). Taxonomy (GTDB): domain Bacteria; phylum Bacteroidota; class Bacteroidia; order Chitinophagales; family Saprospiraceae; genus Opimibacter. The sequence continues at coordinate 15,352 of JBBKXT010000150.1, forward strand.
AGGGTCTGGGCATCCTGCTACGGATATAACGTTGGAAAGAAAGTTTTTTACTCTGGTAATGGTGTTAGCTCGTGGACTAATATATAAGGTTCCATAGAGAATGTTTCGATTAGATGTATTGAATATGCAATCAACGGCGTATACATTGGTACAGAAATCGGCATGTATGATAAAGGAGATAATATGACCGATTGGATTCCAGTTGCTAATTACCTGCCAAATACCTTAGTGACAGATATAGAAATACGGAGTGAATATGTTTATGCAGGAACACATGGCCGAGGCATTTGGCAATCACCAGTATATAGTGCTTGCCCCCCAAACTATACGCTTACCGTAGGCAATGACCCAAGTAATCCGTTCTCCATTGGCACACAATATTATCATGCATGGAATAATATCGCCTCCAGCAGAATCATTAAAGGAGGACTTGCAACAGATGTACTGTATACATCCGGAAATCATACTGATCTTCTTCCGGGATTTGAAGCCCATTCAGGCAATCTATTTGAGATTAGGATAGAAGGTTGTCCTGACTAATAAATTATTGCGTTTAATTTGAACTCACTTTTATTCCAATTTCCTCACCTTCCATCCACTCCACTTTAGTATAGCTTAAGTCCCCTTCAGTGGATTTAGGGGCAAATACAGCAATATCATCTGCCAGCGTCTCCGTCTTTATATATTCACCATAGCCATCAATGGCCTCTTTAATTCCCTCCAAAGCTTCAACCTTAATACTAATCCTGTCAGTCACCTCAAGCCCACTACTTTTCCTCAGATTCTGAATACGATTGACCAATTCACGTGCTGTACCTTCTGCTCTGAGTGCATCATCAAGCGTGACATCCAGTGCGACTGTAACTCCATCTTCTGACGCCACCTGCCACCCCGGAATATCTTCAGAGATCACCTCGATATCTTCGCGATCAAGTGCAAAACTTTCTCCTTCAATATCTATAGCAAACGTACCGTCGATTTCGAATTTAGCGATGGCCTCCTGATCCATTTTCTGGATGATCCCCGCAGCAAGCTTCATGTTTTTTCCAAGTCGCTTTCCTAATGTTTTAAAATTTGGTTTGGCTATCTTGCTCACAATACCCGCCGTGTCGGTGATATACTCGATCCCTTTGACATTCACTTCAGAAAGAATCAATTCTTTGACCTGCTCGATGTCCGCCTGAAACTGATTATTAATCACAGGCAAAAGAATTCTTCGCAAAGGCAAACGCACACGCAGTTTTTCTTTCTTACGAATCGAAAGGATCAGCGAACTAATTTGCTGCGCATAATCCATCCTTCGAATTAATGCTTCATCTAATAATGCATCATCAACGGAAGGTAGATCCGTCAAGTGTACACTTTCTGCTTGATTAGTATCGGAACCACCAAGATTCCCATACAACCAGTCACTAAAAAAAGGTGCTACCGGGGAGATCATTTGTGATACAGATACGAGACATTCGTGCAATGTCGCGTATGCCGCTCGCTTATCATCCGAAAGTTCACCCTTCCAGAAACGGCGACGATTCAAACGAACATACCAATTGGATAGATGATCATTGACAAACAATTCAATGCGACGGCAAGCCGTCGTCACATCAAAGTCATCCATATCGGATCGATACGCATTGATCAGCGTATGTAGCCTGGACAATATCCATCGATCGATCTCTGGGCGATCTGCCACGCCGGGAACGGAAGTATCATCAGCACTCCATTTATCCAGATTGGCATAGAGCGCAAAAAAGGAGTATGTATTATATAAGGTACTAAACAATTTGCGCGTACTCTCCTGAATACCTTCTTCGTCAAATTTTAGATTATCCCATGGCTGAGCATTGGAGAGCATATACCATCTGGTGGCATCTGCTCCATATTTATCTATGGTTTTAAACGGATCCGCTGCATTACCTAAACGCTTTGACATCTTCTGTCCGTTCTTATCCAATACCAAACCATTGGACACAACATTCTTAAACGCTATGGAATCAAATACCATCGTTGATATCGCATGCAGTGTAAAAAACCAGCCTCTTGTCTGATCAACGCCTTCAGCAATAAAATCAGCCGGATAGTTTTTCTTGAATACATCAACATTTTCAAATGGATAATGCCATTGAGCATAAGGCATGGATCCACTATCAAACCAAACATCGATCAAGTCAGTTTCGCGCTTCATCGGTCGACCATCGGAAGAGACTAGTATCACCTCATCGATAAATGGGCGATGGAGATCGGCAGGAACATATTGTTTAAGTCCGAGAGCTTCATTTGCATCATCTATTGCTTTTGCCAATTCATCAATCGAGCCGATGCACTTTTCCTGTTCGCCATCATCCGTGCGCCAGATCGGAAGCGGCACGCCCCAGAATCGGGAGCGAGATAAATTCCAGTCCTGCAGATTCTCTAACCAATTTCCAAAGCGCTTTTCACCGGTATGTGCCGGCTTCCAGTTGATTGTTTTATTAAGTTCAATCATCCGTTCTTTGACGGCCGTCGTTTTGACAAACCAGCTATCCAATGGATAGTAAAGAACAGGTTTGTCGGTTCGCCAGCAATGCGGATAATTGTGCTCGTATTTTTGGACATTCAATGCTTTGCCTTCGGTCTTGAGCATGATGGCAATATCGACATCCACAGAAGCGTAATCATCTTCGTCTTTATAATTTTTCACATATCGGCCTGAAAACGGACCAACATCCTCTTTAAACTTTCCAGATTGATCTACTAGTGTGAGTGTACCTATACCATTTGCTTTGGCCACACGTTGGTCATCTGCTCCAAAAGATGGTGCCGTGTGAACGATACCTGTACCATCAGAAATAGTCACATGATCCCCTGTCAAAACAACATAAGCGTCTGTTCCTTCCAATAAAGGTTCGATAGGATTTCCGAAATCCAATAAGGGTTCGTAGCGAATACCTTTTAATGTACTTCCTTTAAAAGATTTCGATTGCGATTCAATGGAGGGTTGATTGTTTCCGCCAAACCAGTTCGCTACCAAAGGTTCTGCCATGATGACACTCACTGGTGTGTGCGTATATGGATTGGCTGTTTTGATTTTTACATAATCAATATTTGGACCGGCCGAAAGCGCTGTATTCGATGGCAGTGTCCATGGTGTTGTCGTCCATGCGGCGATACGTACATCTTCGTTTTCATCATCAAACAAAAAGGATGCATCATCGCTTTTTAAAACTTTAAATAGCCCGACAACGGTCGTGTCTTTAACTTCTTTATAAGCGCCCGGCATATTCAATTCGTGCGAGCTCAGTCCTGTACCTGCTGCTGGTGAATAGGGTTGGATCGTATAACCTTTGTAAAGCAGTCCTTTATCGTGAAGTTTTTCCAATAAAAACCAAACGGACTCTATGTAATCCGTTTCGTAAGTGATATAGGGATTGTGCAGATCCACCCAATACCCCATCTTGGTGGTGATATCATCCCACTCTGCTTTAAACCGCATGACGGTTTCTTTGCATCGGGCATTATAATCTTCGATCGATATAGATTTTCCAATATCATCTTTTGTGATACCTAATTCTTTTTCGACACTGAGTTCGATCGGAAGACCATGAGTATCCCATCCACCTTTGCGTTCTACGCGATACCCCTTGAGTGTGTGATATCGGCAAAAAAGATCTTTGATAGCACGTGACATAACATGATGAATGCCGGGCATCCCATTGGCACTTGGTGGGCCTTCATAAAAAACCCATCGTTTCTCTTCTGGTCGTTGCTCGATGCTCTTTTCGAAGATCTTATGATCTTCCCATCGTTTAAGCATCTCTTTGTCGATGCCTGGAAGATTCAATCCTTTATATTCCGGATACAGTTTCATGAATGGGTATCAGTGTTAAAAATTAAAAAAGCCCCGCTGTAATCTGGCGGGGCTTTAAAAGCACAGATTACAGGCTACTTATCTTATGTAATAATAATATGTATAAAAATTGTCATCATCCGTAGAGTAAAGGTACAAAAAAAGCGTTTGACGAAAAGCATAGGCCGTGCGGTCGGCTGTTGGTACAATTCAGGATAGTCTATGTGTTTAGATCGTTATCCCGCTTAGCGGGATAAGCGCCGGAGGCGCTTGTTGTTTAGGGCGTTGAGCCTGGCGGCCTGACACACTTTATTGAATACTCCCACGAAGGTTAATGAGATATAAGTCTCTTAGCCCTTCTTTGTTCGACGAAGCTTTAGCGAAGGCGAGGGCCCTCACGCCTAGCGGACGTGATCTGCGCTACGATATGCCCTCTGCTCTCCGCCCTTTCAATCCCAGATAAGTCATCCCCACAATCCCCGTGATGATCAGAAGGCCGGCAACATATTCCGCTTGAGTAGCTTCCATTCCAAAAAGACTGATATCTGGATTAGTTCGAATTTTTTCGATAAAAAATCGCTCTACTCCATTCAGCAATACGTAAAGGAAGAACAGCATGCCCGCAATTTTAAATCTTTTTCGCAACGACCAAAGTATCCCAAAAATGATAAAACAGAAAAACACTTCATACAAAGGTGTGGGATAAACCCCTTCGGCGAGTTGTCTACAATAATCCCAGGTACAGCCATCCATAGTCACCCCTTCATTCAGGACATTGTGTGGATATGTATAAGACCATGCCCAATCCGGCAAAAACCACCAATTGGGTGCAGGAGATGTATTCACTATTCCCCAATCACCATCACCAGAAAACTGACAACCCATACGTCCGACACCATAGCCAACGATCAACGCTGGAGCAACAGCATCCATAACATGAATCGGCTTCATACCCTTTTTCTTCACATACCAATAAACGGCAATGAATGCAACTATAAGTCCACCGTAGATGGCCAAACCACTACCACTCAAGAGTTGATCCAGCGGATCCTGAATAAATGCTTTTATATTCTCTTCACTTTCAATGATCGAAAATAATCGCGCTCCAATAATTCCTGAAATAGCTGCTATAATTGTTATATCCCCGATTCGATCATGTGGCATCAATTTTATCTCCTTGTGTAACGGCTTATCCAGCGCACGTTTTTTACTGTCCCAATATTTATAAAAACCAAATCCTGCGGCTGCAATGATCCCCCATAACCAAGTGCCTTTTCCCGAAAGAATAACACTGGCCGGGTCCGGACGAAATTCTTGAAAATGCTGAAATATATAGGGGAGTTTAAATCCAAGAATAAATCCAAACAAAGCATTTGTGGCTATTTCCTGCCAAGTCGCAGGAAAACCAATTTTCTCTATTTCGATTGAACCGGTAAGCAAACCATCTTTCTCCTTGCGCTTTAACTCAAGGTTTAGGACATAAGCACTCGCGATAAAAGCCAGAATCAGAAAAACACCAAAAGTCTTTAGAATACTTAACCCATTATCAGGTGAAGTGCCCAGCAAGTCATGAAAAAAATAAGAAACATCAGGATACATATAATATATGGTGTAGGTGAATGAATCGGCTATGAAAACTAAAATCAGCTTTATTGCAACTACGAAAATAAGCTAAGTTTATTAAGCGGCTCTACATTCAACGGAATACTCAAAACGAATATTAGAACATATATATCGTAGTGATGAGTGAAAAACGATCAAATTCGCTTGCCTGCATGGAGAAAAAAAAAGGGGTGCAAACGATGTTTGCACCCCTTCATTAAAAAATGAGACTATATACTTTCGATTTCTTTGTCGACGCGGAATATAAAAGTGAGCTTTCCACACTCTTTTTTAGGCGCATTGTACTTGGCTTCGAATCTATAGCGAGCTGCCAAATGTGAAGCTTGTCGGATGATTTCATTGTCAGTAATAGTGGTATTAGAAGGATCATAGGCTACAGATATGACTCTGCCTTGTCGATCGATGCATATATCAAGAGTGATTTTGCCACTTTCCTTAGCTACGCCGGCAATATTTTCGCGATAGATGACTTTTCGAGTAATAATACCATCGCCCTCGAGGCCATCACCTCCACCACCATCACCGGCCAGTGCTCCGCCATCCTGATCACCTTCGATAGGACTTCCTTCACCACCACCATTTGCAGTAGTAGACACATCAGAACCTTCTGCGCCAGATTGGTCAGCTTCCACAGCAACTACTTCCACATCACTCTCCTGAATGACATCAGTAGGCATCTCGACATGGTCTTTGGCTATCTCGATTTCTTCTACTGGTTCATCAGCTTCAACTGGAATTAATTCTTCTGCAGGTTTTTCTGAAGTAGGTTCAGGCTTGTCATTATATACATGACTTCTCGCTTGGTGGCCCTGACTACCGGAAAGGACCTCTTCTTCATAATAGGCTGCTTCCAGGATGTATTCAACTGTTTCCTGCTCTGCTACTTTTTGGGCTAAAGGAAAAAAGAACAACAAGAGTAATCCTGCATGCAATCCAAAGCTTAATTTAAAGCTTTTGTCCGGGGAAAAATTTAATGCTTTCATGATAATATGTTTTAGATCGTATGCATGAAAGACGCGGGGAGTCACGTTAAGGTGTGTTTTCGATGTCTTAAGAAAGGGTTAAGGGAATATCCTAGTGCAGCGCTTGCCCTGAACTCCGACGAAGGAGGTAATTGCATGGGTAGATCACGTTCGCCAGGCGAGAGAGCGAAGTGCGTGAGAGCAATTACGACAAAAGGTCTCGCGTCTTAGGTCTAAAAATCTTAGGTCTAAAAATCTCACTTCATCATCGCCTCGATCTCATCCGGATCAATAGGGACATCCGCCATCAGGTTTATGGGTTTGCCGCGAGTGATGAGAATATCATTTTCTAACCGAATACCGATATTTTCTTCGGGGATGTATAGTCCGGGCTCACAGGTTAAAACCATGCCTGATTTGAGTGGTGCTAAACGATCTGATGGATCGTGTACATCATATCCCATGTGATGACTTACGCCGTGCATGAAATATTTACGTCGAAGGGGACTAGCCGGATCTTGACGATTTAGCTCTCGCGTAGTGATGATCTTCAAATTAATCAGTTCCCGATCTATTAACTCACCCGTTGCTTCATTCAGTTGTTTGGGTGTGATGCCGGGTCGCATCAAACTTGTAATTTCTTCTAGAATGATCTGAACGGACTTATAGATTTGTCTTTGCCGCTTAGTAAAAACTCCGGATACAGGAATGGTTCGCGTCATGTCTGAAGACATATTGGCATAAGCTGCACCGAAATCGATCAGGACCAAATCATTTTCACCCATTGGTCTGTCATTTCTTATATAATGCAAGATACAAGCAGAACTACCTGAGGCGACAATTGGCTCAAAGGCATGTTGACCGCCATGCTTTGTGATGATATAGGTTAATTCTGCTTCTACTTCAAATTCTTTCTGCCCTGGCTTGATTGTACGCAAGACGTTGTCAAAGGCAGCACTTGTAATTTCAATTGCCTTCCTAATTAGATCAATCTCCAGTGGATGTTTGATCATGCGTAAATCCTGAAGAATAGGTTTTGCATCAAAAAATGACAATGACGGATATCCCTTCCGAAGTAGATGATGCATATGATCATTCAAGCACAGACTTCTCTCTTGCGTTTCTACTTTATCACTGGTATTGGTGTAGATGCCTTTCACCATTTTCACAAGCGGTGTGATGATCTTGTCCCATTGATCGGATGCATAAACAGATCGAATGCCCGAAATGTCACTTGCTAGCGTAGGTGTCATTCGATCGCCATTCCATATCGTATGTTCAGGGTCCTGAGGAAGGATAAAAGCCATTTCCTTCCTATTGGCTTGCTTGGCATCGGGGAATAAAACGAGAATTGAACCCGGCTGATCTAATCCCGAGAGAGCGAAAAGTGAAGAATTCTGTCTAAAGGAATGCATTTGATCAGCAGTTTTAACCATCACCTCATTGGAATAAAAAATAGCCATTGTATTTCTCTTCATACGCCTGGCAAAGGAATTTCGTCGATCTGTAAATAATTGGGAAGAAATAGGTTGGTAACGCATAGGGAGTAATTAAGGCACCCTCAGGAGGTGGCTGTTTCTGCTGCAATATAGCCAAAGAAAGTCCGGCTGGCTAGTGAACTAATCTGATCTCCAACGGCTGCTATATCATCAAAAGCAAGCTTACATAACCAGACGATGCTTGATCAGATGTAAGCCAACTTTAGGAGTATTTGGCTTTTCGATCATACGATTTCAATCCGATCGATCGTCTCAGGTGTCGATAATGTCAGATGAACACATCCCTAAGAAATCTCGGCTCAAGAAAAACATCCTTAAACACACCTTCTGAAAACGAAAAAAGAACGTGATCATTCGTGTCAAACAATCATTTTTAAGCGGAAAAAAACTCTTAAAAAGCGATTTGATTCTACTCTTTCTGCTCATTCAGAAAAATGTGATTTCCTACTTTTGCCTCAAATTGTAGTGTTGAGCCATTAAAAATGACGATTTGGCAAACTTTTTTTTAACCTTTTTTTATCCATTTTTTGGCCTGAAAATGGACGCCAATGACCCTGGAAAAACAAAAACGGAAGGCCGTTTCAATAACATAAAAATCAGCCAATTAAAATCCGGTCAGGCAAAACGAATGGCTTGTAAAAAACACACAAAGTTGTTGTCCCCTTTAAATAAGGCAAAAACAACATCAACATTTTTTACGCTGAACAAAAACATAACACAACAAGGACAGGGGTTGTAGGCAATAAATGAAAATCCTGTTTCAAAAGATCACTTCAAAAAACATGACGTCACAATCCAGAAATGGATAAAAAAGAATGGCACTAATTTTGTAATGATACCTTCTGAAATCAAAACTAATGTGTCAAAAATCGAAATCGCTGAGGAACAAATTTTGTGTTTTGGGTTTTGAAATGGCGTTTGAAAATGTACGCGCGATATAAAAATTATTTCATTTATTTTCCAAAAAATATATACAAAATAAATCTAAAGTGTATTTTTGTATTCGAATATGATTGTACATTTCACATGCGTCAATTTACCTCATCTCTTCAAGGATAATCAAGGCGTCTTTTCTGCGGTCCTTTCGACCATCAGCAAGGGCGACTTTTCTATGTAAATATTTGCAAACTTAATCTCATTATTATTATGGCTAAATCAGCAAAGAAGGCAGCACCTAAAAAGGCTGCAAAAAAAGCGGCTAAAAAAGCTGCAAAGAAAGTTGCTAAGAAAAAGGCAGCTCCAAAAAAAGCTGCCAAGAAGGCTGCTAAAAAAGCAACCAAAAAAGCTGCTCCTAAGAAA
>JBBKXT010000151.1:0-3100 GCA_037969625.1 Saprospiraceae bacterium
CGGTCGAACATAAAACTGATCATCACGCGCCTGGGCATTCAACGCTTTTTCGTACACAGTGACATGATATTCCATCGTCACACCCTGACCTAGTTCCAAAATAAAGGTATCTAGACCAAAAAAATCTGCTTCAGGTGAAAATTCCCAGGTAATTGGGTTGATTGAATCGAGTTGCCCATGAGCAGGATTGTCAACTATTTGATATCCTGCATTTGGCGTCAAAATTTCGAGCTGATCTCTGTTCAACAAAAACTTATGAAACGAGAACTGGGTTATATCCGGATCGCTTACTAATACATGCGCACTTGCTTTTGAGCAATTGCCAAGGGTATCACAAACGATATACTGAATCCATGTATCTCCAATAAATTCAGGATCAGGAGTAAATATTATTGTATCACCACCTGAGCTAATCGAGGCTGTGCCGGTATTTAAAACAGAAACTGTGGAAATTGTCAACGGTCCACTCGTTGCAGAATCATTACTTAATACATCCAAAGGAAAATCAACCGAACCGAGTTCCATGACAAACTGGTCATTGCCGGCTACGACTATTTCATCCGCTATATTGATCCTGTATTGTTTGGTAACAGGATGCATTGGAACTGCCAATGTGAAATAGCTGATAATAATATCTGAATAGCCAACTGCTCCGATCTCCGGCGTGAACATAAACTTCAAGGTATTGGTCCCTTCTACGAAGCTTACGGTTCCTAAATCATCATTAGATTGCTCCAGAATACTATAAACGTAATCAGTGGAAGCGGAAAACTGATCTGAGAAACTGGATCCGGAATTTTTAATATTGACAACAATGGGATCGTTTAACTGGCTAATACCTACAGGAATGAACAGGAGTGAATAGATCACTACCAAAAGGGTCTGTATGTGAAACAGATTCTTCATTTTTGGCTCCTGCAAGATGTGGTTTTAGTTATTTAAACATATGCAAGATACAAACATCAGTTCGTAGATTATGCATTTTTCTGTAAAATTCTCATGAATTCTTACTCTCAATTCGTATATTGCTGAAATTCAGCATGTTATTTCATGGAAGAAATTCAAAAATAGCGAAAACTGCTTAATAAATATACATTATCGCCATACACTTTCGGCAGATTGTCAGAATATTACAAAATTGAAAAAAATGTATAATATTTGTCTTTATGCGTGAGGGAAAACTCTATCAGGCGATCATCCATCTCAATGGACATGAACTGAACAGGCTACACCGTTTTGTGGCTAGTCCCTTTTTTAATCAGAATGAACCTATCATAAAGCTATTTGAGTGGATCAAAAAAGACCTCAAACAAGGCGGAATAAAACCCATTTCCGATGCAGACTTATGGACCATCTGTTTTGGCCCAAAACAAGTGTTCAGCCCGTCCAGGTACCGTAAACTTCAAAGCGATTTATTAAAAACCGTTCAGGATTATTACGCTCAGGAGGCTTTTGAAGCAAACCCCATTCACAAAGCCAAATACCTGCTGGAAACAATTTATGACAGAAGTCTTGAAAAACTGCAGGCTGGAGCACTTAAAACTGCACAAAGACTTGTTGAAGAGCAGGAACTGAAACCAGCTTCCTTTTATTATTACCAATATGAATTAGAACAGAGCATTTATGACCTAAGTAGAATTCAGTTAGAGCGAAGTACCAAATCAAATATTGAAAGTATCGCTCGAAATTTAGATCGATTTTACCTGGCAGAGAAACTAAGATACTATTGCACTGTATTAAATCATCAGCATGTCGCTGCGTTGGATTATAATATGTTATTTATAGATGAAATTATTAAGCATGTAGAAAGCCATGATTATTCTGACGTGCCCCCAATAGTAATCTATTATCAAATATTACTTACCTATAAAGAGCCGGATAACAAAGTCCATTATGAACACTTAAGAGCACTTATTGATCAACATATTCAATTATTCCCAGAAACTGAAGCAAAGGAAATATTAGACGCAGCGCTTAATTACAGCACAAAGAAAATTAATGCTGGACAAATGGAGTACATGCGGGAAATGTTTGAATTATATGTAAAATCTCTTGAAAATGGCGTTCTCTTAGTTCGAGGCAACATATCTCCGTGGTCGTTTAAAAATATTGTGACAGCTGGCCTACGACTCAATGAATTCGATTGGATAGAGAATTTTATTCAGGAATACAGCAAACACCTGGATATCCGATTCAGACAAAATGCAATCACTTTCAATCTCGCACAACTTTACTTTTACAAAAAGGAATACGAAAAGGTCATCAGCCAACTTAGTCAGGTCGAATACGATGACATGACCTACAATCTCAACTCTAAAACCCTGCTCATGGCGAGCTATTACGAGCTTGATGAGATAGAGGCTCTACACTCCTTATTAGATACTTTCAGAGTGTATCTGAATAGAAACAAAGAACTTCCGGCGACCCGAAGAAAGCACTACTTGAATACGATCAGCATCGTCCGCAAACTCTCAAAAGTTTCGAGTGGTGATATCAAACAGATTGACAAGCTCACCAAGGAATTAGAATCCACTCAAGGTGTCGTCAGCAAAAACTGGATTTTTGAAAAATTAACGGCACTCAGACATAAATAATAGTGAATAATCATGATTTATGGCTTCTAGTTTTCATCTTTACAATTCAGCCTTAGATAGTATTATACCATAAAGCAAATTACCTTTACCATTCCGAAATATAAAGCATATGAGATCAATTGGATTCATTCTACTATTGACCCTTTCCCTAGGGTGTAAAAAGGAAATATCGTTGGAACAACAAGCCGTCGATACCGCCCGGGTTGCCTATCAGGATACTTCAACAAAAAACACAGCCCAAGCTTTAATCAAGACAATGAATGACTACGTTTTGGTCTATGGCTACCAAGATTCCACGTCTGCCCGCTACGTCCTCGAAGCCGCCAGGATTGCCTCTGAGTTTGGCCCACCAACGCAAGCCAGAAAACTATACACTAGCTATATGATTAATTATCCGGATCGCCCTGGACAAGCAGATCTTCTGGCAGAATACATCACCCTTTCAGAAAAAATGAATCAACCCAAGGTGAATGATGTCCTCTATAAATCATTCACCAATAGATTTC
>JBBKXT010000152.1:0-9118 GCA_037969625.1 Saprospiraceae bacterium
AGTGTAGTCCTTCATGGTAAACGCAGTGTAGTCCTTCATGGTAAACGCAGTGTAGTCCTTCATGGTAAACAGAGATGCAGGAGCAAACTCCTTGCATCGGCATGATACGCGGATTTTACTTTTCTGCCTCTTACTCTTTTAGTCGCCGTAGCTTCAGCAAAGGAGATCTTTTTTTGCCCATTTTTATTTTCGTAATTTCCCGTTCACCTTTAACCGCTCACCCTTTTTCGTTATTCTCCAATACATCTCCAAAAAAAGCTCCACACTTCGATCAATATTAAAGTGCTGTCGTATGTGCTCCTTCGCATTTTTTCCTCTTCGTTCTCTCTCTGATTTGTCTGAAGCCATATTAGTCAAAGCAGTGGCTATCGCTTGTGGATCTTTGATCGGAATCATCCATCCGGAATTGCCATCTTCTAGCAGACCTTCATTTCCTCCGATGTCTGTGATGATCGGCGCGATACCCAGAGACATCGATTCAACAATAACTTTTGATAATCCCTCGCCATGGGTTGATGTCGATATGAGACAATCACAAGTTGCAAGAAAAGGAAGTGAGTTTTTTTGAAATCCAGCTTTGTAAAATCGATCAGAAAATGGACTTTCGTTCATCGATTGTATTGTTTCAGGATCATCATATCCTTGGCCAACAAACAAAAAATGCAAAGGAAGTTCCTTGGATAAAAGATGTGTCGCTTCAATCAAATAACGAAGCCCTTTGAAAGGTCGGTTGTTGGCCAAAAAGCATACTAAAACAGCATCCTCCGGAATACCCAAAGAAGCTCTGTCCACCGGAACGATATCCTGGTACCAGGCAAGATCATGACCCTTTGGAATCGTGCTTAGTTTTTTGCGGCCACCGATCATGTTTTGCGCAAGGATATCTTCAATATTCTTGCTAACACAAACAATATGATCAACTCTGGGATGAAAATATTTTAAATACATCACCGGATCGTACCAGTGCGTTTGACCGGCATATCCACGATAGGTAATTAGTTTTGCCTTCAAGCCCATCAATGCCCAAATGGTATTCGTCAAACCTTTACTGTTGAATGCATGCACAAAGTCATATTGATTGTCGATGACTAATTTTCGAAGAGATTTAATAAAAGGAATGGAAAACTTTTTGGTTGGATGTACATCATGGACTTCTATGCCGGCTGCTCGAAACCGATCCGTATAATCTGCACCCTTCACCGTAATGATATGAACCGTATGCCCCAGAGCGGCTAGTTTGACAAAAACCTCCGCCTCCGCACGGGTATGGCTGATACTTTGATAGTCGCTGATGACCAATATTTTGTAAAATATATTTTCATTGGTGGTTACCATTGGGGCAAGATAGTAGAATTGTCAATGTTCTTCTAATTAACTCATAGGTTCATTTTTCACACCGGTTTCTTTACTCTGCATGGAAATTTAATGGAATTATCCTGTAACATTGTGCCTTTGCAAAAAGTCTTGAAACCATATCTTTAGCCAAAGAACCATCGAATTATGCACGTAGAGAAAATGAGGATAATTATTGTTTCCGCCCTTTTTATTTTTGTTTATAGCCTTCAAGGTCAGGGAATTAAAGGTACGATTACTGATACGAATGGGGAGCCTTTGCCATTTGCCAGTATCATCGATATGGAAACAAATCACGGCATCGCCTCCAATGTAGAAGGTGAATATGCCTTGAGAATGTCCCCCGGAACGCACCGCGTTAGATTTCAATATCTCGGCTTCCGACCATTAGATACAGTGTTTCAGGTCGGTTCATCCATGACGAAATTTACCGCAGTGATGCTTCCCGAAGCCATCGAACTCGCGGAAGCCACAGTCTCCGGAAAAGGGGAGGATCCGGCCTATACCATTATGCGAAGAGCAATTGCAAAAGCCAAATATCACTCCATGCAAGTGGATGAATACAATGCAATGGTCTATGTAAAAGGAAGCGGAAGATTAATCAAAGTACCTTTCCTTTTTAGAAAAAAAATAAACAAAGCTTTGGCCGAAGAAGGGATAGATTCGACGACCGCTTTTACACAGGAATCGGTGAGCAAGCTACACTATACAAGACCTGATCAATATCGTGATACCGTGATCTCCATACGCACGAGCGGCGAAGATAATAACACCAGTCCTATGGGCTTCGTATATAGTAGTTTTTATGAAGCCAAGGTAGTTGCTGGTATTTCTCCTTTAGCCCCGGATGCATTCCTTCATTATCGGTTTGAATATTTAGGATTTATTGAAGATGGAGATCAAGTCATCAATAAGATAAAGGTCATACCAAGAGGAAAAGGGGATTCAGTTTTCGAAGGGGTGATTTATATCGTTGATAATGTTTGGAGTATCCATAGTCTTGATTTTACGACGTATATCTGGGGTATTCAGTTTGATATCAAGCAACAGTTTGAAGAAGTTGAAAAAGAAGTATGGCTTCCCGTGCATGAAATCTATGACGTCACCGGAGATATTTTTGGCTTTGGTTTTGAATACCGGTATTTTGCAAAGTTGAGTGATTATGATATTAAACTCAACCCGGATCTTGAAGTACCCGTGATCGTCCTTGATCCAAAAGTTGAAAAAGAAGATGCAAAAATCGCCGATAAGAAAATGAAAAATCAATCTTTTGATGAAGGATTGAATAATTTAGAAAATGGCGAAGAGCTGAGCGTCAAGCAACTCCGAAAAATGATGCGTGAGTATGAGCGGCAGGAGATTGAATCACTTCCGGATGCAGATACGATTAGTATTGCCAATCTGAGCGCTCAGGTGATCGATAGTACAGCGTACAAGTTTGATTCTATGTATTGGTCCATTGTTAGGCCATTGCCACTCACAGACTACGAAGTCAAAGGATATCGTGTGCAGGATAGTATTGCACTCATAGCCCCTTCTCCGGATGATATGGAAGATGGTTCTGATAGTCAGGATTCAGTTACGCTGACCTTAGGCGAAGATGGGTTTTCGGCCCAGGTCAAACGACGAGTAAAATTTAAATGGTATCATTTACTTCTGGGTGGTCGCTATGAATTGAGCGATAAACTCTATATGGAAATGAAAGCCCCGGCACAATCAATCAATTTTAATACAGTAGATGGTTTTCATTTCGGATATGATTTTGAGTTCGGCAATAAGATTAAAAAAGATATTAATTGGAAAGCAGGAGTTTTTGGACGATATGCCATCTCTAGAGAAGCATTTAATTACGAGGGCAGGCTTAAATTGTTTGGCAAAGGATGGAATGTCCTGATGGAAGGCGGGAACCAAACGCGTCAGTATGGTTACGATCGATTGATTCCACTATGGGCCAACTCCCTGTATACCCTTTTTGTCAACCAAAACTATATGAAAATATATGAGCAGCAGTTTGCTCGTATTACTTATGAACAAAAAGTTTCCAAGAGTTTTGGTTATACCTTGAGTGGTGAATACGCCGATCGCAAGCAATTAGAAAACACAACGGATTTTATAATTTTTGATAGCAAAAAAAGACTCTACACCAATAATGATCCCGCACATCTGGCCGGCGATGACAATGTATTTGATGATCATGAGGCGATCATCACACAAGCCTCTGCCTGGGTAAAACCCTTCTGGAAATATCGCGTGCAGAATGGTGCTAAGTCCAAAGATTTCAGTCGGTCACCTATGCTGACCATGCGATACAGAAAAGGGTGGCGACAGGACAATGATCCATTTGATCTGGTCACTGCTCAGTTCGATGCAAAGAAAACAATTGGGGCTGGAAGCGTACTCACCATGCGATTGGCTGCAGGTAAGTTCCTGGGTGATGACAAGCCACAATACTTCCACGATTTCCTTCATTTTCCGGGCAACCAAATGATAGGGGCACCAAGTAATCCAGTCAGTTCTTTTCGAATGTTGGACTATTACCTGTATAGTTCGAATGATGAATTTGCTTACGGACTATTTAATTATCAATTCAGACATTTTGCTTTAACCCAACTGACTTATTTCAAGCGACAGGGTATTCGGGAGAATGTCATTTTCAATACACTGATAAGTCCGGAGTCAAATCAATATGCGGAGATTGGATACGGTATCAATTACCTATTTCGAGTGATTCGCATGGAGTTTGTGACTTCATGGCAGGATTATAAATACCAGAATTTTGCGTTCCGAATTGGGGTCGCTACTGACTTCACTTCGATTTTTGGTGGATCCTAGTAGTGTAATTATTTAAGATTTTTTGACAGCTCGAATGGCATTTTGGGAAGCATCTGTGATCACCAGGCGACCACTGATCGAAGCGCGCTCATCGAGCAGTTCTCCCCAGTGTTGGGTGCCATGCCACAACACTTGTTTCAATGCATGCATGGCAGATG
This sequence comes from Saprospiraceae bacterium, assembly GCA_037969625.1. GTDB lineage: Bacteria > Bacteroidota > Bacteroidia > Chitinophagales > Saprospiraceae > Opimibacter. Next base: position 4,344 of record JBBKXT010000152.1, read on the forward strand.
TACTCATCTCAGCTAGTGTTTTGGTAAACTCAGCCAGATAAGCATCAAGCTGTTCGACATCATCAAAAACTTCATGGTACAATCCTTTGTCTTTGGCCCATTCGGCTGTTTGCCATTCAGTGGCATTGATCGCTAATTGGCTGAAAGCACTCAAACCTATTTTTCTTTCCACGGCCGGACCAATCACAAATGGACCGATCCCTAAGGCTAGTTCGCTGAGCTTGACTGAACCATATTTAGTAGCCATGCAATAATCTACTGCAGAAGCGATGCCGACACCACCACCAATTGCCTTTCCTTGTATGCGACCAATGACAATCTTTGGACACAAGCGAATCGCATTAATCACTTTCACAAATCCTAGGAAAAACTGTTTGCCATCGGAGGAGTTGGTGATCTTCATCAATTCATCAAAACTGGCGCCTGCACAAAAGGTACGATCTCCACCGGAGCGTAGGACAATGACATGGACATCGGAAGCTTCTCCCGCTTCTTTGATTTGTGTCGCCAGCGCATCCAGTAGATGTCCCGGCATAGAATTGTGTGCCGGATGTGAAAAGGTGATTTCGGCGATGTGGTTGGTAATCGAAATATCTATTGAGCCTTCCATAGGTTATGCTTTTGGATTGAGAAGGCAATATTAAGGGTTTAAGTTTGAAGATGGGATGTGTATTATGTTTAATGCATTTTGGAAATCTAGCCATTTAGCATTTAACATAATGATGTTCCGTTTCCGCCATCAGATCGGCAAGGAATTATATGGACAGTCAGGACGGATCATCTCCCGTAGCTGCGAAAAAACATTTCTAAATGAATTTCCTATGAAAGGGAATTCATCTTGCTCATTAGAGTTCCAGGCTGTAACCCTTAAGGCTAATTATTCCGCATAAGATTAATAAGTCATTGATTTTCAAATCAGTGGTACGTTTAGTTTAAGTCTGTCGGGTCAATGTTATAGCGCAAATCACATTATCGTGTGATTTAACCATTTTCAACGCTCATTTTTTTAAAAAATGAACACTAAATCACATTATAGTGTGATTAATATTGCTTTTTTGCGGAAATCACTGTATTTTTACATTAAAATCACATTATAATGTTAGCCAATCTGATTGGAGAAACCATAAAAAAGAGAAGAAAAGAACTGAACATCACTCAACCTCATTTGGCTGAATTGGCACAAGTGAGCACCAATACTTTATATAAAGTGGAAAGGGGCCAGGGGAATCCTTCCTTGGAGGTGTTGAGCAAGCTGGCAGAAGTTTTAGGAATGGAACTCACTTTGATTGTTAAATAGATACATCGAGTAAATGAGAGCAATGGAAATATATCGCAACGGAACATTGGCCGGAACGCTAACAGAAGTAAACCGACAGCATTTTATATTTCACTATGACGATAATTATTTTAATGATTCAAACCAACCCGCTGTCAGTTTAACACTACCAAAAACGCAGCAAGCGTATAGCAGCACATTTTTATTTCCATTTTTCTTTAACATGTTAAGTGAAGGTGTCAATAGGAAAGTGCAATGCACCCAGTGGAAAGTTGATACACAAGACAATTTTGGATTGCTGATGGCCACCGCACAGTATGACACTATAGGCGCTGTAACGGTAAAACCAATAACCAAAGCATGAATGTAGATGAATTGAAATATTGCCCGTGCACACTCGCAGAAGGATTTTCTAGCTACAGTCCGAGTTGCTTGCGGAATTTGTTTAATGGTAAAAAAGTAAGCCACGTGTTGCCTTATACGCCACCACAGCAAAGCGAAGAAGTGGCAGAACAGTTCATGCAGAATCGCAAGTATATATCCATATCCGGTGTACAGGAAAAATTGAGTTTTCTTCTTGACAAAAATCAATTGCGTTTGACTAATGAAGGGGAGCAGGGGACATACATCCTCAAACCGATACCAAGAGATTTAAAGAAAGTGGATCAGGTACCGGCAAACGAGCATCTGACGATGCAAATCGCCAAACAGGTCTATGGATTAAACACAGCGGAAAATGCAATGATATTCTTCATGTATGGTTCGCCTGCATACATCACCAAAAGGTTTGATGTAAAAGAAGATGGTGGAAAATTGGGCAAGGAAGATTTTGCTACGCTGGCAGGTAAAACAAAAGATAATGCCGGAGACAATTTTAAGTATGATTACAGCTATGAAGAAGTAGGCATGCTGATACAAAAATATGTTCCAGCCTGGAGAGTGGAAATTGAAAAATATTTTTCGTTGGTAGTTTTCAATTTTCTATACTCCAACGGGGATGCCCACTTGAAAAACTTTGCATTGCTTGAATCATCACAAGGAGATTATTTTCTAAGCCCTGCATATGACTTGATCAATACCAGACTACATGTAGATGACACGGATTTTGCTTTGGATGCGGGATTGTTTGCTGATGGTTTCAAAAGCGTGGAATTCAAAAATAGTGGACATGCTTCTAAAAGCGATTTCATAGAATTTGCGAAAAGGATAGGGGTGGTCAAAGAGAGAGTTGAAAAGCTGTTGAATCCATATCTCCAACGCCAGCCACTGATGGAATCGCTGGTGAACCGATCATTTCTAACCGATGCAAACAAGAGAGGCTATTTGTTGATGTACAACACGAAGCGAAACTATTTAATCAAATAATCTGTGCTTTGAGAAGTTGTCAAATAGCTACTAACGGTTTAAGGTCAAGAGATTAGAAGTTAGGCGGGTATTACTTGTCAAAACTATTTTTTATTCTGAAGATGAAACGTTAAAAACCCTTTTCCAATCAAATCTTCTCCTTCTTTTCCACCATCGTCAGAATAGTAGCAATAGCCACCGTCTCGCCAGTTTCATCATAAACGTCCACGAGAAATTTTACGATCCCTCGCAAGACGGTGTCTTCATCTTTTGGATCAACAGGAAGTTTTTCTTTGACACTCAATCTTACGCCAAGTGTCATGCCGGCATACACCGGTTTTGTAAAGCGACATTCTTCCACACCATAGTTAAGTAATACAGGTCCCTTGCCCGGATCAACAAATAATCCTGCTGCCATAGACAGCACAAAGTAACCATGAGCCACACGCTCTGTAAAAGTAGTTCCCTCCAGCGACGTGATATCCGTGTGCGCATAAAAATGATCCCAACTGACATTCGCAAACTGCACGATATCCGCTTCCGTTACTGTCCGCTTATGCGTGATGATCGTTTCACCCACATTTAATTCTTCGAAATATTTGCGGAAAGGATGTACACCCGGATCTTTATAGTCACCACCATACTGATAGGTAGAGGTGATCTCGGTGAGGGTAGTAGCTGTACCCTGGATCGCACATCGTTGAAGATAATGCATCACACCACGCATGCCTCCCATTTCTTCACCACCTCCCGCTCTACCGGGACCTCCGTGCGTAAGCATCGGTAGTGGCGAACCATGACCGGTATTTTCTTTTGCACATTCCCGATTTAAAACAAGAATTCTTCCGTGGTGGGAAGCAGCATTGACAACAAAATCTTTGGCAATTTCATTGTCGAATGTAACGATGGATGAGCAAAGAGATCCTTTACCCATTTTTGAAATTTCGATAGCCTCGTCGAGATTATTGTAGGGCATCAAAGTGCATACAGGCCCAAACGCTTCGACCTCATGAACGAGTGTTGAAGAAAGTGGTTTTTCATTCACTAACAACATAGGTGAAAGGAAAGCACCTTTAGCTGCGTCAGCACCAATCAGATCCACTTTATTCATATCACCGTACACCATTGAAGTTTCTTTCAATAGCTTTTCAATTTGTCCTCTGACTTCTTCGACTTGCGATTTTCCGGCGAGAGCACCCATGCGGACACCTTCTACTTGTGGATCACCGATCGTAGTTTGCGAAAGCGCTTTGCCTAATGCAATTTGAACATCTTCCAATAAATGAGCAGGCACAATAGCTCTTCGTATACCGGTACAACGTTGGCCACATTTCAAGGTCATTTCTTTTCGGACCTCTTTGATGTATAAATCAAATTCAGGAGTGCCGGGTACTGCATCTTCACCAAGCACACTACAGTTGAGTGAGTCAGCTTCGAGATTAAAAGGAACAGCTTCAGAGATAATTCTTGGATGACCTTTCAACATTTGTCCTGTAGAAGCTGAGCCGGTAAAGGTGACAACATCCTGGGATTGCACATGATCAAGAATGCCATGTGCAGATCCTACTAATAGTTGCACACTTCCTTCGGGAAGAATTCCTGACGCAATGATATCTCTGAAAATTGCTTCGGTGACATAGGAAGAAATTGTTGCCGGCTTAACTAAAGCAGGTACACCCGCTAAAAGATTTACAGCGATTTTTTCTAGCATTCCCCAGATTGGAAAATTAAAAGCATTGATATGAATCGCAATTCCTTGTTTGGGCACCATGATGTGATGACCGATAAAATTGCCCGTCTTGGAAATCTTAATGGCATCTCCTTCCACATGATAGGGTAGATCAGGAAAATTACGTCTTAGGCTTGCATTGGCAAATAGATTGCCAATACCGCCCTCAATATCGACCCAGCTATCTGCTTTGGTCGCGCCGGTTTGAAAACTAATCGGATAGTATTTATCTTTTCGGTCGAAGAGGTAGAGGGCTAGTTCTTTCAGCATCCTGCCTCTGGCCGGAAAAGTCATCTTCCGCAGTGCCGGACCTCCCGTCTTCCGCCCATATTCCAATATCTCATTAAAATCAACTCCGCCTGACCGAGAATACGCAACAGGATTGCCGTGTATCGAGTTGAGTAAAGTGGTTTCCTTTCCTTCGCC
>JBBKXT010000153.1:0-6456 GCA_037969625.1 Saprospiraceae bacterium
GCATATGGCACGATATCAAAAGACCCTGCAACCGGAAAATGGCAAATGCGTGCGTATAAAAAAGGGGATGTGATTGACACTGAAATTGAATTCGTGAGTGACAAAGTTATTCAATGGAAATTGCCTATTCCCCACAGTGGAGGCACGATGCGTTTCACGACTGATTTTACTGCTGCGGATCAATGGAGAGGCACAGGAGAATATAGTCGGGACGGTCAAAACTGGATGTTAATGATGGAAACAGCGTTGACCAGAGTGAAGTATTAATCTGCGAAAAAGTAGGTTGCACATGCCAGGAATAACGAATGACTTCGTCGATCCCTAAGACGGTGAGCTGCTAAACTAAATAGGAAAGAAAATAAATGATTTAAGATTGTTTTGAAACTAAATGTCTTATACAAAATGCCCTGCCTGATCCTGACTTTAAATACTTTTCAAATTCGAAAGCGAGATATTTATCTGAAAAAGTAATAAATAATTTAAGCTCTACAGGCAATCGAGCTTTTGTGGCTGGAACCCAGCCATTTTGGTGTCTGTTGAGCCGCTCATGCATGTTAGAGGTACAGCCAACATAGCTTGATCCATCACCACATGAAAGAAGATATACGTATTGTGGCTTATTAAATATCACGATTTTAGCTGTTTGAAATCCCAACCCCCAGGGACGAATTCCTTTTTTAATAAAGTTAGGGATTTAAGCCATTAAGTGCAAGGGGAGTCTTTAATGGTTTGATATTCATTGTATGGATTTGATGGTTTTGAGATTATGCGAAGAAAGTTTATTGAGGAACATAAATGCAGTATTTGTAATTAATAGCGGACCTTGTCCGTGTGCCGTCGCTGTAAAGGCTATGGCACATAGCGACTGTAGCTCGCCACATTATCTATAGAATAAATTTCTGAAAACTCGCCTTCGTCCTAAAACTAGGACTATGGCGAGCGAAGCTCTATTAAGAGGGAGGCGGACGTTGTCCGCTGTAGCTCGCCACATTATCTATAGAATAAATTTCTGAAAACAAAAAACTCGCCTTCGTCCTAAAACTAGGACTATGGCGAGCGAAGGCGGAGGAGGAGGGATTCGAACCCTCGAAGGCTGTGACACCTTGCCGGTTTTCAAGACCGGTGCATTCAACCGCTCTGCCACCCCTCCGGGCGATTTTGTTGTGAACGGAGCGCAAATATAGAATGTTTTCGTTTTTTTCGGGTAGTATTCATCACTTATCCTTTGCTACTAGGTAGTTTCATCCTGATGATTTGCTGAGAATGAGTTTGATATGCCACCTTTTCAAGCCCATATTTTAGTAAATATTTTGATCTAAACCAAAGAATATCTTACTTTTGGCCCTCAATCACAGAGACTTATACATTTTTATGGCTTTACAACATCCTATCCATGTCGCACTCGTTGGTGCCGGTCCTATGGGCATCAATATTTATAATTTATCCCTGAAAAGAAAAGATATTTTAATCACTCACATATTTGATATCGATCCCACCCTCACCGGAAAGGATATGGGCCTCCACGGCAACCAGCAAGCCACAGGCGTGCTGATTTCAAATAGTTATGATTATTTGGAAAAGATAGAGGTGGCTATTTTGGCCACAGTCTCTGACCTGCCCAGTATCGGACCACAACTTATTGAGCTGATTAGTCTTGGATTGCCGGTCGTCTCCACTTGCGAGGAGTTATTCTATTCCTGGGAAGGCTCGAGAGAGTGGTCCGATACCATCGATAGAGCCGCCAGAGATAAAGGTGTCGCCGTATTAGGGACAGGCGTGAATCCCGGATTTCTGATGGATGCCCTGCCGGCTATGTTTACCGGATTGTGTAATCACGTCGATAGAGTAGAGGTGCGACGATATCAGGATGCTCAGTTCCGCCGCATCCCTTTCCAAAAGAAAATCGGTGCCGGACTCAACCTCGACGAATTTGAAAAAAGAAAAAATGACGGCAGCCTGAGACACGTCGGCTTGACAGAATCTATGTCATTTATCGCCCAACAATTAGGCTGGAAACTGGATAGCAAAGAAGATAAAATAGAACCGGTGATTGCCCAGCGCAACATTGAAACAACCGCATTGAAAATTATCTCCGGTCAGGCATCAGGTGTGCGCCAAACAGGTATTGGTAAAGTTAACGGAGAAGAGAAAATCAAACTCACATTTCAGGCAACCGTCGGTGAGTTGGATTGTTATGACGAAATTGAAATCTTCGGAACACCACATATCCGTTCACGAATTATGCAAGGTGTTCACGGGGACATCGCTACCTGCGCCATTATCCTCAATGCCTGCAAGTCGATATTAAAAGCAACACCCGGACTGCGTACGATGGCAGATATTCCAATGATCACCAGCGCCGGCGTTTAGTAACTTCTATTATGAAAACATTCAGACTCCTGATTACCGGGAAAGTGCAAGGCGTATGGTATCGCGCGTCCACAAAAGATAAAGCACTTTCTCTTGGCCTTAAAGGGCAGGTATGGAATCAAAAAGATGGTTCGGTCGGGGCCCTTGTGCAAGGTCCATTAGATAAGATGATGGAACTTGTCAATTGGTGTAAACAAGGACCCGAACTGGCAAACGTTGAAAATGTAATTGTTAGCGAAGAAGCTTTTGATGATGTATTTTCTTCATTCGAGATTATGGTGAGTGGTGAATAGTGAGGGGCGAGTGAGACGCACACTTCTATAGGAATACTCCTATGCGCTGAGAATAAACAAGTCACGAGTCTTGTGACGTTTTGTCGCCAGTCTCGCGTCCCCTGAACGACCTCCAATCGTCGGCATGCATCCGCCTCAGTCGGACGCTGCGCTCCGATCGCGTCTTTCTTTTCCACTTGTTCATCAATGAAACCAAAACGTATAACTCCGCCTACAATTTCCCTGTCCACCCGGACAAGCCCAATCCGGCCCTGAACCGATCAGTCTCAATGCCTCCTTTACATGTGCCTTGCCACCAGTGGAGTCGCCCACTTTAATGTCTTGCGGCCGCCCCGTTTGATCAACAATAAATAAAATCGTGACCTTCTTTCCATTTGAAGAAATACCTGTGCCAAGTGGTAGTTGAGATGCCTCGGCAATGTAATTTCTGAAGGCAAAATAAGCTGCTGCATTTTCATCTTGATGGGTTGATATATCAGCTGCCGAAGTTTTGATCTCATTTTCTTTGGAAGGGACGAGATTTAATTCGAGTGTTTTTTCACTAGCCGTCACGATGAGTGTACGCTCTTCATATCCCGCATGTTTTAAGTTCATCACAAAATCAACTTCCGGAATTTCAAAATCAAATTTCCCATTTGTATCCGTGAAAGAAAGTTTGTTTGAGAAGCCTACAAGAAAGGGAGAAAAGGCTAAAGGTTTTTTCGTTTCTGCATCAACGATTTGTCCCGATATGCGCTGGATATTATTTTTTGAAACGGACACACCATCGAGCGCGAAATTTTCATTGGCGCTTGCAGGTTGGTCGCTAAGGGTAGCACTTCTGCCGGCAGGTTTGCTGCTTACTTTCGCTGGAATTGATGGAGTTTGTTTGCTGAATTTAGGTTCTATGCGTGCAACAGGTGGTTCGCTGATTTTTTCTTCCTTGGTATTGGCATTGGATGGACTTGATTCCATGGCAACGGCGCCGGAAACAGTATCCATGTTCAGCAAAGAATCTGGTTCGACAAGAACAATCAATGTTTCCGAAGGCGCATTGTCCATCCGCATGATCACGGCATAAGCACCAATGAGAAGTAACAAACAAGCAGCTATCGCCGTCACAGCAAGATTAGGAACGAGCCAGCGTCTTCTTTCCCTCTTTTGGATTTTTATTTTTTCTTCAATGGCTTCAAAGTGATTTGCATGGCCTGCATTCGGATGTGCATGAAAACCCTCAAGGGCATCCGCCACAAAAGGATCATCCTTAGCGATCTCTTGTAGACGCTCTAGATCCGATTCAGACAGTGCACCTGAATCGATCTCACGCAATCGCGCCTGAATCCACTTATATGTCTTTTCCTGAACCAAGGCTTCTTTTAGTTTGAATACATTTTTTTAAATTTCTTCTTCCGTTTTGAATATTTGATCGCACTTGATCCATCGATTGCGAAGTACTGTCACAAATGTCCGCGTAAGATCGTTTTTCGAAATAAAACATTCGGATACATTTCTGTTGTTTTTCAGCTAACTGATGAATGCAATCATGCAGCTGATCATCAATGTTTTCAGCAGCAAATAACTCAAACTCCTCATCTTCCTGATGCGCTTCCTGCCCATTTTGCATAAAAGGATCATCTAGTGATACTGTTAAGAAGTTGTTTTTCTTGCGTAGTTTCTGCAGACAATGATTTTTACTCACCATATATAGCCAGCCACTGAAGTTGTCCACCTGATGACCGGGAAGTTTTTGATTAATGTGTTCGTAGATGTCCATCACCGCATCTTGCGCAGCTTCCGGCTGCCCCAGATATTTCAAACAAACCCCATAGACCAATTCCATGTATCTGAGAAAAAGTGTACCAAGCGCCTCCTTATCCTTTCGTTTGCGAAAACGATTGAGTAAGGTTTTGTCCGGTAGCTGGGTTTGGCTCAAATTTTATTTAGTGATAAGGTGATTGTTGCAATAGGCCTTGCGCCTGATGGATGAAAAGTAATATCTTTTTTTGAAAAGAGGATAGCGTTTAAATGTTTATGTGGTTTATGAAGGTTATAAGGGTTGTTGTCATTAGAAAATTAAATTTTACATTAAGTGTCCCATGGTCGCCTTTTCCGACGGATCGGAATTGGCGACGGCGACTCGCGTCCTTTTTATATAGGTGAGGATCGCAGCGCAGCGCTTGCCCTGAACTCCGACGCAGGAGGTAGTTCAGGGGTAGATCACGTCCGCCAGGCGTGAGTGAGAGGTGAGCAAAAGAGAGAAATATTAGTCTAAGGTCTGAGGTCTAAGAATCCCAGGTCTTGTTTCGTAATTCGTAATTAATTTTCCTTCACCGTTTCCTCCATCGATTCCCAATATTTTCTAAACAAAGGCTTGAAAGTTTCTACAAATGCACTTGCTTTTTCTGGTATTGGTTTTAAAAATTTATAAGTTAAACTTGATTCTTTGGATGCTGTTTTGATCAAATTAAATTGATGGATCGCACCAAGCATAAGACCAAAAATAAGAATACCTGTGATGGTCATAACGATGCCGCCCAATAGCTTGCTTTGAGTCGTTCGCTGACGCCTTTTCAAACTCGCATCCAATCGCTTGGTCAGGAAATAGAAAATGTAGCAGATCAGTATAAAAACTCCTATGGTGCCAAATAGGAGTGCAAACAACTTGCCCACAGGGAAGGTGTTTGAGATGATTTCTGCCAACCAGGGAGAAATTACTAAAGTAAGCATTAGCGCCACGAAATAAATGGTCACTTGCAGCAACGTACCAGCAAAACCCTTGGCAAATCCCAACCAAAAACTAAATATTGCAAACATTATCAGTACTATATCTATTAGCATTTATCGTAATATTAAATTTAGAATTTGACGCCTGACGGTTTGACTATGGAATATCTGAATCCGTGTATCTTCAAAAGGTAGGTTAAAAATACCCAGAGATTCTATTTTACATCTGATAATTAAAATTTCTTTTCTATATTGTTGGGCATAACAAGATCGTTAGGTTTTAGAGTCGCAAACCTTGAAGTATCTAATATTAATAACACTCACCCTTTTTGTTGATCGCGCTCAAGCCCAAATGGCCGATCAATCCACAGGTATACCTGAGGTATTCCTCATTGGGCAATACGAAGATTCCTATTTCGAACTTTCTCAGCAACATCCCCAAGCATTTTTGTCTATTTATAATGACAATATTGATAGGGCCTATAAAGGCTGGAGCGAGTTTCTGATGGATATTGAAGATTATGCTTCAGATATTGCTTTTGATATTAAAGGATCAAAAATCTGGTTGAACGTATACTTTAATCCCGATGGGACTATTTCAAATTTAGCTTTTTATCCAAAACCTAATAGCCGTAACATAGAGCAAGCTCATTTAGTGGCATTTTTTAAGGGTTTTGTTCGGAAGTATAAGTATCCCGAAACCGCAGATAAAGGCTTTCAACATAGCGCTTCTGCTTCATTTCCTACCTTTTTTCACAGGACCTCACCCATTACCGCTAAAGGGAATTAGGAAACTTTCATCATTCATTTGTTAAGGTTTGGGTAAACATCCACGAACCTGTCACATTTAAATTTTCTCTCATATCTTTGCTATTTACATAAAGGCCCATGAGTCAATATACCGAAGAGAATATTCAAACCCTGGATTGGAAAGAGCATATCCGTATGCGTCCGGGTATGTACATTGGAAAACTAGGAGATGGATCATCACCGGATGATGGCATCTATGTCCTCCTGAAAGAAGTGATTGATAACTCCATCGACGAGTACGTCATGGGCTTCGGCAGGCAAATCGAGGTAGAGATCAACG